>JBEKHI010000414.1:0-7107 GCA_050012355.1 Streptosporangiaceae bacterium | reverse complement strand
ACCAAACTGGCCAGCCGCGACGACACGTCGGAAACTCACGTTGTTCTGAAACCCGTAATAGGACGTCCCCCAGGGCTACGTCCTATTACTACGTTTCCTTGGTGGCGCCAATGAGGCATCGACCCCGTCATCAGGGACTGACCGGTTCACTTCAAAGACATGCCGCAATAGCAGGACCCGGTCGCATCCGTTTCGCTCGGATGCGACCGGGTCCTTTCCGGTTGTGCTCAGCTGTAGTTGGTCAGGTCGGCCACTGTGTTGCTTGAGTCCACTGTGGAACCGGTGCCATTAATAATGTGCTCGATGGTTCCGGTGCCACCCAGCGAGACGGTGACCATGTCGTTCCACTGGACTCCGGACGAGGTCGGTGAGGTGAGCGCGTTCGCGCTGACCACACTCGGGTCCACGTCGAAGTAGCAGTACACGCCCAGGCCGTAGGCCTGGAAGCTGGTCACGCTGCTGGCGACCGCGATGGACGGATACCCGTCGGAGGATCCGTCCATCCAGGCGGCCTGGTCGGGCGGGTCGTAGGGCATCTCGGACTGGTAGAAGTAGTCGGCTCCGCCGTTGCCGTTCCACTGGACCTGCACGGCCTGGTAGTGCTCGACCGCCAGCCCGTAGAAGGTGACATCAGCGCCGTTGACGACCAGGCCGTTGGCGGCGGTGTTGACCGTCCAGCCGACCGTGCCGCTGTTGCCGTGGTCGGCGCGCCATAGCCACAGGTCGTCACCGATCACGTTGTCGCTGTTGACCTGCAACGTCTGTGTCGCTTCACCCACGGTGGCGCCGCCGATGCGGGCGAAGACATCAGACAGGACGGTCGGGTCCGACGCGTGGCTGGTGTCCGATCCGGGCGGGCCGATCTGGACGAGCACCGAGGTGTTGGTGGTGCCGGCGTCGAAGATCAGTCCGCCGATGCGGATGCCATTGACGTCGGCGGTTTCCAGGATCGTGTCACCGTCGTTGGACACCAGCGTGGCCAAGCCGAGGCCGAGCACCACGGTGTCGGGGTTGGTGACGTCGATGGTGCCCGCGATCTGGTACACACCGGGGGTGAACAGCAGGTCCTGTCCATCCGCCAGCGCGGCGTTGATCTCGGCCACTGTGCTGCTCGGCGTCGCGAGGTAGAAATCGCTGATCGGCAGCGAGGTTCCCGGCGTGTCCCCGTCCGCCCAGGAGACACCGGTGGAGTCCGTCCGGTTCGACGGCACGAACACGTCCCAGTTGCCCGAGGAATCGATATACAGGTAGGGCTTCTCGTCGATCGTGGGCGTGTCGCCGACGGTGGTGTAAGGCGGGCTGGGGAAGCTCTGCGCCGGGACACCGGTGTCACCCACGAACACCATGTTCCAGTTCGAGCCTGTCCAGCTGCCGATCTGGTCGTTGCGCATGATGAACTGCTGCTGGGTGCCCGAGTTGACGTTACCGGTGACCACCGAGTCGCTGATGAACCCGCCCGAGGACCAGTTGCTGGTGGTGTTGCCGGAGGTGTCGTCGTCGAGCACCAGGTTCCCGTCGATCTGCACCCGACGCATCGGGTCGGCCTGAGAGACGGCCCACTCGGTGCTGCCGGAGGACGGGTCGAGAGTGATGTTCTCCACGCCGCGCCAGAAGTTCTCCGTCGCGTTCCCGTCATTCCACGCCGCGTTGGCGTAGATCCCGCCGCCGGTGATCACCGTCTGGGTGGGACTCTGCCCGAGGCCGACGACCTCGGTGTAGAAGCCGACCGGGACGCTGACGTCGTAGGTGCCCGGCTCGAACATCAGCTCATACCGCTCCGTGCCGAACTGGTTCGACTCTTGTGTGTCGTAGACCGCGTTGATGTCGTCCTGGATCGTGGTGGTCGACATCGAGGTGTTGAACACGTAGACGTTCGACCCGAAGGCCGGCGTGTTGCCGGTGGGCGTCGTGCTGGGCAGCGTCCATTGCTGGTTCGAGGTGTCGGCGCACGTCCAGATCTGCACTTGCGTGCCGGAGCCGCCGTACCCGGTGTCATCCAGGCACTTGCCGGAGTTCGGGTTCACCAGCTCACCGTTGGACTGCGCTTCCCAGGTCTGGGCGCCGGTGCCGTTGCAGGTGTAGAGGTCGACGGTGGTGCCGTTGGTGGTTCCGGCGCCGTCGACGTCCAGGCACATGCCGAGTACCTCGAGGGTGTCATTGGACTCGACGGTCCAGTCCTGGGCGTCGGTGCCGTTGCAGGTGTAGACCTGGATCGGGTTGAACAACGCGGTGCTGGCGCCCCGGTCGTCCAGGCACAAGCCCTCGTACCCGGTAATCGCTCCGGTGGCCTCGGCGGTCTGAGCCTGCGCGTGGTACGCGAGGGCCGCGGTCATGCCGAACGCGAGGGCTAGCGCCGCGAGGATGGCGAGGAGTCGTCGCTTCATGGCAGGGTCCACTGCTGGTTCGAGGTGTCGTCGCAGGTCCAGATCTGCACCTGGGTCCCGGAGCCGCCGTACCCGGTGTCATCCAGGCACTTGCCGGAGTTCGGGTTCACCAGCTCACCGTTCGACTGGGGTTCCCAGGTCTGGGCCCCGGTGCCGTTGCATGGGTAGTAGTCAACGGTGGTGCCGTTGGTCGTGCCGGCGCCGTCCACGTCGAGGCAGCCGCCAAGCACCTCGATGGTGTCATTTGATTCCACGGTCCATTGCTGGGCGTCGGTTCCGTTGCAGGTGTAGACCTGGACAGGGTTGAAATCGGCTGTGCTGGCGCTGCGGTCGTCTAGGCACAGGCCTTCATACCCGTAGATCGGACCGGTGGTCCCGGTGGTAGTGGTACTGCCACTCGTTATCTCGTTGAAGATCGCCGAGTACTGGTAGCCGGTCGGCTTGTCATAGGCGTCGACCTCCCAGAAGGACAGCTCCTCGACGCCGTTGGACGCGGCGAAACTCTCCAGCGACGAGGCGTTGGCGGTGGTGAAGTCGTAATCGTCGGGGGAGTCGTTCACGCCGGCGATCGGTGTCAGGCCCATCATCCCGTAGGCAGCGGAGGTGGAGATCCCGTACAGGCTTGAGAGCTGGCTAGCGGTCCCCTGCGCGGCGGTTTCGGCGTCGGTGAGCCCGTTCTGGCCGGCGCCGAAGTCCATCGTCATGATGTTGACGGTTGAGACTTTCACGCCGTCGGCCTGGGCGTTCTGGAGCAGCGCGTACTCCGAGCCGGTACCGGTGGGCAGCCCCGACGGAGAGACCGCGAGGGTGAAGTCGACTTGCACCGACGGGTCCTCGGCCTGCAGCGCGGCGAGCGCCTGGTCGCGCAGTGAGGTGGCGGCGGTGTCGGAGAGCACGCTGCCCTCGATGTCGAAGTCCAGCCGGGTGACGCCGTAGGTGTTCACCACGTTCAGGTACGCGGCGGTGAGCTGGGAGACGTTCGTGCAGGTCTGCGCGAGCTCGCCGCCAGACTCGCCGCCGAAGGAGATGATGACGTTGCCGCCAGCGGCCTGAATGGCACTGACCTGCGAGGTGAAGGCACCGACGCTGTCGCCGCCGTCTTCCCACTCCGGCGTGCAGCCGGACTGCGGGGTGAGGAACGCCAGCGTGTAGTACTTCAGACCGGTCGCGGCATCGTCGGCGGCCATGTCGCCGGCATCCGAGTCATCGATCTGCAGGTAGGGCGCCGCGAACTGGGACGGGAAGGCGGCACCAGCCGCGGTGACCGACGTCGCGGTGTCGGCACTCAGGGCGAGCGTGGTCGGAGTCGACCCGGCGGCGGCGAGCGCGAGGCCGCCAGCTCCGAGCGCGGTGACGGTACTCAGGGCGAGCGCGACCGACCACCGTTTCCGGGAGAGTTTTGGTATACGCATAGTAGTGGGGGGTCCTTTCAGCCAAGCGGTCCGGCGGGAGGGGGGCGACCCGCCGGGGGGAGTTAATACCACTTGTTTCTGAAACAGTAAAGAAACTATCCTGTAAGGGATAACAGCAGCAGTATTACGCGGAGTCAAGATGCGTATGCAAGGTTGATGTTTTGTTAATCCCTACCTATGGCGCTCTTACGGGAGAGGCGATGAAACAAGATCCTGTTTCAGATCCAGTTACCGAGACCGGCCGGGTGACTGTGCGCGCCATCGCAGCAGAAACCGGGCTGTCGATCGCTACCGTCTCCCGGGTACTCAATGGCGGCGGTAACGTCGCCTCGGATACCCGCGACCGAGTGCGCCAGGTGGTCGAGCGGCTTGGTGACCGGGCCCCGGTGCCACGACGACGACGGACGCCGACGCGGGACACCCGGCTGCCGGTATTCGTGCGCTGCCCCTATCTGCTCACCGATTACTTCGGACACATCGTCACGTCGATCGCCGAGACACTCGCGCTGCACGGTCAGAGCATGCTGCTCGACGCGGGAGACGCGGTAGTCAAGTCGGGAGCGGTGCGCGAACTGTGGCGTCGCCGCGATGCGTACGGGGCGGTACTGATCCTGCCCCCGGAACCCCGAGCCGACCTTGAGACGCTGGCGGCCCACAGCTATCCGTTTGTGGTGGTGGATCCGCGTACCGCCGTGCCGCGCGGCATGGTGTCGGTCTCGGCGGCGCATTTTTCCGGCGCCCGGGCCGTCACCCGGCACCTGATCGAGCTCGGTCATCGCCGGATCGGCGTGATCACCGGGCCGCCGCACTGGCACACTCGCGACGACCGGGTGGGCGGGCACCTCGCCGCGCTGGCCGAGGCCGGGGTGCTGGGTGACCCCGGGCTGATGCGCCATGGCGAGCCTGCCACCAAGACGGGGGTGCGAGCCGGCCGGGAACTGCTCGATCTGCGGCCGCGGCCGAGCGCGGTGGTCTGTTTCAACGACAAGGTCGCGGTGGGGGTGATGGAGGTGGCCGCGGCGCGCGGACTCCGGCTACCCGAGGACCTGTCCGTCGCCGGTTTCGACGACATCGACGTCAGCCGGGCCACCACGCCCCGCCTCACCACCGTGCGTCAGCCACTGCAGGAGATGGGCCGCACCGCCGTCACGATGCTGATGCGCCAGCTCGAGGGGCACGCCCACGAGGCGCTGAGCATGGAACTTGAGACGCGGCTGGTCGTGCGCGAAAGCACCGGCCCGGCACCCGGGTCAGGCTAGCCGCAGGTCTTCGATGGAACTGTCTCGATGGAACTGCCTGGTAAGACGCAAACCCTAACGGTGACGTGGATTCGCGTCCTATCATCAGGCTTATGCGGCCGAAAGAATGGCCAGCAGGCCGTAGGGCGCGCCCGTCGCGGGCCACGAGCGACTCCGGCGACCAGGCAGCCGGTCCAGCGATCATCACCTTGCGGATCGCGGCGACCCGGACGGTGTCGATCATCCGCGGCGCCGGCATCGTCTGCACGGCCGCCCAGGTGATCATCTGGCACTCGTTCTACAGCGCTGTGCCGTGGCGGCTCGCGGGCCCGATCCTCGCAATGGCATGGGGAAGCGCGGCCGTCGCGTACATGTCGCGGCGCTGGCCCTCGGTGCCGCTCGCCGTCACCGATTCCATGGTCTACATCGCCCTCGCGCTGTGTGCGCGGTGGTACGTGCCGCCGGTGATCATCGGCAACAGCTCCAACTGGGTGGATATCTCGATCATCGGACAGATCGTGGCCCCCGCCTGGTTCACCCCGCCCAGGGTACTGGCGACGCTGGCGCTCGGGACCGGGGCCGCGTACTGGGCGGGCGCGGTGCTATCGCCGCAGCTGGGTATCTCTGTCGCCGCGCCGGCCATCGCCGCGGTGATGGTGGTCGCCATCGCGCTCGCGGCCTGGGCTGGACGCCGCATGCTCTACCGCCGGGCGGTGGCGGCCGACGCGTCCCTCGCGCTCGCTGACCAGGACTACCGCGGGCAATACGTCCTGCTATCCCGGCTGACCGAACGCCGTGAGCATGAGCGGATGCTGCACGACACCGTGCTCAACACGCTGACCGCGCTAGCGCGGCTGGATAGCGGGTCTGGCAACCTGATACGCCGCTGCGAAGACGACATCGCGCTGATCAAGGGGATGCTGGGTGACCCTGATGACGATGATCTCGCGGGCCCCGGACCGGTGAGCGGGCTGTGCTCCGCGATCGAGACGGTCGCCGCCGAGATCCGCGCCCGCGGCCTGATCGTGCACGTCCAGGGCGTACCAGGGCCTGACTCCGAGCCCGTCCTGCCGGTTGAGACGATCCGTGCGACCCGCTACGCGGTGCGCGAGGCGCTGGTGAACGTGATGAATCACGCCGGGACCGGCGAAGCGTGGGTCGAGGTGAGCCTGGCGTCCGCCGACGAACTCCGGATCATCGTGCGGGACGAGGGCGCGGGCTTCGACCGCGCCTTGGTCGGTCCGGCCCGGCTCGGCGTGCGGCGCTCCATCCTCGAGCGCGTAGCCGACCAGGGAGGTCACGCGACGATCCAGTCCGAGCCCGGTAACGGAACCGTCGTGGAGCTGCGCTGGGATACCGGCCAGCGCGCCGCGAGGAGTGACGCTCGATGACGAGCCAGGACCGGCTGGTCCGTGACGCGTACGAGTCGGAGTTGCCGCGCGTGCTCGGCGTGGTGGCGGCGCTCTGGCAACTCGCCTTCCTGATCCAGGTACTCGGCTTCCTGCACGAGTACCGTGAGCCGCTTGTGCCGGTGGTGGTGTGGGCCGCTCTCACCGGCGCGGCGTTCTGGCTGATTCCGCGGACCCATTCGGGCGACCTCACCGGCAGGGACTCTGCCTGCGCGGTGGCGTTCATTGTCGCGGCGGTCGCACTCGATGGCTGGGCGGGCCGGGCGACCGGTTCGGCGGGCTCGGTGGACTGGTCGATCTTCGGCTCAAGCTGGCTGATCGCGTTGCTGGCGGTCAGCCGCCCCGCCTGGGAGTGGGTATTCGGAGCCGTGCTCGCCTTCGCCGCCCATCTCATCTTCTCCGCGAACTTGCTGGCCGTGATTCCGCTCGGCCTGACCAAGCTCACCGCGAGCGCGCACGCGCTGACGGTAATCGGGATCATCTTCGCCGCTATCCGGCCGACGCTGCGAGCCCAGGCTCGGATCGCCGTGCACCGCTCGGCGCTGGCCAGCCGCTCGGCGGCGGAAGCCGACGCGGTGACAGCGATACGCCTGGACCGCCAGGCCAGGCTCGCGCTGCTCGAAGCGGACGCTCTCCCCTTGCTGTATGCGATCGCCGCGGAAAC
>JBEKHI010000413.1:0-7121 GCA_050012355.1 Streptosporangiaceae bacterium | reverse complement strand
GGTCACGCGCGCGACGCGCCGTCCGTGTCGTTAGTTGAGAGCGCGCAGGGTGTGGCCGGTGGCTTGGAGGGCGCGGGCCGCGTGCAGCCGGTCGTCGGGTACTGGTTCGCCGGGGTCGATCAGGCCGGTGGCTGCGTAGGTCTCTAGACGAAGTATCTCTCCGGCGAGCATGGACAGGATCCGATCCACTGGGATGCTGCCGGCGCAGTAGTCGTCGAAGCTGATCTGCTGGGAGGTGATGCTCACGTGCTTGTCGGGCCAGCGGCGTCTGGCAGTGGCCAGGGTGCGACGTTCGGCGTACGGTTTCTGGATCACGAGGAAATGCTGGGGGTCAAAGCCGAGGTCACGCAGCAGTTCGGCGGATAGCCAGAAGTTCTCACTGGTGTTCGACGCGAGGCGTTCCTGGAGGATCGCCTCCTTCGGCACATCGCGGCGAAGCAGAGTGTCGGCGATGGCGTCTGCCTCGGTGGGGAAGTCGCTGCCATCGGGTACCGCCCGGGAACCCCCGGATACGACTATCAGGGGCGCGATACCCGCAGCGTGGAGTTCGGCGGCGCGTTCGGCGACTCCGAGATCGTGGCCACCGAACACGAGCAGGCATTCCACCGGTCGTACTGGCTGGCCTAGGCACAGGTAGTCCCACAGCATCCTGGCGTGGCGCATGTCGTCGGTCTGGGTCACGGGGCGGTCCTAGCGGCTATCAGCTTGATGTGACTGTGGACATGAGGAGCGAAACCGGGATGGGAATGCTCACTGCGGGCGTGTTCACGCGCACGCAAGAGGAGAGTCCAGTCCTGGTAGAAGCTTTCCACGACCCCGCCCTCGCTGTCGGGGAACACTGGTACCGCAGCGTGTTCGTCTGAGAGTGGCGTCGCCGTGCTGAACAAGGCAACCGCGTGCACCGCGTCCACCGTACTGGCTGCCAGAACGTGCCGCAGGACGTGGGTCTTGTCGCGGACCATCGATACCAGATCGTATGTAACTGGGGCACCAAATCTGTATCTTCGGGTTGTTTGCGCGGGTTGGCCTGCCGTAGCCTTAGACAAAGGTGCGATCAGTGACATAGATGCAACAAAGGGTGATCGGGCATGGGGCTTACCGGAGGTGATCCGGCAAGTCTGGCAGCGGGGACTCTCAGGCTGCAAGAAGACGCCGCGACCGTGGCGCTGCAGGCTCTTGAAGTAGCTGATTACGGTACGCGGGCGGCGGTGGCGGCAGGACGGCCGGATGTGGCTGGTGCCGCCGATGCGCTAGGCCGGATGCTCGCCAAAGCGATGGACGACACCGGCACCGCGATTGGCCGCCTCGCTGCTGCGGCGGGTGCCGAGGGCGGGGGGCTTGAGGAGGCAGCGGGCTCGTGACGGGCGGGGGCGATTTCGAGGTGCCGCCGGGTGACCCGGAGGAGCTCCGGCGGGTCATCCAGTCGCTTCGGATAATGGCCATGAAGCATGCGGGGGTGCAGTCGTCCTTCCGTAATCACGCCAGCGACACCGATAGCACTTGGACCGGCGGCTTCGCGGACCAGTTCCGGCACGCTACGGGCCAGGTCGGCGACCGGTTCACCCCAGTATGTGAGATCGCAGTGGACACGGCGCTGGCGCTGAGCAACTACGCTGCCGCGTTGGAGGAAGCCCAGCAGGACATGGCCGCACTGAACCATCAGGCCGGCAATTTGAGCGTTCATCTGGACCCGCTGGACCGGATACAGGCGATGAGCCAGTTCGGGCAGAAGGCCGGTGACATTACCGACCAGCTGGACCACGCGGCGTCGGTGTGCGCAAGTCGGCTCGCGCAGGTGGAGCATCACCTCGCAACTGCGCTGCCGGATACGCGGTCGGCGGAGCAGTTGCATACGAATGTCCGCCGCGCCGTCGCGGGAGTCAGGGCGGACCAACCGGGGGTGTGGGAGCATACCGAGCCTGAGCGCAAGGTACTGGAAGGGCTCCTGGCTCCCTTCGACATCGGCGCCGGCGACCATTGGGTTGATCTGCTGAAGAAGGCCGGTGAGGAGCCGGTCAAGCTGGTCGAGGCTGTTGATGAGGGTCTGCAGAATATTGAGGAGCTACTCAAAGAGGGCGAGTTCGTCGGCGACGAGCTGATCCAGACCGCGCAGAAGATCGAGCGCACGGGCCGGATGCTGGACGCGTGGGCGGCGTTCGCGCCTCGCTGGGGCGAGACAGCCGCCAGGTTCCTTTCGGAGGTCGATGGATTGTCGTACGCGATGGACGGCCTCGGGCTGATAGCGGACACCGGGACGCTGGTCGGCCCGCAGGACACGGGCGTGCTGGGCGATGTGGATCGCGCTGCGGCCGGGGCTAATGCCCTTGGCATCCTTACGGGAATGGCAGCCGAGGCAGGCTGGCTCGGCGTCGCGGATGGCGTGACGGCACCTATCCCGGTGGTGGGCGAGGTAGTGATCGCGGTTACCGGTATCTATCTCGCCGGTGATTTCGCGTATCACCACTGGACGCCGTTTCGCGACGCGGTCAACGACATCGTCGGCGGAGACCTCCGGGCAGCCGAGTACGTCGGTCAAGGCATCGGCGATGCCGCAGTTGACATCGGTAGTGGTGATGTGCGGGCGGCCGAGGATGCGGGCCGTGCGGCGGCGGACGTTGGCAAGGGCGTGGTCGACGGGAGCAAGGAGATCGGGCACAAAGCACGGTCTGTGTGGCATACGATCGCCTCGCCGATCGGAAGCTGGTTTTAGATGACCGGACTGAACATGACGGACCCGGATCTGCGGGCGGAGGCTGTCCGGACTCTGATCCGCCGGTCCGGGTCTGAGGACGTGCCGCTGGCCGCGCTCGCCGGAGCGGACCTGTGCATGCTGGGCGGACCGCGGCACGCGGTCTTCCCCGAGGCCACGGCGAAGGCCTGGCTGCAGTTCGATGAGCGGGAACGCGGTGAGTACATCCGGTCGGCGACGGACAGGCTAGTGCGCAAGGGGCTGCTGATCGAGAAGCCGGGCCAGGCGGAGTATGCCATGAGCCCGGAGCTGGGTGTCATCCTCGCGTCCCGCTGTCGGCCAGCGTACGCCGTGGTCGTGGAAAGCGACGGGCTGTCCGTGCCGGTACTGTCGATGTTCGCTCTCGGGGATGAACGCGAGCCGGTGCGTGCGGTCGCCGTTGAGTCCCTCGCCCACATCGCGGGTGACCCTGCCAAACGGGGAGTGAGGCCGCTGACCTGCGGCTACGCGTACGTGCTAGTGTCGCCGCAGCGGGCGGGGCAGTTGCTGGCTGACATGGTGATACGCCCGGTGGATAAGCTGCACCGCTGGTCGAAAGAACCTGGGCGTGTCGTGACCCGGTTCACCCCGGTAGATGCCCGGGGCCGGATCGGGCAGCGATTGAAGGTGCGCGGCAACGGGACGGCCGCTCGCGTTGCGGGGTGGGACTCCGGTAACCCGGATGCTGCGCGCGACTACGCTCGTCCCGAGCTGGAGGCAGCCATGGCAGGGTTCCTGGAGGGGGCTATGCCGTGATAGTCAGGCAGCGCCAGACTAGCGAGTACGCCGAATTGCGCTGCGCGCGGACACCACGGTTTCTGGTCTGGCTCCTGGTTGCCCCGGCCGTCGCGGACGTGGCGTTCGTGGTGATAGCCGTTATGGTCAGCCCGGTCTGGTTCGGCGCGGTGGGCATGGCGGCCTACCTGTCGCTGGTCACGTCGGGGTTCCTTTACCGGAACTGGCCGACGGGGATCCGGGTTGACGATTCGGGGATCACCGTGGGGGCGATCGGATCGCCGCGGGCGCTGTCGCGCAGGCCGTCTGCGTATCACCAGAGCTGGGGTGTGTACTCCTGCCCGTGGAACTCGGTGCGGGACACGCGGGTGGTGACCGATCGGGACGAACTGCGGCGCCTCGCCCGGCACTATCACACGTTCAATACCCGGTGGGGCGGGTCGGCTTGTGACATCGGGGTGATGAGCGCGCCGTTCATGCGGGCAGCGCTGGTAGTTGAGCTGTACCCGTCCGGGGTCACCGGGACGGCGCTGGGGCCGGGCAGGGTCTTCCACAACCTTGGCGGCATGCTGGGCGTCCCGTTCCGGACGTGGCAGGTTCAGCCGCGGACCTGGGACACTTGGGTCGTGCCAACCCGCCGTCCCGGGGCCCTCGCCGAGGCGCTCATGCGGTACCAGCTTGCTGGCGGAGAGCTCACGTTACACGTGTAGGCGTGAAGGCCGATAGTGGGACTTCGGCGGTTTCGGGGCTTTCCGGTCGGTCTGGCTTCGAGACGGAAAACGCACCCTCTGCTACCACGCCGGTACACTAAAAACCCGAGTACCTGCGGAATTACAGAGGACCATGAGCCTTCCCGGTGCCGATGCCTGGGAACTTGCTGACTTTCCCTGGGCGCCTTAACGTCGCTGCCTACCTGACCGCCGATCAGGTGGCGGCTTAGTACCGTGTGCTTGTCGATGTCCTCCTCGACGCACAAGAGCATTCCTTACAGGTCCTGGCCTTGTGGTTAGGTGCCCATCGTGGACAGGCGTTCCGGCCACGTCGGCAGGCCAGGCGAGCGCTTCGAGGCTGATGAGAGTCTGGCCGAAGGCGTTGAGGCCGGCGAGTAGGCGCTCGACCCGGGGCATCGCGCCAGCAAAAGCTGGCCACAGCCGTTCCGTCCATACGAACACTTGCTGGCTAACCGTTCGTATGGACGAGGAGGATGTCCGCTTCCCGGTGCTGAGCGGCTACCGGGACAAGTCACCACGCGTCGTTCTGGAGAAAGCGTGCGGCGGCCCACTTTCGCTGGCCTGGTGTCATGCCGAAATCGTGTGGGCGGCGTCCGAAGAACGGTCAGCAGCGCAGGCGGCCGCCGCGGCCATGGTCCGCGCGGCCGCCTCGGCCGGACCGGGCCGATCTGGTGGTTGGCGTCCGCCAGCGGCTGGCTGCCGGCGATCCACTCGACTTTCTCGCGTTCGCAAGCTCGATAGTGGCGAACCTCGACCCGCGGAGGAAGGACCCGTTCGAGCCGGCGCGCTCACGCGAGCAAAACGAGCTTACGATGCCGGAGTTCGTGGAGTCCCTCGCAAGGCTCCCGAGCTCCTGCGGGCATACGTCCGGTTCTGCCACGCCGAACGCGGTATCCGGCCTGCCCTGACCGAGAAGACCCTCGCCATGGTGGATGCGTACGAGAAGGGGTATCAGCGGGTGATCCGCTCGCCCCGGACGCAAGGGCCGGAGGCGCTGCTTGACGCCGTACTGCGGGGAAGACGCGGGTCCGCCCGATAGCCCGTTGTCGCGGCGGGCTGCGTCGGTTGCAACTGCCTGTGCGCTATTTCAGAGCTGCGGCCGCAGTGACACCGAGGAGGCGGGAAAGCTCGGATTCAAAGTCCAGTGTCCCATCCGTCTTGCCGCTGACCATGTGACCAATTTCGTGCAGGAGGGTGCCCGCATAGCTGGCGACCCCACCGAGCTGATCCCGGCGGATGACGATCCGCTGCTCGGTTGCCTCCCAGAGCCCAAGCACCGGATCGCCCAGATCACTCAGCCGCATGGTTTCCGAGATCAGCACCGCAGCCTTGCGAAGGTCGACGCGGGCGAGGGCCGCTATATCAGCGGTTCTGGCGTACACGTTTCGCTCGGCTCGGGTCATCACTGTGGGGTCGACGAAGGTGAAGGAGAAGCTGTCGTTCCACTCGTCGCGGTAGCGGCCGAGGTCGACCAAAGGCTCGCCGTTGAGGTCGGTGAGATCACCAAGAGATCGCGCGATATCTTCCGGAACCACCACGATGCGATACCCGTCATCTCGGGCATAACGGAGCTGGGCGGTATCGGCCGCCATCTGCCAGGCGGTGACGAACAGGACCTTCTCGTTGGTCTGCAGCACCCGGCAGGCGTGCAAGGCCACATCCCGCCAGGCGAGCTCGTCATGCAGCCGTCCCGCCGCATAGCCGTTCAGGTCGTCGGCGAGCGGCCCGGCGACGGCAGTGGATCGGCATGCTGTGAGGATGTTCTTGACTCGCTCCGAGTACGCGCTGCGGCCGACGTTGCTGCGCTCACGGTTCAGCGCCCTACGCAACGGCGCCGACAACTTGGTGACGTTGTAGGAGAACAGGAAATTCGGCTCCTCGGCGACAAACAGGCCCTTGACGTAGATCCGGGCGGGCTGCCAGCCGTCAGCCCGGGCAAGGACGTCACCGTACTCGGTGGTCTCCAGGAGAGTTTCGCCGCTGTATCGCAGGAAGAAGTGCTTGGCCTGCTCAATATCGGCATCCTTGACGTCGCCGAGAATGACGTCGGTCCCGACTCGCTGCGGATCAGAGGGCTGGGACACCAGGGCGTGCAGAGTAACCACGTCCGGGAAGCCTTCCTTGGGCCTGCGCCCGGTTGTGATGTCGGCGTGCCGCGAGCGGATCGCTACATCGATTCCTCGCCGGTCGAAGACCGCGAGCGCATCCTTCAAACCCATGCCGAACTGACCTATGACCTGCGGGTGCAGGCGCTTTTCCGCGTTTTCCTTCTGGGTCAGGTGCTCATAGCGCACACCCCGCCCGGCATCGCGCACATGCCAGCGCCCCGCATCGTCCTTATAGATCCCGGGGTCTGCAGTCCCAGTAAGCGCCTGTTCGTCGAGCGCGTTCGAGATCAGCTCGCGGACCGCGAACGGCACCGTCCAGTGCTCCAGCACCTTCTCGATGTTCAAATCGAACGCGTGCTCCGCGCCATCCGTGAGCTTCATCCTGGTCCCTTCACTGGTGAATCAATCGATTCGATTAGCCCGGCGACGACATCAATCCATCTGGCCAGCTCGCCGGCGGTGGGGGCGAGCTCGTAGGCGTGATAGTGGCACGCGTCGCTGAGCGCGGCCCAGACGTAGGAGGCCTCCAGCGCCAAGCGAGCGTCGAGATAAAAGGGCAGGCACACCAGCTGCGTTCTGCGTTTACAGTGAGACAGCCCCGCCGTGTCCTGACGGGAGTCCCAGAACTCGTCGATGGCCTTTTCCAGCGCTTGTCTGGTGAGCAGCGCGACCATGCGGGGCCATCCGCCCGACACTGTCCCCGGTTCATGTAGAACACGATGGGCGGCGTCAAGCAATTCGCCCGGAGTCATGACAGCTTGCTGCCGATGGTCTCGATGAGCTGTCTGGCGCGGCTAACCAACGCCTGCAACGAGCCAC
>JBEKHI010000412.1:0-7127 GCA_050012355.1 Streptosporangiaceae bacterium | reverse complement strand
TACCAGGACGTGGAATGGGGCGCCGGGCAGCCGGTCACGCCGGAGCTGTACGAGGGCACCGGGTCGCTGATGGAGTACCGGTACGGCTGGGATCTGTACGACGCCTTCACCGACGGGACGCTGGCGTCGCTGAGCGACTTCGGTCCTTCGTACAACTCCGATGGGATGGTTCCGTCGTCCGACGCGGTGGTGTTCGTCGATGACCAGGACACCGAACGCGACGGCGGGGCGCTGTACTACGCCAACGGCGCGCAGTACATCCTGGCCAACGTGTTCATGCTCGCGTGGGACTACGGGACTCCAGAGGTGCTGTCGGACTACGCGTTCTCCTCGTATGACCAAGGTCCTCCTAGCGCGGGCGGCAACGCGATCGCGTCGGTCACCTGCGGCGCGGGCACCTGGGAGTGCGAGGAGCGCTGGCCCGCGATCGTCGGCATGACCGGGTGGCATAACGCGGCTGGCTCCGCCGCGGTGGAGAACTGGTGGTCCGACGGGGATGACGCGATCGCGTTCAGCCGGGGGAGTGACGCGTGGGTGGCGATCAACGATGAGTCGTCGTCTCTCACCGAGACCTTCACGACCGGGCTGCCGGAAGGCACCTACTGCGACGTGATCAGCGGCGCCGCCGTCGACGGCGCGTGCACCGGCACCGTGGTGGCGGTGAACTCGTCCGGGCAAGCGACGGTCACCGTCCCGGCCGATGACGCCGTCGCCATCGACGTCTCCTCGGTGGCGACCGCCGCCGTCGAGACCGTCACCGTCACGGTGCCGTCGAGCACCCCGTCGGGTGACACCGTGTACCTGTCGGGGACCCTGTCTTCCCTCGGACTCGGGGCATCCGACTGGGCGCCTGACGGCATCGCGATGACGCCGCTGTCGTCGACCGAGTGGACCGCGACGATCACCGCGACCGCGGACACCACCCTGTCGTACAAGTACACGCTCGGGACATGGGATCTGGTGGAGGAGACCGCTTCCTGCGGATACGTGGCCAACAGATCGATGTCCATCGACGGCGGCTCGGAGAACGACACCGTGGGCGCGTGGGACGGCGTCTCGCCGTGTTAGCGCGGTTCTTTCGTGCCTGGCCGCACCCAGGCAGAAGGCCAAACACGGGACTGAGTACCCTCGTCACTGGGGGTAACGGATGTTGGGGACATCTCTGACCACGACGGCGCTGATCATGGCGGCGGCGTTCGTGGCGCCGTATCTGGCGGACCTGCTGAACCGCTGGGTACATCTGCCGTCGGTGGTGCTCGAGATCCTGCTTGGGGTGCTGATCGGCCCGGCGGTGCTCGGCTGGGCGCACCGCACGGAAGTCGTTTCGACGGTGGGTGACCTAGGGCTGTCGATGCTCATGTTCATGGCCGGGTACGAGATCCGGTTCGAGGCGATCCGCGGCAAGCCGCTGCGGCTCGCGATCACGAGCTGGATCGGTTCCTGCGTGGTCGGCCTCGCCGGGGGAGTGCTGATCGTCTTGCTGATCAGGACCATTGACACGGCGCCGAAGGCCAGCCTGCACAACATCGCGCCGCTAGTCCTCGGTCTGGCGCTGACCACGACCGCGCTTGGCACAATGCTGCCGATGATCTCGGACGCCGGGCTGCTGTCCACCCCGATTGGCGGGGCGGTCATGGCGGTCGGCGCGACCGGGGAGTTCTTCCCGATCGTCTTGGTCGCGCTGCTGCTCACCGAGGGGGATTCGGTGCGCACCACGCTGTTGCTCGTCGCCTTCGTCGTGGTAGCGGCGCTCGCGGCCTGGCTCGCCACCCGGCCGCGCCCGCCACGGCTGGCGCGGCTGGTGTCGTCCACGCTGACCACCAGCGGCCAGCTCGCGGTCAGGCTCACGATGGTCGTGGTGGCGGTCATGCTCTGGATCGCGGTGCACCTCGGCCTGGACATGCTGCTCGGCGCGTTCACCGCCGGCGTGGTCATCCGGCTGTTCATGCGGGCCGGGGGCAAGAACGAGATCCAGGTGGTCGAGTCCAAGCTCGAGGGGATCGGGTATGGCTTCCTGATCCCCTATTTCTTCGTGGTCAGCGGAATGGGCCTGGACCTGAAAAGCCTGCTAGCGGACCCGTCCCGGGTCGCGATGATCCCGTTGTTCCTGGTGGGCTTCCTGATAGTCCGCGGGCTCCCTGTCTTCGTGGCCTACCGAGCGGAGAAAGTGCCGGCGGCCGCGCTGGCGCTGTTCGCCTCGACGGGGCTGCCGCTGATCGTGGCGATCACCACGCTCGGTGTCCAGGCCGGAGCGATCCGGGCCAGCACCGCCGCGTCCCTGGTGGTGGCCGGGCTGCTCTCCGTGATCATCTATCCGCTCGCCGCGCTGCGGCTGGCGGGCGAGCCTGCACCGGCCGGAGGCATTCCATAGACCGGCTCTATGACTTCGCTCGGTTACTGGCATTAGTTTTGATGATCATCAATGGGTACCCTCCCCTACAAGGAGGTCGCCAATGTCGGTTATGTCTGTTCCGATGCTAGAGAAATCGGGGAACTGTCCCGAGACGCTGATCGACGCCGTGCGGCGAGCGGTCCGACGCGGCGCGGGCTGGGGCCCGACAGCCGACCTGGTGGCCGATACGCTGCGCGGCAACCTTCCGGGGACAGGCGTCCTGAGCGCGGATCAGCTCCGCGGCGACCCGTCCGGGTATCAGACACACCTCGTGCATGCCGAGGCCGACGGCTCGTTTTCCATCACGGCCATGGTCTGGCTCCCTGGCCAGCAGACCCCCATCCACGACCATGTGGCCTGGTGCGTCACCGGGGTCATCCAGGGCGCGGAGTACGAGGAGATCTTCGATGCCTCGCTGCGGATGATCACCAGGAACACCAACCCGCCGGGGACGGTCGCGGGCTTCGCGCCGCCCGGCGACATCCACCGGGTCACCAACTCCGGCCCCGGGGTCGCGGTCTCGATGCACATCTACGGGGCCGACATCTCCCGGCTGGGCTCCAGCATCCGCCGGGAGTACTCGGTCCCGGCGTGATTGTTCGTCGACCGGGTCACTCCACCTTGACCGACAGCTCAGTCGAGCCCTTGAGACGTCGCGAAATCAACGGCTCTCCTCGCACCGATCGCCCGGCATAGGAGATAGATCAAGTCTCCCTGGTCGGACTGGATGGAGAGTGCCCGTCCGGCGCTTGCGAACGGGTCTGACCGTACCCAGCCGCCGCCTCCGCCGCGCTCGCCTGCCCCGCCACCGCGCCCCGACAGGCCGTGCAGCCGGTCGAGCACCGCGTGAACCCGCGGATCGATGAGCGCGGCCATCAGTCCTCGCCGTAGTCGTGGTCCGGGTGGTCGGCGATGCCCAGCCGCCAGTAGCCCCGCGTGATCAGCGCGGACGCGGGGACCCCGCCCTCGGCCCGCAGGTACCTGCGGATGCGGCGCATGGCCGAGGCCTCGCAGGCGACCCATACCTGGGTGTCGCTGGTGATCGCGGCGAATTCAGCCGCGTCGTTAAGTTCAACTCCATAGGCATCGGGGGCGCGCCGGTGGTGCCAGGTGATCGTGGTGTCGGCCTGGCTCTTCAGCGCTATCTCGTCATCGGCGCCGGCGACCTCCAGATGCACCTCGGCCGTCGTGGAGGCGGGAAGGGCATCGAGCAGGGTGCCCACCGCGGGCAGTGCGCTCTCGTCACCGGCGATCCACCAGTGCCGGGTGCCCAGATCGGCGGCGAACCGGCCCCCTGGGCCGCCGAGCGCGATCTTGTCGCCCGGCTTCGCCCGCTGCGCCCACACCGCCGCCGGGCCCTCGCCGTGTAGCACGAACTGCACCTCGACGGTCCCGGTGTCCGGGTCGTAGGACCGTGGTGTGTAGGTCCGCACGATTGGTCGCGGCGCGTCGGACGGCCACGTCCGCCCCTCGGGCGTGACCACCGGAAGCGTCGGCGCGTCCTGGCCGTCGGCCGGCAAGAACAGCTTCATGTGCGAGGTCGGGGCGGCCTGGTCGAACCTGCTCAGGTCGCCGCCGCCAACGCGTACCGATACGAGTCGCGGTGTGAGGCTCGATACCGCGACTACCGAAACGGGCTGTGGTGGGGGCCTGCGGCGGCCCCCACCGCCGTCGCCGCGTCCCGATGGTGTGGCTGAGTTACGATCGCCGTTCATCGGCATCTCTCCCTTTTCGAACGTCGGCCAGGCCGGCATTAGCTACTGTTCGGCAAGGAGCCGGTACAAGGCCTGTCGCGCGCCCTTGACGATCGCGACCGCCTGGGTCAGCTGCTCGGACGTCGCGACCGAGGAAACCTGGCGACTCGCGGAGCGCAACTGCTCCATCTCGGTGCGCAGCTCCGAGTGGTGCCGGTCCACGGGAATCGCGGCCTCCACGGCGCCGACGCGGCGCTGCTCAGCCTCCTGGCGACCGGCCTCGGTCAGGCCGAAGACCTTCCGGCCCTGTTCCTCTTGGCTTTCGACCAAACCCTTGTCCTGGAACATCTGGAGCAGTGGGTACACCGACCCTGGGCTCGGCCGCCACGTGCCGCCGCTGAACCGCTCCAGGCGGTCCATCAGTTCGTAGCCATGCGAGGGGCCGTCGAGCAGCGCCGCCAGCAGCAGGTCCGGAACCCTGCCCCTGCGCATCCGGCGACTATCGAAACCGTCGCGATCGCCGTGACCTCCGCCGTGCCCATGTCCTCGCATTACCCGTCCCGCCGGCTCACGTAGTACAACACCTCTACCATAACAGATATATCGTTATAGTATCACGATCCATCTTCGTGCCAAGGGGGCGGGCCAGGAGAGGCGGCTTGCCACGGAGTTTATCCCGGCTAGTCAGCCGTGCAGGGGCGCGTTATTTCGCGCCGGGCGGCGGCAGCAGTTCCGTCTGGTACTCAGGCGCGAGTTCCCGCGACTTGGCGATGAAGGCAGCCTGCGCCTCGGCGTCGAGCGGCGGTGGCGCCTCGGTCCGGGTGGCGACGGGCTGGCCGACCAGGGTGAAGAACTCGTCCTGCCCCGAAGGCGCGCACAGGCAGAGCAACCGCGACGGCGTGTCTCCGGCGTTGGTGAACGCGTGCGGCGCGTTGGCGGGCACGTTGATGGTCTCGCCGGCGTGGGCAATGAGCGTCTCGCCGCGGAAGGTCACCTGGACTTCGCCATCAAGCACGGTGAACATCTCCTCGAAGTCGTGCCGGTGCGGCGGCGGTCCGCCACCTGGGGGCACGTGCATGTCGATGAGCGTGTACTTCCCGGCCGTGTCCTCACCCGTGACCAGGATCGTGTAGGTGTCGCCAACGAGTCCGATGTGCGGAAGGCTCTGGTCGCTGTCCGGCCGGGCGACGGTGAGTTTGCGTGACAGATCGTCGGGCGGGACGGGCGTGGGCTGGCTGGTCATGCTGTCTCCTCGCGGATTGACGGATGCGCAAGTCCTCCCATGAGCGCCCTCGCTCGGCTAATCCGGAGGATTTCGTCCGTTTAAGTGTATCCTTATCCAGGGCGAATCGGAGAAGGCTTCAATGAGCGCATGGCAATCGTGAGGAAGCCCACTGCGCGCGAGCAGCGCAGTGACGCGGCCCGTAACCACGAGACCCTGCTGCGGGCCGCGACAGCGGCCGTGCACCGTGAGGGCCCGCACGTGGCGATGGCGACTATCGCGGCCGACGCGGGTGTCGGCATCGGGACGCTCTACCGCCACTTCCGGACCCGCGAGGACCTGCTCAACTCCCTTACCCACCGGTCCTTCGAGCAGGTGCTCGCGAACGTGCGCGCGGCGGAAAGCGGCGGCACGACAGGCAGCGACGCGCTGCGGCGCTTCGTCGAAGCCGCGATCGCGCGGCGGAACGAACTCGTACTGCCGCTGCACGGCGGGCCTCCGGTTACGGTTCCGGAGACCCTGGCGCTGCGCGAGCAGGTCCATCGCGTCGTGCAGCAAATCATTGATCGTGGCCATAACGACGGGACGATTACTCAGGACGTGACCCCGCGCGATGTCGTGGTCTTCGGAGCGATGCTTGCTCAGCCCCGGCAATCGGACCCGGAGTGGGACGTGACGTGCCGTCGGCTGCTCGCCACCTACCTGAATGGCCTGAAGACGTGCTGATGTCAGCCGTCTCCCGTCAGAGACTCTCGTAGGCCCCACGAGCCCATCCCCGCATCACGGCTTAACTCCCAGGGAATAATTCAGGTTGCCAGACGTTCTTGAACGATATATCGTTGAGATATCTAGAACAAACAAGAACGAGAGAAGGTGTTCTTCATGCGTGAGGAACGATGGAACAGAGAAGAAGGGGAAGCCGGGTTCGGACGGGGCCGCGGTGAAGGACGGGGACGTCGTGGCCCAGGTGGCCGAGGCGGATTCGGGCCGGAGGGCCGGTTCTCCGCGCGAGGAGGTCCCGAAGGGCCAGGGTCGCGGCGCGGCCGGTGCGCTCCCGCCGGGCCGTTCGGCGGCCCGGGGCTGGAGGCGATGTTCGGGTCAACTCCGTTCGGGCGTGACTTCGGCCGGGGCCGGCGGGCTCGGCGCGGCGACGTCCGCGCGGCGATCCTCGACCTGCTGGCCGAGGGCCAGCGGTGGAACGGCTACCAGATCATCCAGGAGATCGCCGAGCGGACGCAAGGCGTCTGGCGGCCGAGCGCTGGCTCGGTCTACCCGGCACTCCAGCAGCTCGAGGACGAGGGCCTGATCAGTCCCGAGGGCGAAGGCCGCGGCAGGCTCTACGGGCTCACCGACGAGGGACGCTCGTACGCCGAAGCGCACGCCGACGAGCTGAGCCGGTCCTGGGAAGCGGCGCAGGGCATGGCCGATGACGTCGCAATCGAGCTTCGCGACCTGATTCGCCAGGTTACTCTGGCGGTAATGGAGGTCGCGCGAGCCGGGACGAACACCCAGCTAAGCCAGGCACGTCAGACGCTCACCGAGACTCGCCGGTCTCTCTACCGGCTGCTCGCTGACGGTGACGTGGCGGGGGAGACTCCGGGAGGTGCGGCGCCGACCAGCGACGGCAACGCGGAGGCGACGGACGAGTGACCACTCCCGCTGTAGAGGTCAGCGAGCTGACCAAGAGATACGGCGACATCGAAGCGGTGCGTGGCATCGACTTCGGTGTCGCCGCGGGTGAGACCTTCGGTTTCCTCGGGCCGAACGGCGCGGGAAAGTCCACCACGATCAAGATCCTGTGCACCCTGGCGGACCCCAC
>JBEKHI010000411.1:0-7129 GCA_050012355.1 Streptosporangiaceae bacterium | reverse complement strand
AGGGCGACACTCTGCAGAAAATCCTCGCGAAACTGTCCTAATCGGCGTTGGCTGGCCCGGGAATTTGCCGGGCCAGCCACGTCAACCCCGGGTTCTTTTGCTGGGTAGTGGGGCCCTGCCCAGGCTCTTGTGCGGGTAACGCCGCACCAACCAGCAACGGTTGGTTGCCAGGGCGGTGGCCAGAGGCTACCTTCCGGGCATATCGGACGGGGTGTGCGGGCCGGAAGGTAGACTCGGCCGGAAATCGAACGCCGCCACCGGGCCGAACCCCCGGACAGCCCGAACCCCCGGACAGCCCGAGCCCCGGCGGACCGAGCCCCGGCAGCTCTAGCAGCCCCCACAAGCTAGGGAAGCTGAAACGGCTACCGTCCGGGGCGCGTCTCGGATCGTGGTACCGTGGAACGCTGCCGGTATAAGGCCGGTCGAGGCGGGCTGCACCCTCATGCGGCTGCCTCGCGGGGACCGAATTCTCGCGTCATCCCGTTAGCGCAGGTATTTCACGACATAACCCACGAGGAGCCACGTGCCGCTCGACACCGATACCAAGAAGACGATCGCCGCGGAGTACGCGACCAGTGAGGGTGACACCGGTTCGCCGGAGGTCCAGGTCGCGCTGCTTACCCGCCGCATCAACGACCTGACGGAGCACCTTAAGGTGCACAAGCACGACCACCACAGCCGCCGAGGGCTGCTGCTGCTGGTCGGACGCCGCCGTCGTTTGCTCAAGTATGTGGCGAAGCAGGACATTACCCGCTACCGTGCGCTCATCGAGCGTCTCGGCCTGCGCAGGTAGTTCCCGGTAGCGCGCGCCGTCACGGGGGCGGCGCGCCACCGGGAACGTCTAGCATCGCCAGACTGTTAACATAACTGAAAAAGAAGCGACTATACACATCCCGTAGCCCCCGGCCCCGAGCGCCAGGGCCGGTCCTCGGTAGTGGTCCCCGGGCAAGCAAACCCCGAGGACTTCGATCGAAGACCGGCCGGCCGCCCCGACCGCAGGCGCCATGAACCAAGGCGCCACGAACCGGACGGGGCGAGCCGACAGCCAGGCGGCGGGTGGTGCGGGATCTACCGCAAGGAGGTCTCACCCGTGAAGGGTGTGCACAGCGCCGAAGCCGTTATCGATAACGGCGATTTCGGCATCCGCAGAATCCGGTTCGAAACCGGACGTCTTGCCCGCCAGGCAGCTGGTTCCGCCGTAGTGTTCCTCGATGACGAGACCGTCATCCTGTCCGCTACCACCGCGTCCAAGCATCCCAAGGAGAACTTGGACTTCTTCCCGCTCACCGTCGATGTCGAGGAGCGGATGTACGCGGCGGGCCGGATTCCCGGCTCGTTTTTCCGCAGGGAGGGCCGTCCGTCCGAGGACGCCATCCTCACCTGCCGGCTGATCGACCGGCCGCTGCGCCCGAGCTTCGTCAAGGGCCTGCGCAACGAGGTCCAGATCGTGGAGACGATCCTGGCCCTTGACCCCAAGGACCCGTATGACGTGGTGGCGATCAACGCCGCGTCGATGTCCACGCAGATCGCCGGCCTGCCGTTCTCCGGTCCGATCGGCGGCGTTCGCGTCGCGCTGATCAAGGACCAGTGGGTCGCGTTCCCGACCCACGAGCAGCTCGAGGAGGCCACCTTCGACATGGTGGTCGCCGGCCGGGTCGTGGCGGAGACCGGCGACGTCGCGATCATGATGGTCGAGGCTGAGTCCACCAGCCACACGCTCAAGCTGCTCGCTGAGACCGAGACCGCGATCCCGCCGACCGAGGACACGGTCGCGGAGGGGCTGGAGGCGGCCAAGCCGTTCATCCAGGCGCTCTGCGAGGCGCAGAGCATGCTGGCGCAGGACGCGCTCGCCGCGGGTATCGCTACCCCGGCCGGTGAGTTCCCGGTCTTCGCCGACTATGAGCAGGACGTGTACGACGCGGTCGAGCAGGAAGTCTCCACCGAGCTGGCCAAGGCGCTGACGATCGCTGGCAAGCACGACCGGGACACCGAGACCGACCGGGTCAAGGCGCTCGCGCACGAGAAGCTGGACGAGCGGTTCGAGGGGCGCGAGAAGGAGATCAGCGCCGCCTTCCGCTCGGTCACCAAGAAGCTGGTCCGGCAGCGCATCATCAACGACGGCCTGCGCATCGACGGGCGTGGCCTCACCGACATCCGGCCGCTGTCGGCCGAGGTCGGCGTGCTGCCGAGGGTGCACGGGAGTGCGCTGTTCGAGCGGGGCGAGACGCAGATCCTCGGTGTCACCACGCTGAACATGCTCCGCATGGAGCAGATGATTGACACGCTGAACCCGGAGCGCACCAAGCGCTACATGCACAACTACAACATGCCGCCCTACTCCACCGGTGAGACCGGCCGCGTGGGGAGCCCGAAGCGGCGCGAGATCGGGCACGGCGCGCTTGCCGAGCGGGCGCTGCTCCCGGTGCTGCCGACCCGCGAGGAGTTCCCGTACGCGATCCGTCAGGTCTCCGAGGCGATCAGTTCCAATGGGTCGACCTCCATGGGCTCGGTTTGCGCGAGCACGATGAGCCTGATGAACGCCGGTGTCCCGCTGAAGGACATGGTGTCCGGCATCGCGATGGGCCTGATCAGCGAGAGCGGTCAGTACGTGACGCTGACCGACATCCTCGGTGCCGAGGATGCGTTCGGTGACATGGACTTCAAGGTGGCGGGTACCGAGCAGGTCATCACCGCCCTGCAGCTCGACACCAAGCTCGACGGAATCCCGGCGTCCGTGCTGGCGGGAGCGCTGAAGCAGGCGCGCGCCGCGCGGATGACGATCCTCGACGTGATGAAGGGCGCGATCACCGCCCCCGGCGAGATGTCGGAGTACGCGCCGCGGATCATCACGATCAAGGTCCCGACCGACAAGATCGGCGAGGTCATCGGCCCGAAGGGCAAGATGATCAACTCGATCCAGGAGGAAACCGGCGCCGAGATCACCATCGAGGACGACGGCACGATCTACATCGGTGCCACCGACGGCCCGTCCGCGGAAGCCGCGCGGAACTCGATCAACGCGATCGCCAACCCGCACGTCCCCGAGGTCGGCGAGCGGTTCCTCGGCACGGTCGTCAAGACGACCGCGTTCGGTGCGTTCGTCAGCCTGCTGCCCGGTAAGGACGGCCTGCTGCACGTCACGCAGATCCGCAAGCTGCACGGCGGCAAGCGGATCGAGAACGTCGAGGATGTCATCCACATCGGCGACAAGATCCAGGTCGAGATCCGCGAGGTCGACGACCGCGGCAAGCTGTCGCTGGTCCCGGTCGAGGTCATCGAGCGTGAGGCAGCTGGCGAGGACCTCGGCGGCGGGGCTCCCGGAGCTTCCGAAGCGCCGCGTGACAACGCGGGCGGGGACCGTAAGCGCGTGCGGCGCCGTACTCGTGGGAACGATTCACACCAGAACGATGCGTCGTGACTCACCCGGCCGACGCTGACTTCGTACGCCGTTCGGTCCTCCCCGGAGGACTGCGCGTCGTTACCGAGTATCTCCCCGCGGTGCGTTCGGTCGCGCTTGGCATCTGGGTAGGCGTCGGCTCCCGTGACGAGGACACCTCGCACGCGGGAGCGACGCACTACCTTGAGCACCTGCTGTTCAAGGGGACCGCGAAGCGCACGGCGCTCGAGATCTCCTCGGTGATGGACGCGGTCGGCGGCGAGATGAACGCGTTCACCGCCAAGGAGTACACCTGCTACTACGCGCGGGTGCTCGACGAGGACCTGCCGCTGGCGATCGACGTGCTGTCCGACATGGTGACCGGCTCGCTGATCACCGAGCGCGACGTGGACGGCGAGCGCGGGGTGGTGCTCGAAGAGATCGCGATGAACGAGGACGACCCGTCCGACTTGGTCCACGAGGCGTTCACCGCGCGGCTCTTCGGTGACACCCCGCTGGGCCGGCCGATCCTGGGCACCGTGGACTCGATCAACGCCATTACCCGCGATCAGATCTACGAGCACTACGTGGACCGGTACACGCCGCCGCACCTGGTGGTCGCGGCGGCTGGGAACCTGGACCACGACACGGTGGTCAGGCAGGTCGAGCAGGCGTTCGCTGCTGGCGCGAAGGACGGGCCGCTGGCGGGGATGAACCCCACCGCGCGCCCCGCGTCACCGCGGGTGCGGCCGGAGTCAGTGGTGCCGGGCGAAACCGGCTTGTGGGACGGGTACGGCTCGGCGGCCGGTACCGGCGTCAGGCTGGTGTCCCGGCCGATCGAACAGGCCAACCTGGTACTCGGCTGCGAGGGGCTATCCCGCACCGACGACCGCCGGTTCGCCCTTGGCGTGCTAAACGCGGCGCTCGGTGGCGGCATGTCCTCCCGGCTCTTCCAGGAGATCAGGGAGAAGCGCGGACTGGCCTATTCGGTCTACAGCTTCTCCGGGCAGAACGCGGATACCGGCATGTGGGGTATCTACGCGGGCTGCCTGCCGTCGAAGGCCGACGACGTGCTGAAGATCAGCGCCGAGGAGGTCGCGAAGATCGTCGACGGTGGGCTGACGGATGCCGAACTCGCCCGTGGCAAGGGCCAGCTCCGCGGCTCGATCGTGCTTGGCCTGGAGGACCCGTCGTCCCGGATGAGCCGCCTCGGCAAGTCCGAGCTGGTCTACCCGAGCCTGGAGCCGGTCGACGAGGTGCTCGCCAGGATCGACGGGGTCACCCACGATGACATCCGCGGGGTGGCCACCGAGATCCTCAGCCGTCCTAAGGCGCTGGCGGTGGTCGGCCCGTTCGACTCCGACGCGCCGTTCACTCCGTTCGCCTCCTGACGTTCCTGGGCGGTGCCGCGCTACCCGTAAAAGAGTCTGGGTAGTGCGGCACCAACCAGAAACGGGGGCCCGGTAGGCTCCGGTTACATGATCAAGGTTGGCGTGATAGGGGCCCGCGGCCGGATGGGGCAGACGGTTGCCGCGGCGGTGGCCGAGGCACCGGACATGACCGTCGCCGCCGAGGTGGACCAGGAAGACCCGTTCGATCCGCTGACCGGCTGCGATGTGGTGATCGACTTCACCCACCCCGGCGTGGTGCTGGACAACCTGCGCTGGTGCGCCCAGCATGGCCTCAATACGGTGGTCGGTACATCGGGATTCGACGATCAGCGGATCGCCGAGGTCCGCAGCTTCGCCGGTAAAGACCAGCGCATCCTCATCGCGCCGAACTTCTCCATCGGTGCCATCCTGATGATGAACTTCGCCGCGCAGGCGGCCCGCTTCTTCGAGTCGGCCGAGGTCATCGAGCTGCACCACGCGGCCAAGGCCGACGCGCCGTCCGGCACCGCGCTGCGTACCGCGGCCATGATCTCCGAGGGCCGCAAGGACGCGGGCCTAGGCGCCCCGCCCGATGCCACCCGGCAGGAACGCCCCGGTGCCAGGGGCACGACCGTGGATGATGTGCATGTGCACTCGGTGCGACTCGCGGGCTTGATCGCGCATCAGGAGGTACTGTTCGGCGGCCACGGCGAAACTCTGACAATTCGCCACGATTCGCTGGATCGTGTCTCGTTCATGCCCGGGGTGCTGCTCGCGGTCCGCAAGATCGCCTCACTGGACGCCGGTGTTACCGTGGGCCTGGAATCCCTTCTCGGACTGGATTAGCCATGTGCCGTTCCATCAAAACCCTCCGCCCGCCGTACTCAGAAGACGTCACCGACGACGACATCAGGGCCGCCGCCCTGCAGTACGTCCGGAAAATCAGCGGATTCCGCGCCCCGGCCGCCCATAACGCCGAAGCTTTCAATAGCGCGGTCGACGAGATCGCCGAGGCCACCAGGCACCTGCTGGCTGACCTTCGCGTAGGAACGGCCGCTCGCGGGTAAATACCCAGGTCATGAGGACACTCCTCAATGTGATCTGGCTGATCCTGTGCGGCTGGTGGATGGCACTCATCTACGCGATCGCCGGGATTATCTGCTTCATCCTGATAATCACGATTCCGTTTGGGATCGCGGCATTCCGGATCGCGGACTATGTGCTGTGGCCGTTCGGGCGCACGATCGTGGCCCGCCGCGACGCCGGAGTGGCTTCGGTGATCGGCAACGTCATCTGGATCGTGCTGTTCGGGCTCTGGCTGGCCCTTGGCCACCTGACGACCGGCATCACGCTCTGCCTGACGATCATCGGGATACCGCTCGGCCTGGCCAGCTTCAAGCTGATCCCGATCTCGCTGGTACCGCTCGGCACCCGCATCGTGCCAACCGATCGGCGCGAACCGACCCCAGCGACGGGCCATCGATAGCGCCATAGCCCCGGCGATGGGCCATCGCTGGGGGTCGCTAGGCGGCCGGGCTACTGATTCTCATTTTCGGCGTCGTCCTTGAACCTGCCTGCCCAGTGCTTCCCGTCTAGGAAGGTCAGCACCCGGATGTGCCGGATCTCCAGGACCAGCAACGCCAGCGCGGTGCCGACCACCGCGATCAGGAGCCGGCCTTGACCGGCGGCCGCTCCGATCCCGGTGGCCGCGAAGATGGCGCCGGCGGTGGTGATCCCGGTCACCACCTCCTGCTTGCCAAACGCTTGCCGGAAGACCAGGCCGCCGCCGATGAAGCCGACGCCGGTGATGGCACCGGCCAGCGCGTTGGGCGCACCGTGAAGCGAGAGGATGCCGATCAGTCCGGCTCCGATGCCGATGAGCGCGAATACCCGGTCGCCCGCCGCGGCGCCGCGCAGATCACGCTCGAAACCGAGCAGGTAGGTCAGCGCCACCGCCACGACTAGATGCCCCGCATCGACTTCGCTCATCGGATCACCTCCCCGGCCACGACTCCAGATAGCTCACGCCGCTTCCATTCTCCCGTGCGAGGACCGCGGCCTGCACCCGGTTGGCCATGTGCGCGGGCAGGTACTCGCTGAGCGAGTCGACGGGGACGAACCGCCAGTCATCCAATTCCGACTCCTGCAGCACGATCGGCGGATCGGCGGGCAGCGCACCGCCGTCGAACAGGAACGCCACTAGCGGACGCGGCCGTTCTCCCCCCGGCGCGAGCCATTCCACGGCCAGCAGTGGCCCCAGCGCGACATCGAGCCCGATCTCCTCGAGAACCTCGCGGGCGCAGCCTGCTTGCGGCGGTTCGCCATCCTCAAGGACGCCGCCTGGCAACCCCCACCACGGCCGGTAGTTCGGCTTGACGATGAG
>JBEKHI010000410.1:0-7135 GCA_050012355.1 Streptosporangiaceae bacterium | reverse complement strand
TGCGGGACCGGTACGTGAGCCCGTCCCTAGCGACCGACGACGTGCACCGCTGGGTCCCCACGTTGGCGCTCCGCACCCTAAACACCAGCCACTGGGGCGCCCTGCACGCCGAAGCCCCCGAGACCGCCCGCCTGATCACCAACTTCGCCGCCGACCCGCCCCCAGCCCCGTCCCCCGCCGCCCCAGCCCCCGCCGCCGCGCCCCCGACCGCCGCCCAAGCGCTGTCGATGTCACATCGACCGGGCTCTATGCCGGTCGATGTCACATCGACAGCCCTCGGTCCGGTGGTGGTTACGGGTGGCGGGAGCGGGATCGGGCGGGCTACCGCGCTGGCGTTCGCGGAGCGAGGGGCTGCTGTGGTGGTTTGTGACATTGATATTGAGGGGGCGCGGCGGACGGCTGAGCTGGCAGGGCTGCTTGGGCCGGAGGCGCATGCGTACCAGGTGGACGTATCGGACGATAAGGCCATGGAGGCGTTCGCCGCCGACGTGCTGGAAAATCACGGCGTGCCGCGGATCGTGGTCAACAACGCCGGCATCGGCCACGCGGGCACGTTCCTCTCCACCACTGAAGAGGAGTGGCGCCGCGTCCTCGATGTGAACCTGTGGGGCGTGATCCACGGCTGCCGGTCGTTCGCGTCACGAATGGACAGCGGGCACATCGTGAACGTGGCCTCGGCCGCCGCCTACCTTCCTTCCAAGGACCTGGCGGCGTACTCCGCCAGCAAGGCGGCGGTGCTGGCGCTGTCCCAGTCGCTGCGCGGCGAACTCGCGGGGCGCGGCATCCGGGTGAGCGTGATCTGTCCCGGTTTCGTTAACACCAACATCGTGCGTACCTTCACCTACTCGGGCCTCAGCCTGGAGCAGCAAGAGGCCAAGCGGGCCCGCGCCGTACGCCTGTACGCGATGCGCAACTACCCGCCGGAAAAGGTCGCCCGGGCGATCGTGACCGCCGTCGAGCGGGACAAGCCGATGGTGGCCGTCACCCCGGAATCGAAGGTCTTCCTCGCCATCTCCCGCTTCGCGCCATCGCTGGGACGGCTCATCATCCGGCGGGACCTAGCGTAAAGATCAGCTGGCCTTCCCCGGAAAGTCTTGAGATGCTGGGGTCGTAGCCTCGCATTTCCAAGACTTTCCGGGGGTCGGACATGACCGACAACCTCATCCCGGGCCAGCTCGTGCTTGAGCCGCGCGACGTGCACTTCGACTGGACCGGACTTCCGCCGCGCTGGATCCCCGGCCAGCCGCATGCGAGCCACATCCTCAACGTGCTTCACATGCTGCTACCCGAGCTCGAGCGCTGGCTCGTGAAAACCTTCAAGCAAGCACTCCCGTACATCACCGACGAGCGGCTCCGCGAAGACGTAACCGGCTTCATCGCGCAGGAGGCTATCCACGCTGAGGCCCACCAGTCAGTCCTCGACTACCTAAACTCCCACGGTCTCGATACGGCGCCGTACATCAGGCACGCCGAATGGATCTTCCGCCACGTCCTCGGCGAGGCCGAGACCCGGGGTGAACTGGCCGAGCACGTGGCGACGGCGGCCGCCATCGAGCACCTCACCTCGTTCGTCGGCCACTGGATACTCAACTCACCGGAGCTGGACGCCGCCCGCGCGCACCCGGTCATGCTCGATCTGCTGCGCTGGCACGGCGCCGAGGAGGTCGAGCATCGCAGTGTCGCGTTCGAGCTGATGCGGCACCTCGATCCCTCCTACACCCGCCGGATCCGCGCCTTCCTCGTCGCAGCGCCGCTGGTGATCTGGCTGTGGGTCCGCGGCGCTCGCTTCCTGCTCCGCGCCGACAACGAGCGCCTCACTCTCGGCGCGTACCTCGACTCCCTGCGCCGCGGCCTGCTGCCCAGCCCAGGCGCCGAGCTGCGCTCAGCGATCCGCTACTTCCGCCCCGGCTACCACCCGATTCAGGAGGCCTCCACCCGCCAGGCCGTCGCCTACCTCGGCACCTCCCCAGCCGCCCGCGCCGCCGCCCGCTAACCCCTCGTACCCCCCCGGTCGATGTGACATCGACAGGGCTAGAGCGCGGTCGATGTCACATCGACCGCGGCGGGGCACGGCGCGGCGGGGGGCGCGGCGGCGTGGCGCCCGCGGCGGGCGGCGAGCTGCTGGGCGGGGCGGGGGGCTGGGGCTACTTGAAGCTGGCTTCGGGGGTGGTTATGGTGGCGGCTTGGCGGCCGGGTCCGGTGTGGTATTTCCAGTACATGTTGGTATGCGTGATCACCTGTTCCGGCGGCGGTGCGCCGTACTGAGAGAAGTCCTCGGTGGTGTGCGCGTCCTCAACCAGCGTGACGTCGTAGCCGCGGGTGAACCCGCCGTGCAGGGTCGCGCGGATGCACTCATCCGTCTGGGCCCCGGCCACGATGAGCCGTCCGACACCGCGCTCCTCGAGTACGTCCTCTAGGTTGGTGGCCTCGAACGAGTCGGGAAAGGTCTTGTCCACGACCGGCTCGTCGGCGTTCTGAGTGAGTTCCGGCACCACCTGCCAGGCCTCACTGCCACGCGGGTGGTGATCCTCCTCGAAGTCCTGCACCCAGATCACCGGCACGCCTTCCGCGCGCGCCTTGTCCACCAGGGTGTTGATGTTCGCGATCACCTCGTCGCGGCGGGCGGTGCCTGCCATCACGGCGTTCTGGACATCGATAACGAGCAGCGCGGTGTTCGGGCGGTCATGCAGAATCGTCACGGCACTACAGTAGTTCGCCGATCCATGGGCCCGGGGCGGGGCGTCAGTCGAGGCCGCGTTTGCCTGGGGTCCAGAAGGGCTTGGTGTGGACGGACTGACGCGGCCATCCTCGTTCTGATACAAGATGTCGTCGCAGCATCTGGATGGTCCGCGCCTCGCCAGCGAGGTAAGCGACCCCGGGGCTGGACGGCAGCGGAAGCTCGGCCAGCGCGTTGACGAGCGTCTCCGACGACGCGGCCGCCCTACCGTGCCGGTACAGCCAGCTGAGCTCGCGGTCCAGCGGCAACTGGTCCGCTGGCTCGTCGACCTCGATCACCCCGTAGGCCGGGACGTCCGCCGGCAGCGCGCGAAGCATGGCGCCGAAGGCGACCGCCGCGGTCTCCTCGCCAGCGAACACGTGATAGGTGTCCTCGCCGTGCAGCGTGAACGACCCCTCCGGTCGCATGAAGCTGATCGTGTCACCCACGCTCAGCTCCCGCGTCCATCGTTCACCTGGCCCGTCGCCGCCATGGTCAAGCGCGCACAACTCGAGCCCGTCGTCGTGCCGCCAGATCGAGTAGGTCCGCAGGAAATCCTTCGGCCGGAGCCAGTTGCGGGGGTCTCGCAGCTCGGTGACGAACACCCGCACCTGCTGTCCGGGAACACTCGTCAGCCGCGCCACATCCGGGCCTTCGACCCGTATCCGCCGCATGCGCGGGGTTATCTGCTCAATGTCGGTTACCGTGCCGCCCGTCCTGAAGGTCCCGCCTACGGTGCGGCGCTGAACTGGTGCCTCAGTCACAGATAACAAGATATTACGCAAACCGCCAGTGTCAAGATATATCGCGGATTATGCCGCGCTCGAGTGGAGCACGGGCTGGTACCCGGCCGCGAGCACCGCGACCGTCGAGCGCGGAGTGATGGCGGTAACCTGCCCGCGGGCCGGCCGCCGCTCCCCGTATCCGCCAGGGCTCCAGGCCAGCAGTGTCCCGCCCCGTACCAGCCAGTACCGGCCGTCCAGTTCGGCCATCGCGCCATCGGGCAGTTCGCCCGCGTCCGCGTCGAACGTCCGCCGGACGCCGGGTCCGGACAGCCGGTCCGTGTGCAGGCCCGCGTCGATCGCCGGCGCGCCGGCAGGCTGGCCCGGATGCGTCGCGGCCCACGCGCGCTTGAAGGAGGCGTACGCGCGGTAGCGGCATTCGCCGCAGGGGCGGTGTCCGGCCGCGAGCCCGGTCGCCTCGTCAAGGAAGAACAGTTCGGTCAGCCGTCCCGGTGCCCACAACGGACGGCGGCGGCCCTTGAACTCGAGCGCGCAGATGGCCCAGGCCTTACCGGCGGCGAAACGCACGACGTTTCCCTGGTCATCGTGCAGGACGCCGCGGAAGCCCAGGAACATGCCGCGATCGGGGACCGCGATGAGCTGGCCGTACGGCGTTACCCGGTTGTTCCTCGGCATGTACCCATCATGGTCCCACGACGCTTCGATGTGCGGCGAAACGTTAGCCGTTCGCGTGGATTCGTGTCGGTTTGATGGTCAAGACAACCCGCTTATCGCCGGGATTATCCATATTGCGAAGATCGGTGCCGTATTTGGCGGCGACCTGGTCGGCGAACGCGTAATCGTCGTCCGGCGCGATCTCGGCGTCGCCCCGGATTTCCAGGTAGCGGTACGGGTTGGTCAGATCCAGCAGGAACAGCGATACGCCGGGATTGGCGGTCAGGTTCTTCGCCTTCTGCCGCGCGGTATTGAGCGAGAGCTGGATGATGTCCGGGTCGGCGAGAAACCAGACCTCGGTGAGTTGTGGTCGCCCGTCCGCCCCGATCGTGGCAAATGTGGCGAAATCGGTATTTAGCAGGTCACGGTGCGACTCTGGAATCGTCGGCATGATCCGATCGTAGCGGCCGGGTAACCGCCCAGCTTGGCAGCCACGCATTGGCATGGCGCTCGTGTTGCGGCACCCGCTCAAGGTATTGCCGTAGCGCGGCGAGTGCCGGATGCGGATTGTCCGGTCGCCAGATGAGCGAGAACGGGACCAGCAGCTCCGGGTCGCGCACCGGGATGCGCCGCAGGTCGTGCTGGAGTGTCCACATCAGCCGCATCCCCGGGGAGGTGAAAGTCGCCAGCGAGGCGGATTCACTGACCATATCCAGTACATGTTCCATACCGAAGCTCGGTCCAGCAGCATCAATTTTTAGCCAGAACGCCGCGGTCAGCTCGGCATAGTATGCGGCGGCGTCCGGCGAGACGGAGATTCCCGGCACCCAGATCCGATGCCCCACGAGTTCCCGCGGCGTGACCGAACGGGCGTTGGCGAACGGGTGCTCAGGACCCACCAGCAGTTCGTGCACGTCGTCCACCGCCGGCATACTCGTGGCCCCCTCGGGCAGCGGCCACCGCAGCATGCAGAACGCAGCGTCCACCGTCCCGTCGTGCACCGCGGCCATCGCCTGTTCCGATCCCGGCAGGGTCACGACGTCCAGCTCGATGTCCGGACGCTCGTCGTGAAAGCCCTTGAGCAGGCTCCCGGTGGCGGTCCGCTTATTGAGCACATCGACCCGCAGCGCCCGGCGGCCGGGCCGGACCGACTCGGCCGCTCGCTCGACGGCGTCCAGGACAGCGCGGGCGTGCGGCAAGAACGCCTGACCGTCGATGGTCAGCGCAGCCCGGCGTCCACCGCGGGTGAACAGCCGGACCCCGAGCCCGGCCTCCAGCGCGGCGATTCGCTTGGACACCGCCTGCTGGGTGACGTCCAGGTCGTCGGCCGCGTCCTGGAACTGCCCGGCGTCGGCGACCGCGACGAACGTCCGCACGGCGATAAGGTCCATGTACAACTCCGGGTTGTATCCGAGGCTGGTGTCGTTGTTTGATGACCAGGTTAGGGGCGCGAAATGCTCTCGGCATGCACAACCACAAGTTGGGTCGAGACTTCGGATGGCTCTGGACGGCGTTCGCCACCTCCATGTTCGGCAGCGCGCTCGCGATCAACGCGTACAGCTACATCGCGATCCGGGTGCTGCATAGCGGTGCCACCCAGGTTGCTCTGCTGTCCGCCGCCGGGCTCGCCGTGGGCGGCCTGCTGGCCGTGCCGCTGGGGCCTTGGGTTGAGTTCAGGCGAAAGCGTCCGGTCATGATCGCGATGGACCTGATCCGGTTCACCGCCCAGCTATCGCTGCCCGTCGCTTACGCACTCGGCGTGCTGCGTTTCGGTCAGCTTCTCGTGGCGTCGGTGGTCGTGTCGGCCGGGAACGTGTTGTTCAAGGCCGCGAGCGGCGCGAACCTCAAGTCGCTGGTGCGACCCGAGGACCTGCTGGTCGCCAACGCCAGGTTCGAGTCGACAACCTGGACGTCGACCGTGCTCGGGCAGGCGCTGAGCGGCGTCGCGATCGGGATTTTCGGTCCGCTGACCACGGTCGCCGCGGACTCGGCCAGCTATCTGCTGTCCGCGTTCGGCATCGGCGCCATCCGCGGCCGGGAGCCGGCCCCGGGTCCCGGCAAGCCATTCAGCACGGCTGAGGTAATGGACGGCTGGCGCTACATCCTCGGCCATCGCAGGCTGCGGCGTTTCTTCTTCAACGACACCGCGGTCAGGAGCCTGATCATGGCTAGTGCGCCGGTGCTGTCGGTGCTGATGCTGGATGATCTGCGGTTCACCGCGTGGGCGTTCGGGCTGGCGTTCGGTATCCCATGCATCGGCGGCCTGATCGGGTCGCGGTTGTCCCGCAGGCTGGTCGCACGGTACGGCAACCGGGCCGTGCTGCTGGCCGCTGGGACGGTGCGTGCCTGCTGGCCGATCGGCCTGGCGTTCATCGGCTCCGGGCTGCCGGGCCTGGCCGAGGTCATCGTGATCGAACTGGGCCTGATCATCAGCCTGAGCGTGTTCAACCCGCCGTTCGCCACCTACCGGCTGGAGCAGACTCCGAAAGACCGGGTCTCGCGGGTACTGTCCGCCTGGTCGATCACCAGCAACCTCACGATCGCCCTGCTGACCGTGGCCTGGGGCGTGCTCGCCGAGGTAGCCGGTCCCCGGGTCGCCCTCGGCGTGGCCGGCGCGCTCATGCTGTGCACTCCGGTACTGCTGCCCCGCGACCGAGACCCTGAGGCTGAAACCTCGGTAGCACCGGCCGCTCGTATCGGCATCGGCTAAATTCTTCAGGCCCCGGATGGCGATGCTGATCACCCGATCGCGGGCCGCGGGATCGGCTGTCGTGGGGGTCCTGGCCAGGCATCCGGTGATGAGCGCCTTCACGTCCATGGCGTCAACGTCGGCGCGGACGGCGCCCGCCTGCTGGGCGCGGACAAGCAGGTCGTTCAGCGTGCTCATGATGTCGAGCCCGTCGCGTTTGGAAACGGATTCGATGTCATAGCCGGCGCCAGCCAGCGCTTCGGCTACGCCGAGGTTAGCCGTTCCCTCCGCGATGACCAGGGAGAAGAACTCGAAGAACGCGGTGCCCGCATC
>JBEKHI010000409.1:0-7193 GCA_050012355.1 Streptosporangiaceae bacterium | reverse complement strand
TACTGCTGACGAGCGCGGCCTCCGGGTCGCGTGACGCTAGCCGTTCTGCAGGATCAACGGGTTCTCTGTGCAGCACTCGCCGCTGGATCCGACGGCCCAGACGATGCTCGCGCCCGGGTTGGTGGACGCCGAGAGCAGCACGCTGGGGCTGCCGTTGTCCGGACTGGTGACCTGCGTCCACTCAGTGCCGTTCCAGTTCAGGGTGAGGGTCTGCGTCTCCGTCGTGCCGGCCGGGGTGTAGGAACCGACGGCCCACACGTCGTTGGCCGCGTTGCTGGTGGTCACCCCGTCCAGGGCGGCACCCGAGCCGGGTGTGGGGCTGGGGACGATGCTCCACGCGGTGCCGTTCCAGTGCTCGATGAGCGTGGTGGCGGTGGTGCTGTCGACCACGCTCGAATAGCCGACGGCCCAGACGTCGGTCGGGCTGTTCACCTGGACGGAGTTGATCTGGTAGAAGGCGTCGATGTTGGAACTGGGGTTCAGCGGCATCGGCACGACGCTCCAGCTGCTGCCGGTCCAGTGCAGCGAGTAAGTCTCGCTCCTGAGGTCCGTTGAGCTGAGCTCGTAGGTACCGGCGATCCAGACGTCGTCAGGGCCGCTGGCGGAAATCGCGTTCAGCGTGCTGGTCGGTCCGGCCCCGCTCGGCCGCGGCACTGCGACCTGGCTCCACGTCGAGCCGTTCCACTGCGCGACCAGGCCGGTGTCCGCGCTGCCCAGCCCGCCGCCGATCGCGTACGCGTCGCTGCTGCTGATGTCGGCGACCCCATCCGCGATCTGGCCTGCCAGCGCGGTCGCGAAGCTGGATGAGACCGACCAGGCACTGCCGTTCCAGTGCAGGCCCAGGGGCGCGAAGTCCTCCCGGTTCTCCTGGGTGCGCCCGACCGCCCAGGCGTCGGTGGTACTGCTCGCGCTGACCGCGGTTAGGTACGCGGTGTTGCCCGGGGTCGTCGGCGTGGCCACCTGGGTCCAGGCGGTGCCGTTCCAGTTGTCGATCAGTGCTTTCGCGCCGACGCTGTTGAGTTCGGCGTTCGTGCTCCCGACCGCCCACGCGTCGGTGTCGGATACCGCGCTGACCGCGGCCAGTTGCCCGTTCTCCCCGGTCGGCGGGGCGGACACGATCGTCCAGCTCTGCGCCGACGCCGGCCCGACGGCGAGCAGCACAGCGATGCCCGCCGCCGCGATAGTAGTAGCCCAAGACCTGACATGAAGCATTGCCACTCCCTCGGTCGATGATGCTATTAGCGGATACGGGCCAATCACCTCCATCGTTCGAATTAGATAAGATAACAATTTAAAGTTATTACGTAGGCATTATGTGAATGATTTCCTGCTGATAGGCGGAACTTCGGACGTGAGGCTCCGGCGTCAGCCGTGTCGTTCATCCTGTCTAAATACGGTCGATGTCACATCGACCGGGTGACCGTAACCACGGCTGTGAGCGTGCACAGCGCGGCGGGCAGCAGGAAGACCAGCGCGCTCGCGCCGTGGCTCGGCGACACGAACGCGCCGGCCACCGCGACGCTCGGCGACGCTCCTACCTGACGGATCGCGTTCAGCAGCCCGCTCGCGGCGCCCGCCATCCCGGTCGGCGCCGCCGTCACGACCACGGTGACCAGGGCGGGCAGCGCGAACGACACCCCAAGGCCGTACGCGACGAGGCCGGGCAGCATAACCAGGTACCCCGAGTGCGCCGCGGCCGCGACGCCGAGCAGCGCGCCCGCCGCGGCGAGCAGGCACAATCCGGCGAGCAGCGGCGGCCGCGGCCCGTAATTGGCCACGATCTTGCCGGTGATCAGCGGGTTGATCGCGAACGGCACCGTCATCGGCAAGAACGCCAGACCGGTCCACGCCGCGTCCATCCCAAGCCATTCACTAAATATCAATGGCAAAACGAAGAGAGCCGCTGTCATCGTGAAGTTCACTACGGCACCGGTGGCCAGGGCCATCGCCATGCCCTTGGCCCGCAGGATGACCGGCGGGAGCACGGGGGAATCACTTCGTCGTTCTGATCCCAGGAAAAAAATTACGGCGAGCACCGTGCCCGCGGCGGACAGCGTGGCGTGGACGAGCGCACCGGAACCGGCGGCGATCACCGCGTCGGTGAGCAGGCCGAGCGCGGCGCAGGCGGCGAACTGTCCGGGCCAGTCGATGCGGCGCCCGGCCCGCGGGCAGGTGACAGCCGGGCCCGCGGTTAGCGCGAGCGTTACGGCCGCGACCGGCACGTTGATCACGAAGATCGCTCGCCACCCGGCCGTCGTGACCAGCAGGCCACCGATCACCGGTCCCGCCGCGAGTGCCGAACCGCTGATCGCTGCCCAGGTGGCGATCGCCTTACCGCGCCGAGCGGGCTCTGGGTACAGCCGGGTGATCATCGCCATCGACGCCGGGACACAGGCCGCCGCGGCGACCCCGAGCAGGACGCGCAGTGCGATCAGCGTCCCGGCGTTCGGTGCGAGTGCCGATAGCAGCGAACCCGCGCCGAACGCCGCGACGCCGACACGGAACACCCGATGCGCGCCGTGGGAATCGGCTATCGCGCCGGACGACAGCAGCAGTGACCCGAACGCCACGGTGTACCCGGAGACCGCCCACTGCAGCCCGGCGATCGAGGTGTGCAGCGAGACCGCCAGGCTCGGCTCGGCCACCGACAGGACGGTCATGTCGAGCAGCACCATGAAGTAGGCGATGGAGATGCCCAGCAGATTACGGTTCATGGCCTTCACTATGGAGTTTCGCCAGTTGCGGGTGTTCGAGTCCGTGGTCACGCACGGGACGGTGACCGACGCCGCGGTCGCGCTCGGCCGTGCCCCGTCGTCGGTGTCGGAGCAGATCCGGGTGCTCGAGGCGTCGCTTGACGTGTCGTTGTTCGACCGGACGCCGGGCGGCCTGCGGCTGACGGCGGCCGGCGAGCGGATGACCGGCTGGGCACGCCGCCTGCTCGCCGAGGCGGAGGAGGCCAGGCGGGAGGTCACCGGTGTGCCCGCCGTGGTCAGGCTGGGCGCGCTGGAGACGATCGCCGCGACCCACGTCCCCGGTGCGCTGGAGCAACTGGCGCTGCGGCGGCCGGACGTGACGGTGCAGGTCCGTTCCGACGCCAGCAGGGGCGGGCTGCTGGCCGGGGTCGCCGACGGGACGCTCGACTTCGCCGACCTGTCGCCGGTGCCGCTGGCGCTCGTCGCCGCGCCGGACCATCCGCTAGCGGGCCGCGACCGGCTGAGCCTCGATGATCTGCACGGGTGCAGGCTGCTGGTCAACAACGCACCGGAGTGCTCGTTCACCCTGGCCGGGCAGCAACTGCTGCGAGATCACGTCGAGCGAGTCCCGACCGGCGGGGTGACGCTGATCCGTGCCTGCGCCGAACGCGGCATCGGCATCGCCCTGCTGCCGTTGTTCGCCGTTTCCGCACAGCTCGATTCTGGGACGCTCACCCTGCTCCCGTTCGACGTGCCAGAGCTGTGCCTGCGGCTGGTGTGGCGGCCAGACCGCGAGTATGCCCCCGGTGTCCGTGACATGCTCTACGCGATGAGCGCCGCCTGATGACGGCCGTGCTCGTATAACGTGCGAGCCATCAGCGCGTAGTAATAGCAGCTGCTCGGGTCCTGTGGCAGCGGCTCGTCTGGATCGGGTCGCCACAGCGGAGTCCACACCACGCCGGGTTCCACGACATCCAGTCCGTTCACTAGCGCGAGAACCTCGTCGCGGGGACGAACGAATATGTCAGTGGTCGCGCGGCGGTAGAGCTCGGTCACCTCGCCGTGTCGCGGCGTGGAATCGCTGGTGCTGTGCGTCAGCGAGACGTGGCTTCCCGCCGGGAACGGCTTAAGCAACTGCCTGATGATCCCCGCCGGATCGTCGGCGTCGGCCAGGAAATGAAGCATCGAGATAAGCAGGATCCCTACCGGCCGATCGAAATCGATGAGCCGGCGCGTCTCTGGATCATCGAGGATTCCCCTGGGATCTCGCATGTCGTGGCTGACGATGGTGACGCCGTCCTCGCCGGAGAGCACATCGCGCACGTGGGCGAGCACCACCGGGTCGTGGTCGACGTATACGACGTGCGCGGCCGGGTCCTCGCCGCGGGCTATCTCATGGACGTTGCCGAGCGTGGGCAAGCCGGAACCGATGTCGATGAACTGCGTGATTCCGGCCTCATTCACCATGTACCGCACGGCGCGCGCGACGAAGGCGCGATTGATGCGCGCGGCCATGCGGACTGAGGGGAGAATCTCAATGAGTTTCTCCGCGGCGGCCCTATCGACCGGGTAGTTGTCCTTCCCGCCGAGCAGATAGTCGTAGATGCGCGCCGAGCTCGGGATGTCGGGCCGGAACGTGGTCCGCCAATCACTATCGCCGTCGGTCATCGTTGTCGTCTGTTCTCCTCGCGGGCCCCATCATCATGGCCCACGCGACGGCGACCGGCAACCTGCTCGTTTCAGTCGGCGGGCTCGATGCCGTAGCTGATGACGCGACGCGGATGGATCCTGATGATGGGACCGCCGATCTGAGCAGTGGAGTCCTCCGGATCGGTGAGCGCCTCGGCGTCGCCGCGGATCTCCAGGCACCGGACCCGCCACGGGTCGACCGAGGCGACATCATCGACCACGAACGCGACCTTGGAGCCCTCGGCGATGTTGCGGAACTTGCGGCTGTCGGCCATGTTCCAGCCGCCGATGTCGATGGTCCCCAGCTTCTCGTTGTAGCCGAAGCCGACCGGGCTGTTCTGCACGGTACCGTCCCGCCGGACCGTCGCGAGCCGGCCAAGCCGCTGCCCGCGCAGGTACGCGAGGTCGGCCACGGTGAATGTCGTCGTCATGACTCCCACGCTACGGGCGGCGCGGTCCGCTCGCATCGGCCGATGGTCCGCGTGGGACTACGTCGCGGGACCTAAGACCCGCTTTCCTTCAGGCGACGCCCGCGACCGGTCGACCGGCGAGGAACGCGGTGACCGTTGCGCGGAATTGGGCGGGTGCCTCGACCTCGGGAAAGTGGCCGACCCCGGCCAGCTCGAGGAAGCGGCCGTTCGGCAGCGCCTCCGCGATCAGGTGCATCGCGGCGGCCGGCACGGTGACGTCGAATTCGCAGCCGATCGCCAGCACCGGGGCGACGACCGCTTGCGCGCCCGCCAGCAGGTCGAGCCCGGCGACGAACTCCTTGGACATTTCAAACACCGGCTCCCAGTTCACCGGGGCGGCGCAGAGGCGGTCGAGGTAGCCGACCTCGGCGGGTCCGAGCTCGGCGACGTAGCCAGCCATCAGCCTGCGGTACTGCCGCCGCCGCTCCGCCTCGTCGAGCTCGCCGCCGAGCGCGTCGTCGGCATCCGCGGCCGCCGCCAGGCGATCGGCGCCGTCGGCGAACGTCTCGGCGAAGTACGCCTCGGGATCCATGCCGGGACCGCCGGGGATACAGACGACGAGCGGACCGGAGCCGCGGCGCTGGTATGAGAGCCTGCGACCGTCTTCAGTCGCGAATGTCAGGTACGTCAACTCAACTCCCGTATGAGACGCTTTGGTAGTTCAACGGCTATTTGACGCCCAGGCTAACTGTCGCCGCCTGGCCAGCCGACCTGACCCAGCCGAGCCGAATACGCGTCCTTGACGAGCCGGACGAGATCGGCCGCGGTGAGCACGCCGGTATATCCAGCCGCGATGTCGGTCACCTTGACGCTTTTGGTCGCCTCCTCGGCGGCGCCGATGACCGCGATAAGACAGTCACGGCGCCGTCGGCTGAGCCGCACGCGGGCACCTAGCGAACCGTTCAGCTCGAGCCTGGACCGCAGTCCCGCGAGCAGCAAGTCCTCGGCTAGGCGTCTCGCCGCACCGTCTTGATCTGGGCTGACAGGCATCACGCACACCTGCACTGGTGCCAGCCATAGCGGTAGCCGTCCCTGGTACCGCTCCAGGAGGGCCGCGGTAACCCGCTCCATCGACCCGACGGTGCCCCGGTGGATCATTACGACCCGCTGCCGGGTGCCGTCCGCGCCGTCGTAAGTCAAGTCGAACCGGTCAGGCTGATTGAAATCGAGCTGCACGGTGGCGATGGTCTCCTCGTGACCCCGGTCGTCGCGGACCTGCAGGTCTAGTTTCGGGCCGTAGAACGCCGCCTCGCCGGGAGCGTCTGCCAGGCTGCTCACTCCGGCCTTCTCAGCGGCTTCTCGCAGCGCGATCTCCGCCGCGTCCCACTGAGACTGTTCGCCGAGGTAGGACGGGCTGTCGTCGCGCCGTGACAACCGGACGTAGTCCACCGGCAGTCCCAGGATCTCCTGGGCACGCAACGCGGTTCGCAGCCCGCGAGCCGCCTCCTCCACGACCTGGTCGGGGCGGCAGAACACGTGGGTGTCGTCCAGGTTGATCTGCCGCACCCTGGACAGCCCCGACAGCGATCCGGAGCGCTCCGCCCGGAACATCGCCCCCAGTTCGTTGAACCGGACCGGCAGGTCGCGGTACGACCGCTGCGCCGAGGAGTAGATCAGCGCGTGGTGCGGGCAGTTGGCTGGACGCAGGACGAGTTCGTCGCCGCCGACGGGCATCGGCGGGAACATGTCGTCGCTGAACTTGGCCCAGTGACCGGACAGTTCGTAGAGCGCGCGTTTGGCCAGGACGGGGGAGTAGACGCTCTGGCAGCCGTCGGCGCGGGCCAGGTCCTTGGCAAGCGCCTGGAGTTCCTCGCGGATCACCGCTCCATCGGGCAGCCATAGCGGCAGCCCAGCGCCAGCGAGCGGATCGGTCGCGTAAACCGGCAAGTCGAGGTTGATGTTCATCGGGTGCTCCCTAGGTTGTGGGAGTCAGCCCGCGAAACCGCCCGGTCCCGGAGACTGACTCCGGGGTGAGGGCTGGCGAAAGATTTAGCGCGGCAGCCGGACGCCGGAGGTGTCCGGCGTCGTCGTCAGCTGGTATCGCATGAGCAACAGCATAGCGGCTGGACCGCATAGATCTCTGCTCAGACATGCCGGTCCAGCCGCCTGGCGGTGGTGCTTGCCGGGCGGCTGGATCGGTGTGGATTTGACCGGGGCGGCTAGGCCGCCAGCTGGTCTGGCGGTGCGTGACTGCGGTAGATGGTCTGTCCGTCGGGTGATCTGGCTTCCCACATTCCGCCGGGGAGGAGCTTGGCGGTCCAGCCCCAGGCGTGGATGGCGATCAGGTGGTGGAATTTGCAGAACAGGCCGCAGTTTCCGAGGCTGGTTTTGCCGCCTTGGC
>JBEKHI010000408.1:0-7235 GCA_050012355.1 Streptosporangiaceae bacterium | reverse complement strand
GCGACGATCGCTGGGCCGACGCTGGGCGGACTGCTGGTCACCGAACTGGACTGGCGGTGGATCTTCTTCGTCAACCTGCCGATCGGCGTGATCGTGTTCGCCGCCGCGCTGGTGATCATCCCCGACATCAAGCCCGGCCGCAGGCACCACCTCGACCTGCCGGGCGTGGCCATCGCCACCGTGGCCCTGCTGGGCATCTGCTACGGGCTGGTGGAGGGCCAGAGCTACGACTGGGACGCTCGCATCTGGGTGAGCATCGGCGTCGGGATCGTCATGGTCGGGGTTTTCCTGCTCTACCAGCGGTCCCAGCAGGGCAGTGAGCCGCTGGTGCCGTTCGCGCTGTTCCGCAGCCGGAACTTCTCGGTCATGAACGTTGTCGCCGGGACGCTGGCCATCGGGATGCTGGGCATCTTCTTGCCGTTCACCATCTACCTGCAGTCCGCCCTCGGCTTTTCCGCCCTGAAGGCCGGGCTGACCCTGGCGCCGTCATCCATTGTCATGATCCCGGCGGCACCGCTGTCGGGACGGCTGACCGACCGCATCGGCGGCAAGTACATCCTGATGTCCGGGCTTACGCTGTTCGCGGCCGGGATGGGCTGGGCGGTCCTGGTGGCCACGCCCACCTCGACCTGGCTGGACTTCCTCGCACCGATGGTGGTCGCCGGGTTCGGGATGGGCTGCGTGTTCCCGCCGATGACGACCACCGCGATGCGGGACGTGGACCCGAAGCTGGCGGGCGCGGCCTCCGGCATGCTGAACACTGTGCGCCAGGTCGGCTCGGTCATCGGGACGGCCTCGGTTGGGGCGTTGTTGCAGAACAGGCTGGCGTCGTCACTGACAGCCGAGGCCACCCGTCGTTCGGTGATACTGCCGGAGAACGTGCGGCACGCCTTCATCGGCGCGTTCGCGCAGGCAGCGAGCTTCACGGCCGGGACGACCAGCGGCATCAGCGTGCCGAAGGGAACCCCGCCCGCGCTGGCGGCCGAGCTGGAGAAACTGGGCGCCGAGGTGTTCAGCGTCGGTTACGTGCAGGCCATGAGGTGGACCATGCTGATGCCGATCGTGGTCATCGTGCTGGCCGCGGCGAGTTGCCTGACAATCAGTCGCCGCGGCCAGACACGAGTAGACAGCCCCGGCCTTCAGCCCGCGGCGGCCAGTTCGTCGGGCCAGAGCCCAGGCAGTTCCTCCGGGGTCGGCTCGTAGGGGAATCGCGGCGCGAACATCGGCTCCAGGTCGGTGAGCCACTTCGCCTCCGGGTCGAAGCGGGCGAAAAACGGCCGCCCGACCAGCGACGGGTCCCGTGACTGCAGCATCCGCAGCACGAACACCTTCGTGCCGTTGATGTCCGCTACGCCGTCCACCACGACCTTGCCGGGAGTGGCGGACATGGACGGGCCTCGCACGGTCCTGGCGAGGCCCGAGACACCCTGGTAAGCGTCGCGGAAGATCTCGTACGCCCGAGCCAGCGGCACCGCGAAGTAGTCCTGCGGTCCGGTGTCCCGCTCCACGAACATGTAGTACGGCACCATGCCCTGCCGGAGCTGGTTGCGCCACATAACGCGCCAGGTTTCCGGGTCGTCGTTAATCGACCGGATCAGTGGCGCCTGGGTGCGGATGATCGCGCCAGCGTCGCGGATCCGCCGCGCCGCCTTGCCGGCCAGTTCGGGCTCGAGCTCACGCGGATGCGAGAAGTGCGCCATCAGCGCGAGCGTCTTGCCGCTGTCGGCTACCTTCTCGAACAGCTCGAGTGTGGCGTCGGCGTCTGGATCGGTGACGTACCGCTGCGGCCAGTACGCCAGCGACTTGGTGCCGATCCTGATCGACTCGACGTGCTCGAGCGAGGGATCGAGCAACGGCTCGATGTAGCGGCGGAGCACCGGCTCACCCATGATCATCGGGTCACCGCCGGTGATCAGCACGCTAGTGACCTCGTGGTGCTGTCTCAGGTACGCGACAAGCGTCCCTATGTCGTCGGTCGCCATCTTCAGGCCGGGCTCGTCCACGAACTGGGCCCACCGGAAACAGTACGTGCAGTACGCGTGGCAGGTCTGTCCCTGGCGCGGGAAGAACAAGACGGTTTCCGGGTACTTGTGCTGCAGCCCAGGCAGCGGACGGCCGTCCAGGCTCGGTGCGTTGAGCACAAGCTGACCGGCTGGGTGCGGGTTCAGCCGCATCCGGACCTCATGTGCCTTGGCGTTGACTCGTTCCTTTGGCGCGCCGCTCGCGATGAGCCCGGCGAGTTCCCGGACGTCGGTGGCGGGCAGCATGTCCGGCTGCGGAAAAACCAGCCGGTAAATCGGATCGTCTGGCGCCTTCGCCCAGTCGATCAGTTCCTCGACCACGTAGCTGTTGGTCCGGAACGGCAAAACGGTCGCGACCGCCCGGACAGCCAGGCGTTCGGACTCGCCCAAGCCAGCCCTCTCAGTCAGCGTGTCCAGGTGCTTCGCGGAGAATGCACGGAATCTCCGCCCTGTCTCACGTTGTTCGGGCACGACCTGCTGGATCTCGGTCAAGCGTCTTCTCCCTCCGTCCCGGCACCCGGCCAGCCGCCATCAGCGGCACCGGCGGACACGCGGAAATAGTCCAAGACACCCGCTCCCCTGAAGCCACATAGATAGTTGTGGCCTCGTGACTCCCCTGTGTTATGCGATTGAAACATAGCGCTTATAAGTTAGGACGTACTGGGGTATTTCTAAGTTCCTCCTGAGCGCCTCCTTACGCACCGCTTACCTACCCGCGAACAGTGCGTAATCATCCCAGTACCCGTAGCTGCCTATGATGGGGCAGTCCGCAGACGGGCACAAGCGATTCCGCTCGTTACCTATGACGCTCCCAGTGTCCGGGGCGTTGCTTGGACCGGGCGATAATGGTGGGTCAAAGCAGCGATCTGAGCAGAATGAGGAACGATCACCAGCGACAGCGGCAGTGTCGACATCATCTCGCCCCTCGGTGACGCGCCGCTCATCAACCCGGTCATCGCGGTCGACGCCATGGGCGGCGACTACGCGCCGGATGAGATCGTCCTGGGCGCGCTGGCCGCCTACCGCGACCACGGGATCCGCACGATCCTGAGCGGCCCGGTGGCCAGGCTACGGCCGGTGCTCAGCGATCTCGGCGGGCTAGGCGAGGTGGCCATCGCCCCGGCGGAGGACACCGTGGGCATGGGCGAGGGCGCGCTGGCCGCCTGGCGCCGCCCGCGGTCCAGCATCGCGGTCGCCTGCCAGCTCGTCCGCCGCGGCCAGGCGTCGGCCGCCGTGTCGGCCGGGTCGACCGGCGGCATCGTCACCGCCGCGCGGCTCCGGCTGCGCTCGCTACCCGGCGTGGACCGCCCCGGGCTCGCCGTCGTCCTGCCCACCCACCCGAACCCGACAGTGCTGATCGACGCGGGCGCGACCGCCGACCCGAAGCCGGAGATGCTCGTCCAGTTCGCCCACCTTGGCGGGGCTTACGCGCAGATCGCGCTGAATGCCCGGACACCTCGGGTGGGATTGCTCACAATCGGCGCCGAGCCAGGCAAAGGCAACGCGCTCACCCGCCGTGCCCATGAGCTGCTGACCGCCGAGCCCCAGCACGGCGCGGCCCCGGTCAACTTCGCCGGAAACGTGGAGGGCGGCGACCTGATGGCCGGATCGGTGGACGTCATCGTGACCGACGGTTTTACCGGGAATGTCGCCCTGAAGACGCTGGAAGGGTCGATCAGGTACGCGGCCGGAGAACTGAGTTCCGCCCTGTCGTCGACCCGCGCGGCCCGGGTGGGCGCGATGCTGCAGCGCCGCGGGCTCCGCGAATTGCACCAGCGGTTCGACACCGAGAGCTACGGCGGCGCGGCACTGCTGGGACACGGGGGAACCGTGGTCATCGCCCACGGCGCGTCCACCGCGAAGGCGGTCACCGCCGCCTGCCAGCTCGCGGCGAGCCTGGCCCGCGGCGATATCACCGAGAAGATCCGCGAGCGGCTCGGCACCGTCGGCGAACGTCGCTTCCTGCGCCGCGAGCGCTAGCGGCATATTCGCTACGGGCCGGACCACGCACCGCGGCGCCCCCCCCGCGCTGGGACAAAAGCCGCATACCGGTCAACCGCGTGGGCCAAGTACGCGGACCGGCCCCATGGATGGCCCACTGCTGGTGCTATAACCCCAGCGGTGGGCCATCCATGGGGCCGCCAGGTGAACCCGGAGGACGTTACCCAGGGCCCCATCGATGGGTCATCGCGGGGCTCTGGCGCTGCGGGTTTTAACTCACGTGAGTTTTCTTCGGTTTCGATAAGCTGGTGTTTATGGCCGATCCCCAGCTTGTCCTCGCTGAACGGGTGCGCGACGCGCTCGCCGCCGCGTACGGCGACGACTATCGCGACGCCGACCCGCTGGTCCGGCCGTCCTCGTTCGCCGACTTCCAGTCCAACGTCGCGCTGCCGCTGGCCAAGCGGCTGGGAAAGGCCCCGCGCGAGATCGCGAACGAGCTGCTCGGACACCTGGACGTCGCCGGCATCGCGCCTGACCCCACCGTGAGCGGCCCCGGGTTCATCAACTTCACCCTGACCAGTGACTGGATCGCCGGTCAGGCCACCAGCTTGCTCGCCGACCCTCGGCTAGGGACGCCTGAGCCGGAGCATCCGCTGACCGTCGTTGTGGAATACTCCTCACCGAACATCGCGAAGGAGATGCACGTCGGGCACTTGCGCTCGACGATTGTCGGTGACTCCCTCGCGCGGACGCTGGAGTTCGCTGGCCACAATGTGATCAGGGACAACCACGTCGGCGACTGGGGAACGCCGCTTGGCATGCTGCTCGAGCACCTGCTTGACGTGGGCGAGGACTCCGCCGAGGCGCAGCTGCTACGCACTAACCCGAACGCCTTCTACCAGTCCGCCCGGGTCAAGTTCGATACCGATCCGTCGTTCGCCGCACGGGCACGCGAGCGGGTGGTGAAGCTCCAGGCGGGCGACGAGTGGACTCTGCGGCTGTGGGAGGAGCTCATGGAGCTTGCCCGCGGCTATCTGCACGATGTCTACTCCGCTCTGCAGGTCACGCTCACCGACGAAGACATCAGGGGCGAGAGCTTCTACGACGACATGCTCGCCGATACGACGGCTGAGCTGATCGCCAAGGGACTGGCGGTGGACAGCGACGGCGCGCTGTGCGTGTTCCCGCCCGGCTTCACCGGACGGGACGGCAGCCCGCTGCCCGTCATCATCCGCAAGAGCGACGGCGGCTACAACTACTCGACCACCGACCTGGCCACGATCAGGTACCGGGTGGACAAGCTGAACGTCGACCGCGCCATCTATGTGGTGGGTTCTGACCAGTCGCTGCACTTCCAGATGATCTTCGCAGTGGCGAAGCTGGCGGGCTGGCTGCCTGATTCCGCCGACTACGTGCACGGCCAGATCGGCATGGTCCAGGGCAGCGACGGCAGCCGGCTGCGGACCAGGGAAGGCGACAACGTCAAGCTGAGCGATCTGCTGGCGGAAGGCGTGCAGCGGGCGCGGGACCTGCTCGCGGAACGCAGCGGCGACGCGGGTACAGAGACCGACCCGGAGGCGATCGCCCAGGACGTGGGCATCGGCGCGATCAAATACGCCGACCTGGCCACCGCCCGGGACAGCGCGTACATCTTCGACTGGGACCGGATGATCTCGTTCCGCGGGAACACCGGCCCCTACCTGCAGTACGCGACCGCCCGGATCCGGTCCATCTTCCGCAAAGCGGAGCTGTCCCCAGACGACGCGCTGGGCCCGATCGAGATCACCGAGCCCGCCGAGCGGGAGCTCGCGCTGAAACTGCTCGGCTTCGGTTCAGTCGTCACGCAGGTCGGCGAGACGACGGAACCGCACCGGCTCAGTGCCTACCTGTTCGAGGTGGCCAGCTTGTTCACCACGTTCTACGAGCAGTGCCCGGTACTGAAGGCGGACACCGAACAAGCGCGGGCTTCCCGGCTCGCGCTCTCCGCCGCCACCCTGCGGGTGCTCACCGCCGGCCTTGACCTGCTTGGCGTGCCAATTCCCGATCGGATGTAACGGTTTCGATCCGTAAGAATCACGGCAGACTCGAGGTCCTGCCTCGACGCGTGGCGCGCCGTCACGATGTGAGCGCACGAACGTACTGCTTACGTGATACCTGACTTCATGTCCATCTCGGGAGAGTCACGGCACCCTCGAAGCATGGATAAGTACGGGCCGTCCATCGGAATTCCGGACCACTGGTGGCCCGAAGAGTCGTACGGGACACGCGAAGCGGGCGCGGTGTCCTCCGAAGGAGGCATCTTATGAACGGCCGCAACCGGCGCTACGGCAGGAGCCGTAAAGCCAGCTTGAAAGCGAAAGTCGGCATCGCAACCGCAGTCATCGTGGGCGGAGGAGCTATTGGCGTGGCGGCAGTCGCCACGAGTAGCAGCCACAGCCCGTCCACGGCGGCGTCCGCGGGTTACACCACCAGCACCAACGCCAGCACCAGCTCCGCGGCGTTGCTTGACGAGGCGCTCATCAGCGGCTCCTCGTTCACGTCGGACAAGCTGCTGGCGAAACTGGTCTTGGTGAAGGACTTCGCCGAGTTCAAGGTGCACGGGGCGGACGTGGCCATCCAGCGCGGCATCGTCGTGCTCGTGACTAAGAAGTTCGCCATCGTCGAGTCGAAGAACGGCTCGCTGCACTTGTGGTGGCTGTCCGCTGGCACGAAATTCGACAACGTATCCGCCAGCTCGAGCGGCACGGCCGCGCTGACGGCCAGTACGTCGGCGGCTTCGTCCGCGATGGCCGGCAACATGACCGCGGCGGTCGACACGGTGACCACCACGACTACCGCAACCGCACTGCTCACCCCGACGACCACCACCAAGACCGTGACAGTGAGCGTCGCGGGTACCGGCACCACGGTGGAGGTCGTGGTCACGAAAACCACCGCGGAGGTGGTCACGAAAACCACGACGACCACAACCAAGGTCATCGAGCCCGCCTCCACAGCGGTCGAGTCACTCAAGCGCGGTGACCTGACGCTGATCCTCGGGCTACGTGAGGACGGGAACCTGCACGCGGCGAAGGTGCTGTTCGTGCCGCTGTCCAGCCCCAGCACCAGCAGTACCGGCACCAGCGCCAGCACCAGCTCGGGTGGCACGACAACGAGTTCTCACTGGTGAGGTAATCACCCGGTAAGCCGGACAACCCCAGCCGGTCCGCCCGCCACCTGAGAAACTTGTCAGGTGGCGGGCGGGCCGGCACCCTCGTCTTGGCGCACAGAACA
>JBEKHI010000407.1:0-10350 GCA_050012355.1 Streptosporangiaceae bacterium | reverse complement strand
GACGGCGCTGTAGAAGCAATACCGGGAATGGTGAAATCCTGATATATCCGGTATTCGGCGGGTCGGCGGGTCGGCGGGTCGGCGGGTCGGCGGGTCGGCGGGTCGGCGGGTCGGCAGCGGCTGAGCCGGGGCAGGCGGGCGCGCGCGGGGCGGGTAAGGGACCCGGGGGCCGCGCGCGGCTAAGCTTTCTGCATGACCTCGATTGGGGATTTTGCGGCGCTGGTGCCGGGGGAGCATGGGCTGTGCGTGGTGTCTACGTCGCGGGGCGACGGGACGATTCAGTCGTCGGTGGTGAACGCGGGAATCATCAAGAGCCCGGTTACCGGTGAGGACGCGGTGGCGCTGGTCGCGCGGGGCGGGGCCCGCAAGCTGGCCAACCTGCGGGAACGGCCGTGGGCGACGATCGTGATCCGGGTCGGCTGGCAGTGGGCGGCGGCCGAGGGACCTGCCACGCTCATCGGGCCTGATGACTCCGACGTCCGGCTGCTGCTGCGGGAGATCTTCACCGCCGCGGGCGGCACCCACGAGGACTTCGCGACCTACGACCGGGTGATGGCCGAAGAAAGGCGCACCGCGGTTCTCATCACCCCGGAACGCGTCTATTCAAACCGGTTACGCTGTACGGCGTGACGGAACGGCAACTTATCGCGATGCCTGACGGCCGGAAGCTGGAGTTCCTGACGGCCGGCCCTGACGACGGGCTTCCGCTCGTCATCCACGAGGGAACCCCGGTTGGCCTGGGGATTTACCCGCCCACGGTAGAGGCGGCCCGGATACGGGGTCTGCGGGTGATCCAGATCGCCCGGCCGGGCTACGAGCGCTCGACCCCCAGACCCGGCAGGAGAGTCGGCGATATCGGGGCCGACGCTGGCGTCGTTATGGACTATTTGGGGGCGGACACCTTTGTTACGGCGGGATGGTCGGGTGGCGGCCCGCACGCGCTGGCCTGCGCCGTGCTTCTTCCCGGCCGGTGCCTGGCGGCGGCGTCGGTGGCCGGGGTCGCTCCGCACGATGCCGAGGGGCTCGACTGGACGGAGGGGATGGCGCCGGAGAACGTCGCGGAGTTCGGCGCCGCCGTAAGCGGGCCCGACCAGCTGACCGAATACCTCCAGCGGGAGGCCGAGGGCCTGACCAGCGTCACCGGCCCGGAGGTGGCGGCGGCGCTTGGCGGGCTGGTGTCGGCGGTGGACGTAGCCGCGCTGACCGGGGAGTACGCCGAGGCGATGGCGGCTGGGCTACGGGCCGCGATCCGTGAGGGTGTCGCCGGATGGCGTGACGACGACCTGGCGTTCGTTACCGACTGGGGGTTCAGCCTCGGCGGGATTAAAGAACTCCTGGGCGAGGATCTAGGACCGGCGCCGATATCCATCTGGCAGGGCGACCAGGACCGGATGGTCCCGTTCGCGCACGGCGCGTGGCTCGCCCGGCACATCCCCGGTGCCCGCCAGCATCTGCTGCGCGGTGAGGGCCACCTCACGCTGACGGTCAGTGCCATCGACCGGATACTCGATGACCTGCTCGACCTGGCCGACCTGAGCCGGTTACTCGCCGGGCCGCGCGACCGATAGCATCGAGTAACAGGTTTCCATATCAGGAGGAGAACGATCGTGTCCACCCAGCAGCTTCGGATCACCCTCGCCGGTAGCGAGCTTGTGACCGAGGCTGGCACTACCGCCGGCGATCTCCTCGGTGACCAGCCGATGGTCATCGCCGCCCGCGTCAACGGCGAACCGCGTGACCTCGCCGTCGCGCTGGCCGACGGGGATGTCGTGCAGCCGATCGTCATCGACTCCGAGCCGGGCCGCGCGATCTTGCGGCACTCCACCGCGCACGTCTTGGCCCAGGCCGTCCAGGACCTGTTCCCGCACGCCAAGCTCGGTATCGGGCCGCCGGTCGAGAACGGTTTCTACTACGACTTCGACGTGTCCCAGCCGTTCACTCCCGACGATCTGAAGAAGATCGAGAACCGGATGCGGCAGATCGTCAAGCAAGGGCAGCTTTTCGAACGCCGGGTGGTCACCGAGGACGAGGCCCGCATCGAGGAGAAGGACGAGCCGTACAAGCTGGAGCTCATCGGGCTGAAGGGCCCCGGCGACACTGAGGAAGCGACGGAGGTGGGCGGCAACGAGCTGACCATCTACGACAACCTCGACCCGAAGACGCATGAGCTGTGCTGGAAGGACCTGTGCCGCGGCCCGCACCTGCCATCGACGAGAAGCATCCCGGCGTTCAAGCTGATGCGGACCGGCGGCGCCTACTGGCGCGGCAGCGAGAAGAACCCGCAGCTGCAGCGGATCTACGGCACCGCGTGGGAATCGCGGCCGGCCCAGGACGACTACCTGCACATGCTGGAAGAGGCCGAGCGGCGCGACCACCGCAAGCTGGGCGCCGAGCTCGACCTGTTCTCCTTCCCGACCGAGATCGGCAGTGGCCTGCCGGTGTTCCATCCCAAGGGCGCGATCATCCGCAAGGTGATGGAGGACTACTCCAACCGCCGCCACGAGCAGGCCGGGTACCAGTACGTCAACACCCCGCACATCACCAAGGAAGACCTGTTCATCACCTCAGGTCACCTGGAGTGGTACAAGGACGGGATGTTCCCGCCCATGGAGCTGGACGGGGCGACGTACTACCCGAAGCCGATGAACTGCCCGATGCACATCCTGGTCTTCGCCTCGCGCGGGCGGTCCTACCGGGAGCTGCCGTTGCGGCTGTTCGAGTTCGGGACCGTGTACCGGTACGAGAAGTCCGGGGTGGTGCACGGGCTCACCCGGGCACGCGGGTTCACTCAGGATGACTCGCACATCTTCTGCACGCCGGAGCAGCTCGCGCCCGAACTGGCGTCGCTGCTGCAGTTCGTGGTCGGGCTGCTGCGGGACTTCGGGCTCACCGATTTCGAGGCGGAGCTGTCCACCCGGCCGGACAAGTACGTCGGCACCCTGGAGGAGTGGTCGGCGGCGGAGGCCGCGTTGAAGCACGCGCTCGACGCCTCCGGGCTGAATTACACGATCGCCGAGGGCGACGGCGCCTTCTACGCGCCGAAGATCGACGTGCACGTCAAGGACGCGATCGGCCGCCGCTGGCAGCTGTCCACCCTGGGCTCGATCGAGCGGTTCTTCGGCATCCTGGTCGAGCACTACGCGGGCGCGTTCCCGCCCTGGCTGGCGCCGGTGCAGGTGGTCGGCATCCCGATCGCGGACGCGCACGTGCCGTACCTGGCCAAGATCGCCGAGCAGCTGCGTGAGCAGGGCATCAGGGTCGAGGTCGACGACTCCGACGACCGGATGCAGAAGAAGATCCGCACCGCGCAGCGGCAGAAGATCCCCTTCATGCTGATCGCGGGGGATGATGATGTGGCGGCGGGCGCGGTGTCCTTCCGGTTCCGTGACGGAACGCAGCGCAACGGCGTGCCGGTTGACAAGGCGATCGAGGAGATCGTCGGCGCCGTACGCGACCGCGTGCAGGTGTTATGGATCCCTTTCAGCGACTCTGGACACCGCACCGGATGGCCTACATCAAGGGGGAAGGGAAGCCGACCGGCCCCGGCGCTGATGAGGGCTGCCCGTTCTGCCAGGCGCCGAAGCTGTCCGATGAGGAAGCGCTCATCGTCGCTCGCGGCGACTTGGTGTACGCGATACTCAACCTGTATCCGTACAACGCGGGCCACGTGCTGATCTGCCCTTACCGGCACGTGGCTAGCTACCCGGATCTGACCGGGCCGGAGACGATCGAGTTCGGCGAGTTCACCCAGCGGGCCATCGAGTCGCTGCAGGCCGCGTCGTCGCCGCATGGCTTCAACGTCGGCATGAACCTCGGCACGGTGGCCGGCGCCGGGATCGCGGCGCACCTGCATCAGCACGTGGTACCGCGCTGGGGCGGCGACACCAACTTCATGCCGGTCACGGGTCAGACCCGGGTCCTCCCGCAGCTTCTCCCCGACACCCGCAAGCTGCTAGCGGACGCCTGGCCCGCGGCGTAGGCGTTTGCTGGTGGGTGCTGCACTACCCAGAGAAGAAGCTTGGTAGTGCCGCACTAACCAGCAAAAACCTCAGGCCGGCCGGGACGCCTCGGCGACCTTGGACGCCAGGTGCGCGGGGAGCGGCTCGTGGCGCAGGTAGGAACGGGTGAATGAGCCGGTCCCGTGGGAGACCGAACGCAGGTCGATCGGGTACCTGGTGATCTCGAGTTCGGGAACCTCGGCCCGGACCACCGTCCGGCCCACTCCGACCGGCGCGGTACCGAGCACCCGGCCTCGCCTGCCCGACAAGTCGGACATGACGGCTCCGACGTACTCGTCGGGCACCAGCACCGACAGCTCGTCCACCGGCTCCAGCAGCATGGGCGACGCCTTGTCGACGGCGTCCCGCAGCGCTGCCTTCCCGGCCTTCTGGAACGCCATGTCCGAGGAGTCCACCGAGTGCGCCTTCCCGTCGAACAGCGTGACTCTTACCCCGGTCATCGGATAGCCGGCCATAACGCCGCTCTCCATCTGAGCGCGCACGCCCTTCTCCACCGAGGGGATGAACTGCCTGGGCACCACGCCGCCGACGATCTTGTCGACGAACTCGAACTCACCCGACGGCAGTGGTTCCACGGAGATGTGGCAGATGCCGAACTCCCCGTGGCCGCCGGTCTGCTTGACGTTCCGGCCCAGGCCACGGGCCGAGCCCGAGACCGTCTCCCGCAGTGGCACCCGCAGCGGCACGGTTTCCACGGCGACGCCGTATCGTGAGGACAGCCGGTCGAGCAGCACGTCGGCGTGCGCCTCGCCCATGCACCACAGCACGAGCTGCCTGGTCTCGGCGTTCATCTCCAGCCGCATCGTGGGGTCCTCGGCGACCAGCCGGGCCAGCGCCTGCGACAGCTTGTCCTCGTCGGCCTTGGACTTGGCCACGATCGCCACCGGGAGCAGCGGGTCGGGCATCGACCAGGGCTCCATCAGCAGCGGCGTCTCCTTGCCGGAGAGCGTGTCACCGGTCTCGGCGGTGGACAGCTTGGCGACCGCGCAGACGTCCCCGGCCTGGCAGGCGGTCACCGGACGCTGCAGCTTGCCGAGCGGCGAAGTGAGCGCGCCGATCCGCTCGTCGTTGTCGTGATCCTGGTGGCCGCGGGCGGCCCGGCCATGCCCGGACACGTGCACGGTCATGTCCGGCCGCAGCGTCCCGGAGAACACCCGGACCAGGCTGATCCGGCCCACGTAGGGGTCGGAGGTCGTCTTCACCACCTCGGCGAGCAGCGGGCCGTCGGGATCGCAGGCGAGCCGGGACTCCGGCGAGCCGTCAACGGAGGTCACCGAGGGCATCGGGTGCTCGGCGGGTGACGGGAACGCCTGGGTGATTACCTCGAGTACCTCGGCGAGGCCTAGGCCCGCGGGGGCGGAGGTGATGAGCACCGGGTAGAAGGACCCGCGGGCGACGGCCTTTTCGAGGTCGTCGATGAGCACCTTCGGGTCGATGGACTCGCCCGAAAGGTAGCGGTCCATGAGGGTCTCGTCTTCACTCTCGGTGATGATCCCCTCGATCAGCTCATCCCGCAGCTCGGCGGCCCGGCCGTCGAGCCCCGTCGAGGTCAGCAGGCCCGTGAGACCTCCATCGGCAGGCAGGTACAGCGGAGCCACCGCGTCGCCGAACGCCTCGCGGCAGGCCGCCAGCGCGGCTTCGAAGTCGGCCCGCTGGTGATCGATCTTGGTGATGACGACCGCCCGCGGCATCCCCACGGCGGCGCACTCGTCCCACAGCATCCGCGTGACGCCGTCGACACCGTCGGTGGCGGACACCGCGAAGAGCGCCGAGTCGGCCGCACGCAGCCCGGCCCGCAGGTCACCGGTGAAATCAGCGTAACCCGGGGTGTCCAGCAGGTTGATTTTGACCCCGTTAAACGACAACGGCACCAGCGTCAGGTTGACTGAGCGCTGCTGCCGCATCTCTACTTCGTCGAAGTCGCTGACCGTGGTGCCTTCTTCCACCCGGCCCGGCCGCGTCACCGCGTTGGTATGGACCGCTAGCGCTTCGGTCAGCGTGGTTTTCCCTGCCCCGCAATGGCCGGTCAGAACGATATTTCGCACGTCCTGGCCGGCCGTGGGTACCCTGCCCGCGGATTCAGTCATCTCCCGTCGCCTCCTCGCGATGGATCTGCCGCTGCAATTCCCACCATTAACCCGCTGGACCCCATACCACAACCCCCCGTTAAGGAATTGTTCGAGGTCGTCAGGCACTAAGATCGTCACGGCCATGCTGAATACGCTCCGACCCGCCCTGGCGCGCCTGCTCACCCCGGTGGGCGAGGCACTCGCCCGCACGCCGGTCACGCCGAACATGCTCACCGTCGCCGGCACCGTGGGGGTGAGCGCCAGCGCGCTCGCCCTGTTCCCGATAGGCGAGCTCTTCCCTGGTGCCTTTATCTGCACGATCTTCGTCTTCACCGACATGCTGGATGGTCTGCTGGCCCGCATCAAGGGCAGCAGCGGCAAGTTCGGCGCGTTCCTCGACTCCACGCTCGACCGGGTGGCCGACGCGGCCATCTTCGGCGGTATAACGCTGTGGTTCGCCAAGAACAACCATCCGATGGCGGCGGTTGCCATTTACTGCCTCGCGGTGGGCTTCCTGGTCTCCTACAGCAAGGCCCGCGCCGAGGGCCTGGGACTGAAGTGCGCCAACGGGCTGATCGAGCGCCCCGAGCGGATGGTGATCGGGCTTACCTCCATCGGACTGTCCGGCCTGGGGGTACCATATGTCCTTGATGTCGGCCTGTGGGCGCTGGCGGTTCTCAGCACGGTGACGCTGGCCCAGCGCATCAGATCCGTCTATGTATCGGCGGGAAATCCATGAAAGAAAAGCTCACCGACGCCGCGTTCGCGATCGGCTGGTCCGTCGTGCGCAAGCTTCCCGAGTCCACCGCTCGCTCGCTGTTCGACTTCGGGGCCGGGGTCGCCTGGCGACGCCAGGGCCACGGCGTCCAGGTTCTCGAGGGCAACCTCACCCGGGTGGTGCCCGACGCCGACGGCAAGGAACTCCGTGAGCTGTCCCGGGCGGCGCTGCGTTCCTACGCCCGCTACTACTGTGAGGCGTTCCGGCTGCAGGACATACCGCCCGAGCGGCTCGACGAGGAGAATGACGTCAACCGCGACCAGGTGGACAAAGCCCTGGAATACCTGAAGAACGGTCGCGGCGTGATCTTCGCCCTGCCGCATATGGGTAACTTCGAACAGGCCGGCGCCTGGGTCGTGCATTACGGTGCCGGATCGTTCACCACCGTCATGGAGCGCCTCAAGCCGGAGTCGGTCTTCCAGCGGTTCGTGAAATTCCGCGAATCACTCGGAATGGAGGTACTGCCACTGACAGGTGGACCTTCGTCGTTCGGTATCCTGGCGCAGCGGCTACGGGCGGGAAAGCTGGTCTGCCTGGTCGCCGATCGCGACCTCTCGGAAACCGGGGTAGAGGTCACGTTCTTCGGCGAGAAAGCCAAGATCAGCGCCGGATCCGCGGCGCTCGCGGTGCAGACCGGCGCGGTGCTGATGCCGGTGGGGTGCTGGTTCGAAGGGGAAACGGGCTGGGGCACGCACGTGTACGACGAGATCCCGGTGCCAGAGACCGGTGACAGGAAAGAGAAGGTCGCGGCCATGACGCAGGCGCTGGCGACCGCATTCGAGACGCCGATCAGGGAGCATCCAGCCGACTGGCACATGCTCCAGCGAGTCTTCCTCCGCGATCTGACGTGAGAATCGGCATCGCCTGCCCGTACTCCTGGGACGTCCCGGGGGGAGTGCAGGTGCACATCCGCGATCTCGCCGAGGCGCTGATCGGGCTCGGCCACGAGGTCAGCGTGATCTCCCCGGCCGATGACGAGCGCCCGTTGCAGCCCTATGTGGTGCCCGCGGGCAAGGCGGTGCCTGTCCCGTACAACGGATCGGTGGCGCGACTCGCGTTCGGCCCGCTGACGGCGAACCGGGTCCGGCGCTGGCTGCGCGACGGGGATTTTGATGTGCTGCACGTGCACGAACCGGCCGCGCCGTCGCTGTCCCTGCTGGCCTGCTGGCTGGCCAGCGGCCCGATCGTGGCGACCATGCACACCGCGAACCCCCGGTCCCGGGTGCTGCTGGCCACCTACCCGGTGCTGCGGTCCGCGCTGGAGAAGATCGACGGCCGGATCGCGGTATCCGAGGCGGCGCGCACCACGCTGGTCGAGCACCTGGGCGGCGACGCGGTGCTGATACCGAACGGGGTGGCCACGCATCGGTTCCTGCACGCTGAGCCGCTCGACGGGTGGCCGGGCTCGGGCGGGTCGATTGGCTTTCTCGGCCGGATGGACGAGCCCCGCAAGGGACTGTCGGTCCTGCTCAAGGCCTTCGAGATCCTCGGGCCGCAGCGCCCGGGGCTGCGGGTGCTGGTCGCCGGGCCCGGAGACATCGCGGAGGCGCGGCAGCGGATCCCCGCGTCGCTGCGAGACCGCGTCGTGTTCACCGGCGAGGTGGAGGACGAGGACAAGGCCCGGGTGCTGCACTCGGTGGATGTCTTCTGCTCGCCGAACACCGGCGGTGAGTCCTTCGGGATCGTCACCGCCGAGGCGATGGCGGCCGGCGCGCCGATTGTGGCCAGCGACATCGACGCGTTCCGTTCCGTGCTGCGCGGCGGCGCGGCGGGGGAACTCTTCGCTGTGGGAGATCCCGCCGATCTAGCCCGGGCCGCCGCCCGTCTGCTTGATGATCCGCAGCGCCGCGAGGAACTCTCTCAGGCCGCCCTGCGGGCCGTCGCGACCTACGACTGGTCGGTGGTGGCCAAGGAGGTGCTGAGCGTCTACGAGACGGTGGTGCTCGGCCGGGCCGGCGTCCAGGTGGTCCAGTGAACGCGACGTATATCGTGCTGATCGTCGCGGTCGTCCTGCTGCTCGGCGTGTACGTTTCCTGGCGGGCCGGGCGTCTTGACCGGCTGCACGCCCGGGTGGAAGCAGCCCGCACCGCGCTCGACCTGGCGCTGGAGCGGCGCTCCTCGGCGGCCGCCGAGCTGGCCTCCTCCGGGCTGCTGGACCCCGCGACCAGCCTGCTGATCGCGGGCGCCGTCGAGGGCGCCAGGGCCCGGTCCGACGGGGTGGAGCGGGATCTGGCGGAAAGCGACCTGACTCGTTCGCTGCGGGCAGCGTTCTCGCAGCCCGGATTCTCCGACTCGGTGGCGGGCGCGGAGGAACTGACCGACCGTGTTCAGGCGGGGGCGCATCAGGTATTCCTGGCGAGAAAGTTCTACAACGACGCCGTGGCGGCCACCAGAGAAGCCAGGAACCGCCCGCTGGCCCGGGTCTTCCGGCTGGCCGGCAAAGCCACCGAACCAGGATTCTTCGAGATGGACGATTCCCTAGTGGACTGACGCCCGCGCCCGCGCCCCTCGGCCACCCCATGGATGTCCCATCGATAGCCGAATAACGCCCTCGATGGGACATCCATGGGCCTGATGCTCCGCTACCTGGCCTGGTTGCTGTCGGCATTATCCTGGTTGTTGCAGGAGTCAACGACTGGAGGTTCCCCGAAGTGTCCGCAGAAGCTGAGACCGGTACGGCGCGGGTCAAGCGCGGCATGGCCGAGATGCTCAAGGGCGGCGTCATCATGGACGTGGTGACCGCCGAGCAGGCCAAGATCGCGGAGGATGCCGGTGCCGTGGCCGTCATGGCGCTGGAGCGGGTTCCCGCGGACATCCGGGTGCAGGGCGGCGTGGCCCGGATGAGCGACCCCGACATGATCGATTCGATCATCGGCGCGGTCTCCATCCCGGTGATGGCCAAGTGCCGGATCGGTCATTTCGCCGAGGCGCAGGTGCTGCAGGCCATCGGCGTCGACTACATCGACGAATCCGAGGTGCTCACCCCCGCCGACGAGGCCAATCACGTGGACAAGTGGAAGTTCACCGTCCCGTTCGTCTGCGGCGCGACCAACCTGGGTGAGGCGCTGCGCCGGATTACCGAGGGCGCGGCCATGATCCGGTCCAAGGGTGAGGCCGGCACCGGCAACGTGGTCGAGGCCACCAGGCACATGCGGTCGCTCTCGCAGGGCGTCCGGCGGCTGGCCGGGCTCCCCGAGGAGGAGCTGTTCACCGCCGCCAAGGAGCTGCAGGCCCCGTACGAACTGGTCGCCGAGGTGGCGCGGGCGGGCAGGCTCCCGGTAGTGCTGTTCACCGCCGGCGGCATCGCCACCCCCGCCGACGCCGCGATGATGATGCAGCTTGGCGCCGAGGGCGTCTTCGTCGGCTCGGGCATCTTCAAGTCCGGTGACCCGGCCCGTCGCGCGGCCGCGATCGTCAAGGCGACCACCTTCCACGACGACCCCGACGTGGTGGCCAAGGTTTCTCGCGGCCTCGGCGAGCCGAT
>JBEKHI010000406.1:0-14681 GCA_050012355.1 Streptosporangiaceae bacterium | reverse complement strand
TCAGTTGGCGATGCTGCCGAGCAGCATGCCGCCCCGCCAGTAGCGCTGGAGCACGAGGAACAGCGCGATGAGCGGGATGATCGTCACGAGCCCGCCGACCACCACCATCGGGAACAGTTCCGCGTTCCCGCTGTTCTGCGCGCGCTCTGACCACAGGCCGATGCCGACGGTGAGCGGGTACTTGTTGTTCTGGTTGAAGATGAGCAGCGGCAGGAAGTAGTTGTTCCAGACCGCCACCACGTTGATCAGCAGCACGGTAAACAGGCCGGGCACCATCAGCGGGAGAGCGACCCTGAAGAAGATCCGGATCTCGCCCGCGCCGTCTATCCGGGCGGCGTCGATGAGTTCGCGCGGAACCGAGATGTCGGTGTAGACCTTCATCAGGTAGATGCCCACCGGGCTGATCAGGCTCGGCAGGATCATTCCCCAGATCGAGTTGATCAGGTGGAACTTCGCGAACGTCAGGTACAGCGGCAGCGTGATCGCGGTGACCGGTATCAGCAGCGCGGACAGGGTCAGGTAGAACAGCACCTTCGAGCCGCGGAAGGAGAACCGGGAGAAGCCGTAGCCGGCGAACGCCGACAGCGCGGTCGCCCCGCCACCGCCCAGCGCGGCGTACAGCACAGTGTTGCCGAACCACTGGATGTAGGTCCCGTAGCCGTCGACGTTCTGGAACAGCAGCGAGAAGTTGTGGAAGAAGCTGAACGGGCGCGCGAACCAGAAGCCGAACGTCTCGAAGATATTCGCCTGGGTCTTCGTCGAGTTGATCAGGATCCAGACGATCGGTATCAGCGTGAAGATCGCGAACAGCGAGGCCAGCACGGTGAGGAACGTGACCGTCCCGCGTGGCAGCCCGTAGAACTCGATCGGGATGTTGCTCTCCCGCTCCTCGAGCTTACGGAGGCGGCGCGCGCTCTGCTTATTGTTCGCTCGCTGTCGGGGCGCCTTCAGGTGCTGCCTTCCCTCGTCGCTTCGCTCCTCAGTCCAGGCGGCACCGCGCCCCGCCGACTCGCTCATGCGAATTCCCCTCTCCGGCGGCGGAAGATCAGCGACACCGTCGAGATGACAATGATGACCACACCCAGGATCACCGCCGCGGCGGCGGCCAGGTTCGTCTCGTCCGCCGCGATCGCAGTGTTGTAGATGTACAGGGTCGGGGTGTAGTTAATCGAAACCGCGCCGGTATCGAAGTAGTTCAGGATGAACGGCTCGGTGAAAAGCTGGAGCGCGCCGATCGTGTTGAGGAAGACCAGCATGACGATGGCCGGACGGACGAGCGGCAGCTTGATCCGCAGGATGATCTTCCATAGCGGGGTGTCGTCGAGTATCGCCGCCTCGACCACGTCACGAGGCACCGATTTCAGCGCCGTGTAGAGGATCATCATGTTGTAGCCGGTCCACTCCCAGATCACGATGAGGATGATCGTGGGCAGTAGCAGCGTCGACGAGAAGTAGTTCGCGTTACTGAAGCCGAGCGCGTTGGCCAGGTGGACGAACGGGCCGAACTGCGGCTCAAGCAGGAACGCCCACATCACGGCCCCGACCACGGCGGGCACCGCGAACGGGATGAAGAAGATCGTGCGGAAGAACGTGCCGTACTTCGCAACGCCCAGGTCGAAGATCGTCGCGAAGAAGAACGCGATGATCAGCATCACCGGGATCTGGATAGCGGCGTAGATAAGTACCCGGATCACCCCGGACCAGAACTCGCCTGATTCGAGGGTCGAGGTGTAGTTCGAGGCACCGGCGAAGACTGTGCCGCCGATGAGCTTGCTGGTGTACAGGCTCGTGTAGATCGCGTAGCCGATCGGCACGACCATGAAGAGCAGGAAGCCGATCAGGAAGGGGACGACGAACCAGATCCCGCGGCGGTCCCTGCGCTGGGTCCAGGACGACTGCCCGAAGCGCCTGCGCGTAGCCTCCCGCCGCGGTGCCGTCAAGGGAACGGTGCCGTTCATGGGCAAGATTCCTTCGTAACGTAGTGGGCGGCGCCGGTCCCGGGGTTCCCGGGACCGGCGCCGCGATCCGTCAGCTTGAGACTGTGAAGCCCTGGGCCTTGGCGTAGTTCACGAGGACATTCTGGAAGTCGGTGAACGCCGCTTGCAGCGTTTCCTTCCCAGTCATCACGCCCTCGAATACCGTGCTCGCCTCGGTGAGCGCCTCGGTCATGAACGGCGGCCACTCGACGTCGGTGACGGCGCTCGCCGCCGCGGTGAACGCCACGTCCGGGGTGGAGCTACCGGACAGCGAGACGGTGGTGTCCTTGAACGACGGGTCGTTCAGCAGCGGAATGTAGGTCGGGAACAGCGATGACGGAGCCGTCTTGGTGATGTCCCACGACGCGGAGGTGGCGTTCAGCCACTCGGCGAACTCGGCGGCCTGGGCCGGGTGCTTGCTCTGCGCGAAGACTGGGTAGGACGAGCCGCCCCAGTTCGCCGCGACATCAGCGCCGGCCGTCCACTGCGGCAGGGCGGTCGCCCGCCAGTCGCCGATCGAGGACTTAGCGTCGGCGGCGAAGTAGGACGGACCCCACGCGGAGCTCAGCCAGCTCGCGTCGGTGCCCTTATCCATGTCCGCGAAGGACGTGGCCGAGACGTCGGTGGTGGCGTTGACGTCGTGCGCGGCCAGCAGGTCCTGCCAGTACTTGGCGAACGCCATCTGGGCCGCGCCGGTCCAGTTGATGGTCACCGAACTGCCGCCGGTGTACTTGAACGGCGAGGCGCCGTCCTGTGCCATCAGGCTGATAATCCACTGCAGGTCGGTGGCCGAGAAGTTGGTCATGTAGTCGGACGAGTTGTCCTTGTGCAGGGTGGCCGCGTCGGTGGCGAACTGCGCCCAGGTGGTCGGCGGGGTGATGTGGTACTGCGACAGCTCGTTGGTGTTGTAGTAGAACGCCATCGGACCAGAGTCGCCCGGCATCGCGTAGACGGCGCTGCCCTGGCTGACCTCTTGCCAGGCCCACGACACGAAGTCGCTCTTGTAGTTGTTCGCGCCGTAAGGCACGAGGTTCAGCACGCTGTGGGTCACCTCGAACGACGGCAGTTCGTCGTACTCGACCTCGGCGACGTCGGGAGCTCCGGAACCAGCCTTGATGGCGTTGGTGAGCGCCACGTACTCGGGGTCACCGGCGCCGACATCTTCCTGGGTGACGCAGATGCCGGGGTGGGTCTTGTTGAACTCGGTGACCGCCCTGCCGATGCCGGGCACCCAGGCCCAGAAGGTGAGCTTCACGGCGTTCGCGCTGCACGAACCGCCGGCGACCACGCTCGCGGACGCACTCGGTGATGACGCCGCCGACGCGGTGCTGCCACCGCTGGCGGTCGTGCCGCTGCTGCCGCAGCCAGCTAGTACCGCGATCGCGGAGCCTGCTGCCAGACCCGCGAAGATTCTCTTTTTCGACAACATATTGGGGGACTCCTCCTGGACGCGTCTATCTCGGATTCAGTTGTGGCGGCCGGTGATTCCTGTTCGCCGTGGCCGCACTCGGAGGCCTTATCGTTGGATCGGTGCCTCGACGACGGTGAAGGACCGGGCCGGGAGATGAAGCACCGCCGTTATGCCCGATGGTGTTTCTGTTCCGTGGGTAAGATGCGCGGTGGCGACGTCGGGCAGCGCCCGCGGGTCTGCCTGGCCGCCCTCGGTGACGGTGGTGATCGTCGCCGGACCTGCGAAGCTGAAGTCGCGCAGCAACAGCTCAGCGGTCTGCGGTTCGTCCGGGTGACGATTGACGAGCGTTACCGCTACCCGGTCTTTGTTAGCGCTAACAGTGGCCGCGGCGTCGACCGCGGTGAATGGGCCGAGGTCAGCCACCTTGTACGGCCACTGTCCGGGATCGTCGGGAAACACCGGTTCGAGCTCCCCGCCGTACACGTGCGTGTCGACCGCGTCCGCAAGCGCGGCCTGGGCGTGCAGCAGCACCGGGTAGTAGATGGGCTGGACGGCCGCGACCTCCGGGGTGGCCACGATCGGGGCGATCGCGTTCACCATCTGCGCGAGGTTGGCCATCTTCACCCAGCCGGCGTTACGCACGAAGATGTTGAGGTAGGTACCGACGGCGAGCGCGTCGTCGAACGTGTACCGTTCCGCCAGGTCAACGCTCATGTTGCGGTACCAGACGTTCCACTCGTCATAGGCGAGCTTCGGCGGGTTCGCGATCTTGTGCCGGTAGGCGGTGTGCGCGACGAGCGCCTGCGCGGTGTGGATCGCGCGCTCGGCCTGGTGCGGCTGGAGAACGTTCGTCCAGTAGTCGTCGCTGCCGGTGTAGATGTGCAGCGAGTGGTAGTCGACCAGGTGGGCCGTGCCTTCGATGACGATACGGTCCCACTCGTTCCAGCCGGTCTTGCCGCAGCTCACGAGCTTGATCGACGGGTCGAGGAACTTCAGCGCCCGGGCCCACCGGGTGGCCTCGCGGACGTATTCGTCGGCGGACATGGAGCCCACTTGCCACTCGCCGTACATCTCGTTGCCCAGGCCCCAGTACTTCACTCTGTACGGCTCGTCGTGACCATTGGCGCGGCGTTCGTTCGCCCAGTACGTGTTGCGGTCGCTGTTGCAGTACTCCAGCCAGGCGAGGGCTTCCTCCAGCGTCCCGGTGCCCATGTTGAGGCAGACGTACGGGTCGGTTCCCAGCTCGGTGCAGTACTCCATGAACTCGTCGGTGCCGAACCGGTTGGATTCCTCCCCTCCCCAGGCGAGTTCGGGGCGCCGTGGCCGCTGGTCCTTCGGGCCGATGCCGTCCTGCCAGTGGTAGTTGCTGACGAAGTTGCCGCCCGGCCAGCGCAGCACGCCCATCCGCAGGTCCCGCAGCAGGGCGAGTACGTCCTTGCGGAAGCCGCGGTCGTCGGACAGCGGGGAGCCCTCCTCGTACATGCCGCCGTAAATGACGCGGCCGAGGTGCTCGACGAAGCCGCCGAAGACGTTGCGCTCGACGGTCCCGAGCACACGCCCTGGGTCGATGGCGACTCGAGTCACTGGTTGTTCTCCTCTCGTGGGGCGTCGATGACTCATCGGTGCCCTTCTATGGGCGTCGATGACTCATCGCTGCCCTTCCTTCCCGCGCCGCTGGACACCCGGACGATGAGTTCGACGGGCAGCAGCGGGGGTTTCTCCGGTACCGGCTCACCCGCGATGGCACGCAGCAGCAGGTTGACCGCGATCCGCCCGGTTTCGGCGAGCGGCACGCGGACGGTGGTCAGCGCCGGCGTCAGGTACTCGGCGAACGGGATGTCGTCGCAGCTCACGACCGCGACGTCTTCCGGGACGCGCCTGCCCGCCGTCTGCAGCGCGGACAGCACGCCGATCGCCATCATGTCGTTGTGCACGAAGATCGCGGTGATCGAGGGCGAGCGTTCCAGCAGCAGCCGGGTCGCCTCCGCGCCGCCGCGCGGGGACCAGTCGCCCTCGACCACCAGGTCCTCGTGCGGCTCGATGCCGGCGGCCCGCAGCGCGTCCTCGTAGCCGTGCAGCCGGCTGCGGGTCACCCGGCGGCGGAACCAGCCGGTGACGGTCCCGATGCTGGTGTGGCCAAGCGCGATCAGATGCTCGGTGGCCAGCCGTCCGGTGTCACGGTGATTCGATCCGACGACCGGGACACCGCCACCCGGCACCGCCTGCAGGCTGACCGCGGGCACGTACTTGCGCAGTAGTTCCGCGACGGCGGTGTTCTCCTCCACTTCGGGAGCGGCGACCAGGATGCCGTCCACCCGCCGCTCGATGAGGGTGCGCACGATGTCCGCGCCGTCCGCACCGCCGACGGCGAGGTGCCCGACCAGGACCGAGTGCCCGTGACGGCGGGCCTCCTGCTCGGCGGAGACGGAGGCCTGGGCGATCCCGACGTCGGTGGCGTCGCTGGCGACGAGGCCGATCGTCGCGGTGCTGCGCTGCACGAGGGAACGGGCGATCGTGTTCGGCTGGTAGCCGAGCTCGGCGGCCGCGGCGAGGATCCGCTGCTCGGTCTCTGCGGACACGCGGACATCGCCGCCGTTGAGCACCTTGCTCGCGGTCTGGAAGGAGACGCCCGCTCGCGCGGCGACCTCCTTGATCGACACGTACTTCCGCCTTGCCATCCGGCTCCCGTCTTCGCAAGCCCTCGCCGCGCCCGCCGTGAGCGAACGTTCGCGCACAACGTAGAACGCCGGCTTGACCCAAGTCAAGTGGGTTGGTGCGATATGTGTCACGGGTGTTATGAAACCGTTTTCCTGCAGGTCAGCCGATCACGACGGCCGGAGTGCCTGCCAGGACGGCAGGCAGCGCCTAGCTGGAGGCAGATGCGGCCGTGTCCAGTGTGTCCGACGTCACTGCCGTCGCGGGGTGGTGACCGGATGGGATGTAAGCGGCTAAATGTAAGCGTTACCATCTGCACCGACCGGAGCCGGTAGTCTCCGCCCGGCGCCGAGAAATTTAAGGGGCACCTGGATACCCCCGAGACAGCAGCGAATCCCCGTCCGGGGCCGCTGCCCCGCGATCGCGATCCAGATTACGAGAAGGATCGTTCGTACCCAGGACTACATCAATCCTTCGCGTTATCCGCTGGCGACTGTCGCTCGGCCCGCCAAACAACGAAATAAGCGGATATAACGGGCAGGGACGGCGGGGCTCGGGCAGGAGCGGCGGAGTACAGACGAGGGCCGCGCCGCCGCAACCCGGGACGCTCCGCAGCGGCTCCCGCTACCTCTTCGAGAGATTTTGTAAGCGCTTAGATGTAAGCGTTGACATTTGTCGCCAACCGTTTTAGTTTCCGGGCAGAGCAATAGGAGCGGGGACGTTCGGCGAGAGGAGTCCCAACGATGCGAAGTCCCATCCCCGATCCCCGTCGATGGCTCAGATGGACGGCCGTTCCGGCCATCCTTCTGCTAGCTGTCACGTTTGCCGTCACGGCACATCCGCAACGCGCCGCCGCCACCACAGTCCCGTCAGCGCCGTCTGGCTGGTCCACGGTGTTCAGCGACGACTTCGACGGTTCGGCCGGCAGCGGCGTCGATTCCCAGTGGACCGATGATGTGGGAAACGAGTACTCGGGCACCGGCTGTACCTCAGACTGGGGTACCGGTGAGGTCGAGTCCGACACCAGTTCCACCCTGGATGCTCGGCGACGGATTCCGCGAAAGCGGTGCCGGGACCTCCGGGACAATGGACTGCTCGAACTGGCCGGAAAGCGGCGAGGTCGACATCATGGAGGATGTCAACGCGCTGTCGGAGCACTCCGGGACGCTGCACTGCGGTGTCGATCCCGGCGGTCCGTGCGATGAGACGACCGGGCTGTCTAGCGGCCTGCAGGCCTGCGACGGTTGCGACACTAGCTACAACACGTACTCGGTCATCGTCAACCGCACCGACACCAGTGATGAATCAATCACCTACTACCTCAATGGCACCTCGTATTACACGGTGACCGAGAGCGAGGTAGGCACGACCTACTGGGAGGACGCCGTGGACAACGGCTTCTTCCTGATACTCGATGTGGCCATGGGCGGCGCTTACCCCAACGCCATCTGTGACTGCTCGTCGCCGACGAGCTCGACCAGCTCGGGTGCGGCGATGGGCGTCGGGTACGTGGCCGTCTACGAGACGTCCGGTGGCAGCAGTTCCGGCGGCGGCGGTGGCGGCACCGATTGCACCACGACCGCGACGTCGGACATCTCCGCAGACTGCTACAGCGACAGCACCGGAGACATCGACGTCACTTCTACTACCGACACCGATCCGTCTGGCGTGGACAGCAACCAGGCAGCCGAGCTGACCAACGGCGATATCCTGGAATATCCGGATATCGACTTCGGCTCGACCGGATCGACTCAATTCGATGCCAGAGTCGCCTCCGGAGCCGGGACCGGAGTGAGCGGGCTAGTCGAGGTGGTGCTTGACAGCCCGGACAATACCCCGGTCGGCAGCTTCTCCGTGGCAAATACGGGTGGCTGGTCGACCTGGGAGACGATACCGGCAAACATCAGTACGGTAACCGGCACGCATACCGTCTATCTGGAGTTCGTCTCCGGAGCCTCTGGCGACCCACCATTCGTCAGCCTGCATTATTTCGATTTCCCTGAGAGCTGACTGAGAAACCATCGCGCCGTAACTCGCGTGAGTAGCGTCGAGTGAGTGCCCAGCGGTAACACTTCGTCGCAGACGTCTCAGGCGGATAGCCCGGCCGCGACCGACGCGGCGCGGGAGGGTCAACCCCTTCCGCGCCGCGCCCGGCGCTCGCCGGGCAGGCTCGCCTGGCTGGACGCGCTGCGCGGGTTCGCCGCCGCCTGCGTGGTTTTCGACCACTCGTCGACCATCTTCTTCGTGCCGCTGCACGAGGTCCTCTACCGGGTGGTCGACTTCGGGCAGTACGGGGTGTTCGTGTTCTTCCTGGTGAGCGGGTACATCGTGCCCGCGTCACTGGAGCGCAAGGGCAACGTGCGGTCCTTCTGGATTAGCCGCGCGTTCCGGCTCTACCCGATGTACCTCGCGGCGCTGGTCCTCGCGTATTTCGCCCAGAAAGCCGGACGCGGGAATCTCGCGGGTGCGGGCGACCACCCGGTCACCTCGATCGCTTCCTGGCTGCTGATGCTGCAGAATCTGCTGACCGGCCCCAACGTTCCGAACGTCACCTGGACGCTCTCCTACGAGATGGCGTTCTACCTGGTGCTCGTCGCGCTGTTCAGCTGGGGGATTCACCGTTACAGCGGCGGCTACGCGCTCGGCTGCTCGATCGCGGCGGTAGCGCTCGGCGGAGTGCTGCCGATGGCCGCGCTCAGCACCTGGGCCGTCCGGTACGGACACGGAACCCGGTACCTGGACCTGACGGCCGACGCGCTGATCCTCGCCGGAATCGCGCTCGCCGTAACCGGGCGGCGCCGGCTCGGTGCGACCCTCGGCGCGCTCACCGTACTGACACTGCTCTGCCTGAACCAGAACTACCCCTACCCGTGGTCCGGGTTCACGATCCTGGCCCTGATGTTCACCGGGACCCTGATCTACCGGGCCGAGCAAGGCGAGGTCAGCAAGCGCTGGGCCGCGGCGATCGTGGCGGCGGTGCTGGTCCTGACGGTCTTCGCGGGGCTGTGGCACGCCGGGCAGCGCGACGAGGCGTGGAAGCTCCAGTGGGCCAGCTCGATCCTGCTCGCCGCGGCCACCTTTGGGATCGCCATGGTCGCCAGGCGGTTCCGCATCCCGGGCGCGCTAGCCTGGCTGGGACTGATCAGCTACTCGGTCTACCTGCTGCACCCGCTGATCCTGAACGCGTACCGCACCTTCCCGGTACTGCACCGTGCCCACCCGATCGGCATCGAGATCGCCTTGGCGGCGGCCAGCTACGCGGTGATCATCGCGGTCAGCGCGATCACGTACTACGGAATCGAGAAGCCGATGCAACGGCTCGGCCGTCGGCTGAGCCGACTAGGCGACCGGCCACCCCCGCCAGCCTCATTATAGCCGAAAATACCTGCGTGATGCGAATATTTGCGTAACGCGCAAGTTGACTGCTACAGTCGCCGACATGGACGATGGGGGCGTTCCCGGGCTGCGGGAGCGGAAAAAAGCAGAGACTCGAGAGGCGATCTCCCGCGCCGCCGCGCGGCTCGCCCTGCAGCACGGGCCGGAGAACGTCCGGGTCGCCGACATCGCGGCCGAGGCGGACGTGTCGCCCCGGACCTACAACAACTACTTCGCCAGCATCCCGGAGGCGATCTGCGCCGGACCGTCGGACCGGGCGCTCGCGTTTGCCGACGCTGTCCGGCGGCGCCCGGTGGACGAACCACTCGAGGTGACGATCGCGGACGCGATCATCGAGGTTCAATCCGACTCCCTCATGGACCGGGCACTGGTGCGCATGATGATCCATACCCCGGCGCTGCGCGGTGAGTTCTTCAAGGCGGTCGTGGCCAGGGACGCGGCGCTGGCCGAGGTGATAGCCGAGCGCACCGGCTGCGCGCCGGGCGACCTGTACCCGGAGCTGCTGGCCGCGACCATCTCCAGCGTGACCCGGGTGGTATCCCGCCGCTGGATGAACGACGAAACCGCCGACTTCGGAGTGCTGCTGCGCGAGGCGCTGGCCATGGTGGCCCCGATGATCGCTGAGCGCAAAATCAGTGGCCACCAGGTCGCGTAACCGGCCAGACTGCACAAGCAATCCTCATACGGGAGATCCGGATGCTATTCAAACTGGTCAGATCCTTTGCCGGCCGCTACCGCAAGTGGCTCATTATCGTTGTGGTAGCGCAGGTCCTGCAGACGATCTGCGCGCTTTACCTGCCTACGCTGAACGCCGACATCATTGACAACGGGGTGGTGACGGCCGACACCCACTACATCCTGCGGACCGGCGGAGTGATGCTGGCCGTCGCCCTTGGCCAGATCGTCGCCTCGATCATCGCGGTGTACTTCGGTGCCCGCACCGCGATGGCGATCGGCCGGGACATCCGCAAGGCGCTGTTCCACCGGGTCCACGAGTTCTCTACCCGCGAGGTCGGTCAGTTCGGCGCGCCCAGCCTGATCGTCCGGTCGACGAACGACGTCCAGCAAGTCCAGATGCTGGTCCTGATGACGCTCACCATGATGCTGATGGCCCCGATCATCGGCGTCGGCGCGGTGATCATGTCGCTGCGCCAGAACGTCCAGCTGTCCGGCCTGCTGCTGGTCATCATCCCGGTGCTCGGCGTCGCCGTCACCCTGATCTCGAGCCGGATGCGCCCGCTGTTCCGCTTGGTGCAGGAGCGATTGGACACGATCAACCGGGTCATGCGCGAGCAGATCACCGGGGTCCGGGTGGTCCGCGCCTTCGTCCGCGACGAGCCGGAAAAGCAACGGTTCCTGACCGCCAACGAGTCCCTCTACGACGTGAACCTCGGCGCCGGCAAGCTCATGGGCATGATGTTCCCGGTCGTGCTGAGCATCGTCAACCTGTCAAGCGTCGCCGTGCTCTGGTTCGGCGGGCATCTCATCAGCGACGGATCCATGCAGATCGGATCGCTGACCGCGTTCCTGTCTTACCTGATGCAGGTGCTGATGTCGGTGATGATGTCCACCTTCATGCTGATGATGATCCCGCGGGCCGAGGTCTGCGCGGAGCGCATCAGCGACGTGCTCGGCACCAGCACGAGCGTCGAGCCGCCCACGGCTCCGGTCTACCAGCTGCGCACCCACGGCCACCTTGACCTGCAAAACGTCGAGTTCCGCTATCCCGGCGCCGAGGAACCCGTGCTGCACGACATCAACATCCACGCGGGCCCCGGCGAGATCACCGCGGTCATCGGGTCCACCGGCTCGGGCAAGACCACGCTGCTGAACCTCATACCCCGGCTGTGTGACGCGACGGGCGGGACGGTCAGCATCGGCGGCGTCGACGTCAGGGAACTCGCGCCCGAGACGCTGGCCAAGGCGGTCGGCCTGGTCCCGCAGCGGCCCTACCTGTTCTCCGGCACGATCGCGTCCAACCTTCGGTACGGCAACCCGGAGGCGACCGACGAGGAACTCTGGCACGCCCTCGCCATCGCGCAGGCGGATTTCGTCAAGGACCTGGACAGCCCGATCAGCCAGGGCGGCACCAACGTGTCCGGCGGTCAGCGGCAGCGGCTGGCGATCGCGCGAACCCTCGTCCATAAACCCGACATATACCTCTTCGATGATTCGTTCTCCGCGCTCGACTACGCGACCGACGCCCGGCTGCGGGCGGCGCTGACCGAGGAGACGCGGAACGCGACGGTGCTCATCGTGGCCCAGCGCGTCGCCACGATACGCAACGCGGACCGCATCATCGTCCTGGACAGCGGCCGCATCGTCGGCACCGGCACCCACACCGAGCTGATGGCGTCCAGCGAGACCTACCGGGAGATCGTGCTCTCCCAGATGACCGAGCAGGAGGCCGCGGCATGACATCGCCGAAACCGGAAACGAAACCCGCACCGGCGGGGCCAAGGCAGGGTGGTCCCGCTGCCTGGATGAACGGCCCGTCGCTTGAGCGGCCCAAGGACTTCAGAGGATCGCTGCGCCGCCTGATCGGCATGCTCCGGCCGGAGCGCGCGCGAATGATCATCACCACGCTGCTCGCCACGGGCGCGGTCACCGCCTCCGTCTTCGGCCCCAAGATCCTGGGCCAGGCGACCAACGTCATCTTCGACGGCTTCATCTCGAAGAAGTTCCCGGAGAACGCCACTAAGGCGCAGATCATCGCCGAGCTCCGGGCGCGCGGTGATACCAGCGAGGCCTCCCTGCTGGGCGGGATACAGCTCACCCCCGGCCACGGCATCGACTTCGACAGCCTCGGCCGCACCCTGGGCCTGGTGGCACTCATCTACCTAGTCGCGCTGGTGCTCGGGGCCGCTCAGGGCCCCAGGCTGCCGCTGTCCTACTTCGACGGCCGTCCGCGCGGCGAGGTGCTGTCCACCGTCACCAACGACATCGACAACCTGTCGCAGAACCTCCAGCAGACGATGAGCCAGCTGGTCATCTCGCTGCTGACGATCGTCGGCGTGCTGGCGGTGATGTTCTGGATCTCCTGGGAGCTGGCCCTGATCGCCCTGGTCACGGTGCCACTGTCGATGATCGTCGCGCGGACCGTGGCGAAAAAGGCGAAGCCGCAATTCGTCCAGCAGTGGAAGACCACGGCCAAGCTCAACGGGCACATCGAGGAGATGTACACCGGCCACACGCTGGTTAAGGTCTTCGGTCGCCAGCAGGAATCAGCCCAGACCTTTGATGACCATAACGACGAGCTCTTTAACGCCAGCTTCAAAGGTCAGTTCATCTCCGGCTCGATGATGCCGATAATGATGCTCATCGGGAACATCAACTACGTCCTGGTGGCGGTCGTCGGCGGATTGAAGGTGGCTTCTGGCACGCTATCGCTCGGGGATGTGCAGGCCTTCATCCAGTACTCGCGGCAATTCGCCCAGCCGCTTAACCAGGTCGCTTCCATGGCGAACCTGCTGCAGTCCGGGGTGGCGTCCGCCGAACGCGTCTTCGCCGTGCTCGACGCGGACGAGCAAGCCCCCGACATAACGACGCCGGTGACTCTCGATGCAGTCGCTGGTCGCGTGGCGTTCGAGCACGCGTCGTTTAGCTATAGCGAGGACAAGCCACTGATAACGGATCTGTCGCTTACGGTGGAACCGGGACAGACGGTGGCGATTGTCGGCCCCACCGGGGCCGGAAAGACCACGCTGGTGAACCTGCTGATGCGGTTCTATGAACTCAACGGCGGCCGGATCACCCTGGACGGCACCAGCATCGCGGATATGACCCGCGAGGGGCTGCGGTCCAAGACCGGAATGGTGCTGCAGGACGCGTGGGTATTCAGCGGGACGATCGCGGAGAATATCGCGTACGGGCGCGAGGGCGCCTCCCGCGAGGAGATCGTCGCGGCCGCCAAGGCGACGCACGTCGACCATTTCGTCCGGACACTGCCCGACGGGTACGAGACGGTGCTCGACGAGGAGGGATCCAACGTCTCGGCGGGGGAGAAGCAGCTCATCACGATCGCCCGCGCGTTCCTGGCCGAGCCCGCGATCCTGATACTCGACGAGGCGACGTCGTCGGTCGACACCCGCACCGAACTGCTGATCCAGCGTGCGATGGGCAAGCTGCGCCAGGGCCGCACCAGCTTCGTGATCGCGCACCGGCTGTCCACCATCAGGGACGCGGACATGATCCTGGTGATGGAGCACGGCGACATCGTGGAGCAGGGCACGCACGACTCGCTGGTGTCGGCCGGCGGCGCGTACCAGCGGCTGTACGAAGCCCAGTTCTCCCAGGCGGTCGCCGAAGTTGCCTGACGCGGCCTTCTCGCACCCCCGGCTGGCGAGCGTCTACGACCCGCTGGACCCCGACCGCTCCGACCTCGGCCTCTACCTGGGGCTGGCGGTGGGATTCGGTGCCCGTTCGGTGCTGGACATCGGCTGCGGGACCGGGACGTTCGCCTGCTTGCTCGCTGCGCTTGGGCTGGACGTTACGGGCGTCGACCCGGCCGGCGCTTCGCTCGACGTGGCGCGCGGCAAGCCTGCCGCGGATAAGGTCCGCTGGATTCACGGCGAGGTGCCGGCGCTGCCGCCGCTCGCGGTCGACCTGGCCACGATGACCGGCAACGTGGCGCAGGTTTTCGTCACCGACTCTTCGTGGCTGGGTGTTCTGAGTGCGGTCGGTTCCGGGCTCCGGCCCGGCGGGCACCTGGTGTTCGAGACCCGCGACCCGGCCCGGCAGGCCTGGCTGCGGTGGACCCGCGAGCACTCCTACCAGCGGGTGGACATTCCCGGTGCTGGATGGGTCCAGTCCTGGCATGAACTGCTCGACGTCAGCCTTCCGCTGGTGACGTTCCAGTCCACGACCGTCTTCGAGAGCGACGGTGCGGAACTGCTCTCGCGGTCCACGCTCAGGTTCCGCGGCCGGGACGAGCTCGGTGCGTCGCTGTCGGCGGCCGGCTTCACGGTCTCCGACGTGCTGGACGCTCCCGACCGTCCCGGCCGGGAGTGGGTGTTCGTCGCGCTCGCGAAATGATCATGGTGAGTGCAGCACCAACCAGGCAAGAGCACAATGCCAGAAAGTTAAGGGAGCCGTCCACACTGGACGTGCGCGGCGCCAGGACTTCGTGATCGTGGGCAGGAGCGACCAGATAGCTTGCCGTTTAACCTTCGGGAATCTCCCGACGACCGCCCGGCAATTTGCCTGATATGCCCGAGCCTGCGGTGCCGCCCGGCGGCCCGGAC
>JBEKHI010000405.1:0-7294 GCA_050012355.1 Streptosporangiaceae bacterium | reverse complement strand
ACCCCGCCGTCCTCGGGCATGACCTTCTTGAGGATCAGCTTGAGCCGGTTCCGCTCCGTGTCGGGGAGCTTGCGGGAAATGCCGGTCATCGACGCGCCCGGAACATAGACCAGGTACCGCCCGGGCAGCGAGATCATCGAGGTCAGCCGGGCGCCCTTGTGCCCGACCGGGTCCTTGGTGACCTGCACGACAACCGACTGGCCGGGCTTGAGCGCCGACTCGATCCGCTTCGGCTGTCCCTCCATGCCGGAAACATCCCAGTTGACCTCACCGGCGTAGAGCACCGCGTTGCGGCCCTTGCCGATGTCGACGAACGCGGCCTCCATCGACGGCAGCACGTTCTGCACCTTGCCGAGGTACACGTTCCCCACGTAGGACTGGTGCGTGGTCCGGTTCACGTAGTGCTCGACGAGCACGTCGTCCTCGAGCACCGCGATCTGGGTTCGTTCGCCGCGCTGGCGAACCACCATTTCCCGCTCGACCGACTCGCGCCGGGCCAGGAACTCCGACTCGGTGACGATCGGCGGACGGCGACGGCCGGACTCGCGGCCCTCGCGGCGCCGCTGCTTCTTGGCCTCCAGCCGCGTGGATCCCTTGATCGCGCGCACCGCGTCAGCCGGGTTCGGCGCCTCACGCACGTGCACCACGGTGTCCGGCGGGTCGTCGGGGGCCAGCGCGTCGGTCTCTGAGCCTGGGCGCCGGCGCTTGCGGCGCCGTCGGCGCGACGTGCTGGACGTGGACAGATCGTCGCCGTCCTTCTCGTCGGGCTCGGCGCTATCGTCGGCGGCTTCGGCTTCGTCCGCCGGGACAGTCTCCTCCGCCGAGGCAGCGGCCTCGGCCTTGGTGCCCCGGGTCCTGGGCGTCCGGCGGCGCCGCTTACGGCCAGTACCGCTCTCGTCGTCGGCATCCGCCAGCACCGGCTCTTCGGCCTCTGGCGCCTCTGGCGCCTCGGAAGCCGGAGCAACCGAAGCCTTGGCGTCAGCGGACTTCGCCGCAGCGCCCCTGGCGGGCCTCGCGGCCGCCGACCTCGTCGTGGCTGATTTAGCCGGGGCCGCCTTCGCTGAGCCAGAAGACTTAGCGGGGGGCGCGGCTTCCTTGGCCGGAGCCGGCCGGCCAGCACCGGCCGGAGCGACCGGTGGCGGCGGCTGGAACAGCGCCTGAGGTGCCTGGAACACCGCGGCGGGAACGCTCGAGGAACCCTCAGGGCTCCCCGAACTACCGTCGGGCGTCGTCACGGCCGGAGCCGTGCCAGCCTTAGATGGCGCGGACGCAGCCGCTGTATCAGCGGGGCGTCCGTTCTCCGATTCGTTGTGCAGCTCGCTGTCGAGCATACGGGCAATCTCCAGTCAGGCTCCCGGGCGCGCCGATGCAGGTGCGCCGCGCGGGAGCGCGTCGTGTTCGTCCAACCGGGCCAGGCCAGCCAGCGCCGCTAACGCGGCTAACGCGGCGGCCACCGCGCCCGATTACTGTCATGTTCCCGAGACCGCCGGCGGTCATGGCGCGACCACCCCAGCACCTTCCAGGGAACCCTGTGCCAAGCGCGTCACCACGGGCGGTACCGGCAAGTCCTTGCCGGAAACCTCGTGGAGCGCGGTGAGTACGTCATCTGGTCGGACGGCAGGCACAGTGTGCCGGACGACCATCAGCAACTCCGCGTCGCCGGACTCCGCCTGCCGCACCTCAAGGGTGACCACAGCAGGGCGAGCGTCCATGCGCCGCATGCCCTTGTTCGTCAGCCGCTCCACCGGAGCGGTATCAAGGGCGAGAAAACCGTCGACCGCTGGCGTGACATCCTCAGGAGTCACAGCCGGAAGAATCACTCGCCACTGAGAAACCGTTAGCCGGTCCGCCGGCAGCCCCCCGGCATCCTCAGTGACGTCGATCACATCTATCCCATCAGGCAGCGCCGCATCTAGCGTCTCCCGCACGACCACCGCCTCCTGGCGTTCGGTGACCGCGAGGCTCAAGTACTCGGCCTCGCTCGCCACCCCAGTAGGGGCGCCTCCCGCATAGGAGATCTTCGGGTGCGGAGAGAAACCCGCGGAGTGCGCAACAGGCAGTCCAGCCCGCCGCACCCCCCGCTCGAAGGCGCGTGCCACGTCTCTGTGGCTGGCAAAACGCATCTTTCCCCGCTTAGCATACCGGACGAGCAGGTACTGAACCGCTGGTAGCGGCTTCGGCCCGCTCGGCTCCGGTCTTGACACGCTTTCTATCTCCTGAGTTCCGTTAGCACGGGCAGGAAGCGCTTGCCCTCAAGGCGCTCACCCGTAGGTCCCGTCTGGATGTGTGTACCCATGGCAGAGCACACCCCACACTCATAACACGGCGTCCACCGGCAGTCTTCCACTTCAGAAACCGCGGGCACTTCGGAAACCGCGGGCACTTCCACGGGGACCCCAGCGACCGAGGATTCCCTGCCAGCCATCAGGGCATCCTGCCAGTCCTGCCAAAGCCAGTCTCGGTCCAGCCCCGAGTCCAGGTGGTCCCATGGCAGTGTCTCGCTGTAGTCACGCTCGCGCGTAGTGTACCAGCCCAGGTCGACCGGCTCGTCGGCGAGGGCCTTATCTGCGCAGGTCAGCCACCGTTCGAACGAGAAGTACTCGCTCCAGCCATCGAAACGCGCACCGTCCCGCCACGCGGCGAGGATCACTTGCCCGACCCGGCGGTCGCCCCGGGAAAGCAGTCCCTCGATCAGGGATGGCTCCCCTTCGTGGTACCGGAAGCCAATCGCCTTGCCGTACTTCTTATCAGCGCGCATCGCGGCGCCCAACTGCCGCAGCCGGTCATTGACGACCGACGGCTCGCACTGCGCTGCCCACTGAAACGGGGTATGCGGCTTGGGCACGAACCCGCCGATGGACACCGTGCAGCGGACGTCGTGCCGACCGGAAACCTCCCGGCCCTTCGCGATCACCCGGCTCGCCAGCGCGGCGATCGCCAGCACGTCGGAATCCTGCTCGGTGGGCAGGCCGCACATGAAGTACAGCTTGACCTGGCGCCAGCCGTTGTCATACGCGGTCGAGACGGTCCGGATCAGGTCCTCTTCGGTGACCATCTTGTTGATCACCTTGCGCATCCGCTCGGAGCCGCCCTCCGGGGCGAAAGTCAGCCCGGAGCGCCGCCCGTTGCGCGAAAGCTCGTTGGCCAGCGTCACGTTGAACGCGTCCACCCGGGTGGACGGCAGCGACAGGCCGGTGTTGGTCCCGCTGTAGCAGTCCGCGAGGTCCTTGGCCACCTCGTTGATCTCGCTGTGGTCCGCGCTGGACAGCGACAGCAGGCCGACCTCGGTGAATCCGGTGGCCTGCACCCCGCGCTGCACCATGGCGCCGATGGTCTCGATAGACCGCTCGCGAACCGGCCGGGTGATCATCCCGGCCTGGCAGAACCGGCAGCCCCGGGTGCAGCCGCGGAAGATCTCCACGCTGTACCGCTCGTGCACGGTCTCGGCGACCGGCACGATCCCCTTCTTCGGGTACGGCCAGGCGTCCAGGTCCATCAGGGTGTGCTTGCTGACCGAGTACGGGACACCCGGACGATTCGGCACAACTCGGTCGATTTCCCCAGAAGGCAGGTACGACACGTCGTAGAACCGCGGCACGTACACATCACCGCGCGCCGCCAGCGACAACAGCAGCCCGTCCCGCCCGCCTGGGCAGCCGGCTTCCTTCCACGCGTGGATCAGCGAGGAGATCGCCAGCACCGCCTGTTCGCCGTCCCCGAGTACGACCGCGTCGAGGAAATCGGCGATCGGCTCCGGATTGAACACGGAATGGCCGCCGGCGATGACCAGGGGATGCTGGACGCGCCGTTCTGAAGAAAAAAGAGGTATGTCGGCGAGGTCGAGTGCGGTCAGCAGGTTGGTATACCCGAGCTCGGTCGAGAAGGAGACGCCGAGCACGTCGAACGCGCCCACCGGGCGGTGGGCGTCGACGGTGAACTGCGGCAGGTCATGCGAGCGCATCAGCGCTTCCAGGTCGGGCCAGACGCTGTAGGTTCGCTCGGCGAGGACCCCGGGCTGCTCGTTGAGCACCTCGTAGAGGATCTGGATGCCCTGGTTGGGCAGCCCGACCTCGTAGGCGTCCGGGTATAGCAGTGCCCACCGGACGTCGCAGGAGTCCCAGTCCTTGGTCACCGTGTTCGTTTCGCCACCCACGTACTGCACCGGCTTGCGTACCAGCGGCAGCAGCGGCTCAAGCCGGGGGTAGACGGAATCGACAGGCATCCTTCTAGGTTACGTGAACAACGACCTGTGTCGGTGGATCGACTGCAACAGGCCGACCGCGATCATGTCGGCGAAGACCGCGGAGCCGCCGTAGGACACGAATGGGAGCGGCAGTCCGGTGATCGGCATGATGCCGATGGTCATGCCGATATTGACGAAACCCTGGAAGGCGAACCAGACCGCGATCCCGGTCGCTACCAGCATGCCGAACTGGTCGTCGGCGGTCATCGCGATCCTGATGGCGCGGAAGACCAGCAGGCCAAGCAGCGCGATGATCACCGCGCACCCGACGAAGCCGAGCTCCTCCCCCGCCACGGTGAAGATGAAGTCGGTCTCCTGCGACGGCACGTAATTGTTCGCGATCAGCGACCCGTGGAACAGGCCCTGGCCGAACATACCGCCGGATCCAACCGCGATCTTGGCCTCGATCTCGTTGTAGCCCGCCCCGGCCAGGTCATTTTCCGGGTGCAAGAACGAGGTAAGCCGGGTGAGCTGGTACCCGTGCAGCAGGTGCATCGTCGCCACCCCGTACACAGCGGCCGCTACACCCAGAGCCCCGCCAACCACCCAGTACAGCCGGATGCCGGACACCACCACCATGGCGGCGAGCACCGCCACCAGCACCAGCGTGACGCCGAGGGCGGGCTCCTTTTCCACCAGGCCGATCAGCGGCAACGCCGCCAGCACAGCGAGCGCGACGTGCTTGAGCCCCGGTCTCGGGTGCCCGATCGTCCGCGGCGAGAGGATGAGCGCGGCCGCCCCGATCAGGCCGAGCTTGGCGAACTCGGACGGCTCGAGCTGGAACCCGCCGGGCAACTCGATCCAGGCGTGCGCGCCGTTCACCGGGGCCGAAGCGAGCACTCCGACCAGCAGCACCAGGGAGACCCCGTAGGCCAGCGGCACGTACGCCCGGAGCCTGCGGTGGTCCATGACGGAGAAGGCAACCAGCAGCACCACGCCGAGCGCCACGTTCAGTAGTTGCTTCTTGAGGTACGTGTGGGTGCTCAGCCCGGCGGCCTCGAGCATTGGCGCGGTCGCCGACCAGACCAGCACCGTCCCGATCGCGGTGAGCCCGGCCGTGACCGCGATCAGCACCCAGTCCAGCTCGCGCAGCAGCCCACGACGGGCCGCGAACGACGATCGCCCGGAGTAGGCGACCGGACGCGACAGCAGATCGCTCATGAGGTTACCTTCGGGATGGTCGTCGGGTACTGGCCGCCGGGGAACGCGGCCTTGTGTCCCTCGAGGCCGTAGATGTCGTCCCAGATCGCCCGGACCGCCGGGGCAGCGAAGTCGGCGCCGTAACCGGAGTTCGGGATCATCACGATCACCACGTACTTGGGGTGATTACACGGCGCGAAGGAGGCGAATACCGAGGTCGAGTTCTTGCCGAAGTTCTGCGCGGTACCGGTCTTACCGGCCACGCAGACCTTGTTGAGCGGGAATCCGCCGAACGCGCCCGCCGCGGTACCGCTGGTCACCACTCCCGCCAGGGCATTGCGTATGTACGCCAGCGTGTACTGCGAGACCGGCAGGTGATCGGCCACCGGCGGGTTGATGCGTTCGACCACCGAACCCGACGGCGAGACCAGCGCCTCGCCAACCCGCGGCTCGTACACGGTGCCGCCGTTCGCCAGCGCGACGTAAGCGTCGGCGAGCTGGAGCGGCGTCGCGGTCACGTAACCCTGGCCGATGGCGGCGATCGCCGCCTGGCCGGGTTCCCACACGTAGCCGTCCTGGCAGTCCTGGTACTCGATCTGCTGGACGTACGAGCCGTTCGCGTTGCCGTATTTGCACCAGTCCTGGCCGCCGTGCGCGTTGTCCTCCCACAGCCAGTACAGCCACTGCCTGGTCGGGATCGTGCCCGTCGATTGCTCCGGCAGGTCGATGCCGGTGTCCTTGCCGAAGCCCCAGTCCAGCTCCATTTGCTGCATCTTCTGCACCGGGCCGGTCGCGCTCGCCACGTAGTTGGCCTTGTTGTTGTCCTTGAGCCACATGTCGTAGGCCAGCTCGTAGTACACGGTGTCGCAGGACTGGACCAGCGCTTCGTAGAACGAGATCGGGCCGAGGCTCGGCTCGCCGTCGTTCGCGAACGACTGGCCGTCGATGCTAAAGGTGGACGGGCAGTTGTACAGCCCGTTGATCGAGTAGCCGTCGTCGACCGCCGCGGCGGTGGAGGTGATCTTGAACGTGGAGCCCGGCGCGTACTCGCCCTGGGTGACGTAGTTGATCACCGGCGCACCGGACGACGAATCGAACAGGTACTTGAACTCCGACTCCGAAATGCCGTTGGTCCAGATGTTCGGGTTGTAGTCGGGGTAGCTGGCCATCGCGACGATCCGGCCGGTCGTGGTCTCCACGATCGCGGCGCCCTGGTTCACGTCCTTGCCGGCCTCGCGTTCCTTGGAGATCGTCTGCGACAGCACGTTCTGCACATCGTCCTGCAGCGTGGAGTTCAGGCTGGTGACCAGGTCGTCGCCATCGGTCGGCGGGATCTGCGACACGGTGCCGGTCACATCGCCATCGGCGTTCACCGACACGATCTCGCTGCCGTTCTCGCCGCGCAGCGCCGAGTCGTACTGGGCCTCAAGACCAGACTGCCCGACCTCTTCGTCGGTGGCGAGGTCGGTGTCGCTCAGGTGCATCGCCTTGAGCTCGGCCTCCGTGATCGGCTGCAGGTAGCCGAGGGTCTGGGCCGGATCCGCCCCGTCGGTCTCCGGGTAGTCGACGACCGCCTCGACCTCGGCGGTGATGTCCGGGTAGAGCTTCGGCTGCTCCATAATCTGCAGCGCCACCTGGTCGCTGATGTGCTCGCTGACCGGGATCGGCTGATACGGCGACCCGGACCAGCAGGGCGCCGGCACCGTGGCGGTGCACAGCCGCACCTTGTCGGCCAGCGCGGTGTCCGACATCCCGAGCAGCGTGGCGAGCCGGTCCAGCACGGTGGTCTGGTCCGGCTGCTGCGACAGCTCCATCATGTTGACCGAGATGACCAGCTCGCTGTTGTTCCGCACGAGCGCGGTGCCGTCGTCGTCGACTATGTCCCCGCGTACCGCGGGGACCACGATGGAC
>JBEKHI010000404.1:0-8807 GCA_050012355.1 Streptosporangiaceae bacterium | reverse complement strand
GGTCGAGGTGGTGTCCCGGACGCCGTACCCGGTCCGGCCCTTGCTGACCCGGAGTGCCAGGCAGCTCGCTACACCTTTCTGCTTAGGAGCGGAACAGACGTCGCTGATCGTGCCGCTCGTCACTGGTGCGACGTTCGGCACGATGTTGGCCGAGGTGCTCACCCGCTGCGTCGCGGCGCTGGCGACGCCGGTGGTCAGGCCGGCCATCGCCAGCGCCGCGCTGAGCACGGCACCGGCCGCTAGTGCGGATCTCCGTAGGACTCTGTGGTGCTGCAATTGACCACCGATCTCTTCGCCGGGTCGGCGCACAGCCAGCCCGTGTGGGCGCAATGTGGCTGATGATCCGAAATGTCGGTAGGTCTGGTCAAGGGACGTTTACGTCAGTGGCGTAAAGTTCGTCGCGTGCATGTAGATCCATCCAAATCTGCGGATGGCCTGCAAATGCTGGGGTTGTCAGCGGCCGAGCAGCGGCTGTACGAACTGCTGCTGACCCGATCGGCCTTCACCCTCGCCGAAGCTGGTGAGTTGTTCCCGGACGCCGGCGCGCTCGTCGGCCGTCTGGAGCGGCGCGGCCTCGTGGCCCGGTTGCCCGGTGAACCTCGTAGCTACACGGTGGCGCCAGCTGACGAGGCGCTCGCGGACCTGATCGCCGAACGAGGACGGGAACTCGCGGCGGCCCGGAGCCGTCTCACCGAGCTGACGGCCCGGTTCCGGCAGGCGGCGGTGGGTGACCCGGCGGCGCTGGTAGAGGTCTGCCACGGGGCAGCGGCCGCCGTGGAATGGTATGAGCGATTGCACGCCGGGACCAAGCGTGAGTTCAGGGCTTTCGACGGGCCGCCCTACGTGCGCCCTAACGACTGGGAAAGCAGTGACCACGTCGAGCTCAAGCACATCGCGCGCGGTATCCAGTTCCGGGTGCTCTACGATCGTCGCGCCGTGATCGAGCCAGGCCGGATCCGCGATCTCGAGCGTTCCGCGGCGGTCGGTGAGATCTTCCGGGTGGGCGACATCCCGATGAAGCTCTTCCTGACCGATGAGCCACTCGCGATGCTGCCGCTGCGCAGCCCGGACGACCTCAGCGCCTGGCTGATCGTCCGGGGTTCGGCGCTGTATGACGCGCTGTCCGCGATGTTCGAGGCGTACTGGGAACAGGCGCTGCCGCTGCGGCTGTGGGCGGATCAGGAACGTACGCCGGCCGTGGGCGCGCCCACGGCCACCGAGCGAGCCCTGCTGACGCTGCTGACCGCGGGGCATACCGAAGACACGATCGCCGAGCATCTTGGCTGGCACCGGCAGACCGTGCACCGCCATCTGAACGCGCTGATGGGACGGCTCGACTCCGTCTCCCGCTTCCAGGCTGGTTACCAGGCCGTTCGTCGTGGCTGGCTGCAGCCGGAACCGGGATCCGCGGATGCCTGATTTCCTCCGCGCGCTCGGGATCGATGAGGCGGAGGAAGCGGCCTATGAGCTGCTGCTGAGTTATCCGCATGTCGCGGTGGACCGGCTCTGGAAACGACGCTGGCGGAGCTTACGGTGCGCGGGCTGGCGGAGAGGCTGCCTGGTGAGCCGCCTCGTTACCTGGCGCTGCCGCCGGGCGAGGCGCTCGGCGGGCGGCTGGCCGACCTGGAGCAGGAGTTCCGGGCTGCCCGCGAGCGGGTGACCGAGCTGACGGTGGCCTACCACCGGCACCGGGCGGCGCCCGATCTGGAGCCAGGCACGGTAATCGAGGCGGTGACCGGAAGGACCGCCGTGCTGCGGCGGATCGAGCAGATCAGGGCGGGCGTCCGCGAGCAGGTCCGGTCCCTTGACGAGGCGGCGTCCGTTGGGGGCCAGCGCCCACTGCCCGGCGGCGTCACCCGCCGAGCGATCTACGACAGCGCCGCCCTCGGTGCGGACATCGGAGAACTCATGCGGGCGGGGCAGCAGGTTCGCGTGCTGCCGAGCGTGCCGATGCGCCTTTATCTCGTGGACCGCAGACTCGCCATGCTGCCGCAGGAGGACTTGCTCATCGTCGTGCACCCGTCGGCGCTGCTCGGGGCGCTGTCGGAGTTCTTCGAGAGCCTCTGGAGCCGGGCGCTCCCGCTTCCGTCAGCCCAAACCGACCAGTCGGCCGCCGACCAGCAGCTGATTTCCCTGCTGCTCGCCGGGCTCACCGATACGGCGAGCGCCCGGCACCTGGGCGTCAGCCAGCGGACGGTCCAGCGCCGGGTCGCCGCGCTGCTGGACGAACTAGGTGTTCAGACCCGTTTCCAGGCGGGCGCGAAGCTCGCCTTTCGCGACGCTGGTTAGCCGTGCCAGCGGCGTGTACGCGCCGTGCCAGCGGTACCTCCGAGACTAAGACCATGACAGATCTAGCGATTGAGGCCACCGGGCTGACCAAGTCCTTTGGCAACACTAAGGCGCTGGCGGGGGTGGATCTCGCGGCGCGCAAGGGAACCGTGCTTGGCGTGCTGGGCCCGAATGGCGCGGGCAAGACCACGGCGGTGCGCATCCTGGCCACATTGCTGCGCGCGGACTCGGGGACGGCCGTGGTGAACGGGTTCGATGTCCGCACCCAGGCGCGCGAGGTGCGTGCGAACATCGGGCTGACCGGCCAGTTCGCCTCGGTGGACGAGGATCTCACCGGGACGCAGAACCTGGTCATGATCGGCCAGTTGCTCGACCTTCCCACGAAGGCAGCCAAGGCGCGGGCCGCCGAACTGCTTGCGTGGTTCGACCTGACCGAGGCCGCGGGCAAGACCGCGAAGACCTACTCCGGAGGCATGCGGCGACGGCTGGACCTGGCCGCCTCGCTGGTCGGCCGTCCGCCGGTGATCTTCCTGGATGAACCGACCACCGGTCTTGACCCGGCCAAGCGCGAGGACATGTGGGATGTCATCCGCGACCTGGTCAGTGACGGCTCGACGGTGCTGCTGACCACGCAGTACCTGGACGAGGCAGACGCGCTGGCCGACGAGATCACCGTGATTGACCACGGGAAGGTGATCGCCCATGACAGCCCGCACGGGCTCAAGCGGGTGGTCGGCGGGCAGCGGCTGACCGCTCACCCGATCGATCCGGCTCGGTACGACGACCTGGTGACGGTCCTAGCAGGGGTCAACGGGGGCACCCCTGAGGGGGACGGTCGCGGGACAGTGACCATCAAGGTCGATGGCGACGAGGTGCTGCCGGACGTGGTGGCCCGGCTGCGCGCGGCCGGCATCACGGTGGACGAGCTCTCGCTGCACCTGCCGAGCCTGGACGAGGTGTTCTTCACGCTGACCGGTACCCGATCCGGTGACTCGCACGACCCGCAGGAGGTGCTGTCATGAAGAAGAGGTTCAATCCGCGGCACGCGCTGGTGCTCGCCAAGCGCAACCTGATCAAGCTGGTCCGCACCCCCGAGCAGTTGATCGACGTCACGCTGCAGCCGGTCATCTTCCTCTTGCTGTTCGTGTACGTGTTCGGCGGAGCGCTGGCGCACGGCTCGCAGCATGACTACCTGGAGTTCCTGCTGCCGGGGATACTTGGCCAGACGATCGCGATGACCAGCATCACCATCGGGTCGAACATGAACACCGACATCGCCAAGGGCGTCTTCGACCGGTTCCGGTCGCTGCCGATAGCCCGCTCGGCGCCGCTGGTCGGCGCGGTGTTCGCCGAGTTCGCCCGCTATCTGATCGTGTGCGTGGTCACGGTCGGGTTCGGTTACGCGGTCGGTTTCCGTATCTCGACCGATCCGCTCAAGCTGCTCGCGGCAGTGGTGATAGCGATCTGCTTCGCGCTGTCGTTCGTCTGGATCTCGGTCTTCATCGGCATGACGGTGCGGTCAGCGGGTGCGGTGCAGGGCGTGATGTTCCTGCTCATCTTCCCGCTGTCGTTCGGCAGCAATGTGTTCGTTCAGGCCACGACGATGCCTGGCTGGCTGCAGGCTTTCGTAAAGGTGAACCCGATGTCGCACCTGGTGTCCGCGGTACGCGCGCTGATGCTCGGCGGGCCGGCCGGCGCGCAGATCGGCTGGACGCTCGCCTGGTGCGTCGGCCTGCTAGCGGTGTTCTTCCCGCTGGCGCTGCGCGCGTACATCCGGCGGGCGTGACGCTGGCTCACAGCGTGGCCGGGTCGAGGAGCGCGAGCGCCTCGGCCCGGTCCAAGGCTTTTCCGCGGTCGTAGGCACGGGCGTAGCCTTCCGCCCCGAGCGCCTCGCGCAGCCGGGGTTTGAGTCTGGTCGCTAGCAGTTCGGTAAGGTCTTCTCCACCGCGTACTGAAACGCGAGCCCCGAGTATCTCGGCGGCTCTCTCGGACTCGCCGATCGCGTGGGCGTAGCTGGCCAGGGTGCCCGCGACCATGGCGACTACCGGCATGTCGTCGGTCGTTAGCGCCGCTCGGTACGCGCTCGTGGCCCGTTCGCGAGCCAGCTTCAGGTCCGCGTCGGCCACGGCGATCAACGTGTCCGTCGCGTCGACCCCGGCCGCCATGTGCCCGCGTCCCGGGTGCCCGGGACCGAGCGATTCCATCCCTTGCCGCGCGATCGCGTTCTTGGCCCGCGCCAGCTCCACGTTCCCCACCGTGGCCGCGAACATCGCGAATTCGGACGATACCCGGGCTGTGTCACTGTCCGAATCGGCGACCGCCAGTGCCGCCTGGTAGAACTCGCTGGCGGCGTCCAGATCGCCGCGCCGGGCAGCGATTTGCGCGAGCCGGAGCTGCACCTGGGACTCATCGTCGCGGACGGCCAGCTCATTCATCAGCTGGCTCGCCTCGGCGAAGGCGGCGGCCGCACCATCCAGATCGCCATCGGCCATCCGGACATCGCCGATGACCCGCAGCACGATGGACATCCCCCATCGTTCGCCAAGGACGCGGAACTGCCCGAGCGCCTGCTCCGAGTCCGTCCGAGCCGTGTCCCGGTCTCCGGTGTTGTCGGCGAAGAGGGCGGACGTCATCCGCGCCGCGGCGGCTAGCCACTCGTCCTCGGCTTCTAGTGCCTCGTCCATGTAGCGGCGTGCGCGTTCGCTGTCGTGGACGAGCATCGCGAACGCGGGACGCATCAGTCCGGCGAGCGGGAACGCCTCGAAGTCAAGCGCATCGACCCGGTCGGTCAGGCCCGGGAAGCCGAAGTCCTCGGTTGGTCCAGGGCCGTCGGCGATGCCCATCGCCAGGGTAACCGCGTACAGTGCCTCGGCCACGGTGCGGAGGTTCGGGTCAGACTCTCCCGGCACCGCTACGGCCTGTGCGACCCACTCATCGATATCCGCATAGTTGCCGAGCACCAGTGCGGCGGCGCTGAGCCATACCGCCAGGGATATCGCCCTTGCGGCTTCCTGGGTATCGCACCAGTGGCGCAGCGCGGCAAGGATGTTGTCGTGGTCGTCGCGCACCACTTGCAGCCAGCGGACCTGGTCCCTGCTCAGCAGCAGCGGCCCCGCTTTGATCATCAGGTCGGAGTAATACAGGGCGTGGCGTCGGCGCACCTCGGCGCGGTCGGCTAGCTTCTCGGCTCCGTACTCGCGGATTGTCTCCAGCATCCGCAGCCGGGTGCCTCCCGCCATTGGCTGCAGCAGCGACTTGTCGACCAGCGACGATATGAGTTCGTCGACGTCACCGAGATCGCCGCACACCTCGGCCACCGCTTCCGGCGTCGCCCCGGCCGGGAAGACGGAAAACCGCTCGGCCAGCTGCCGCTCGGCGGGACTCAGCAGTTCCCAGCTCCACTCCACGACGGCCCGCAGTGTGCGGTGCCTCGGCAGCGCCGTGCGGCTGCCGCCGGTCAGCAGCCGGAACCGGTCGTCGAGCCGCCGGGATATCTCGGCCAGCGGCAGCGTGCGCAACCGCGCGGCGGCGAGCTCGATCGCCAGCGGCAGGCCGTCCAGTCTCCGGACGATATCCACGACGAGCGGCAGGTCCTGCTCATCGAGGGTGAACCCGGGGCTGACCGCCGCCGCCCGGTCCGCGAACAGCCGGACCGCCGGGTCCTGGGCGAGCGGCGGGACGACGAACAGCGATTCGCCGGTGATGCCGAGCGGCTCCCGGCTGGTGGCGACGACCCGCAGCCGGGGGCTGACCGCCAGCAGCGCGTCGGCCAGGTGCGCGCAGGCATCGATCAGATGCTCGCAATTGTCGAGGACGAGCAGGGCACGGGCGTCGGCGAGGCCTTCAAGCAGCCGGGTCCGGGCGTCGCGGGTGGTGATCCGCTGCGAACCGTCCGGCGTCAGGCTCGATTCCCGCCAGCCGATCGAGCCGAGTACGGCCTGTGGCACGTCGGCCGCGTCGGTGACCGACGCGAGCTCGGCCATCCACACCCCGTCCTGATGCTCGGCGGCCATCCGGGCCGCCACCTCCGACGCCAGCCGCGTCTTGCCTGCGCCACCGGGTCCGACCAGGGTGACCAGGCGGTGGGTATCCAGTGTCCGCCCCACCGCAGCGACATCGTTCTCCCGGCCGACGAAGCTGGTCAGCTGGGCCCGCAGGTTCGTCCGCCCCACGTTGCCAGCAGGCTTGACCTTCCCGCGCAGCACCTCCAGGTGGACGGCGCGCAGGTCCTCGCCTGGATCGATGCCCAGCTCCTCGGCGAGGCGGCCGCGCAGTGCCTCGTAGGCGGCCAGCGCCGCGGCCTGCCGCCCGGTCGCGGCCAGCGCCCGCATCAGCAGCGCGGTGATCTTCTCGTTCAGCGGGCTGTCGGTGGCCAGTGCCTCAATCTCGGCGACGTGGCTGACGGCCCGCCCGTCCACCGCGAGCCAGCTCAGCGTCGCGTCCAGCTTGAGCTCGTGCAGCCGCAGCGCGTACGAAACGGCGAACTCGCCCGCGTCCTCGAGGGCGGGACCGCGCCACAACGCCAGTGCCTCCTCGACGGCCCCGGCGGCGACAAGCCGCTCGAAACGAAGCGCGTCCACGTCATCAGGGGTGACTGCCAGCTGGTACCCGGCCGCCGACTGCTGGACGACCTGCGCGCCGCCCAGGGTCCGGCGCGCCCGCGACACCAGGGTCTGCAGCGCGTTCGGCAGGTCGGCGGGGGGCTCGTCACCCCAGACCGCCTCGGCGAGCGCCGAGGTGCTCACCGGCTTTCCGCCGGCCAGCGCCAGCCGGATAATAAGGTCACGCAATCGAGCACCGGCGACGGGTAGAGAGTCGCCGGCGCCGTTCTGTACCTCGAAAGGTCCAAGAATCGCGACCCGCACTAGACCATTTTCGCCGGCCGGCTCGCCTGGTGAGGTCTTAAGCTCAGGTCATACCTACGGGGGCGGAGGTGGGCGTGGCCAGAATCCGGGTGGCGGTGGCCGGAGCGGGGCTTGGCGGGCTGTGCCTGGCGCAAGGGCTGCGGCGGGCGGGCGCCGACGTCACGGTGTACGAACGCGATGACAGGCTGGCCGGGCGGCGGCAGGGGTACCGGCTGCATCTCGACTCGCGGGCGGGACTGGCGCTGCAGCAGTGCCTGCCGCCGGAGCTGCTTGCCACGGTCCAGGCGACGTGCGGGCAAGCCAGCACCCGGCTTACTGTGGTGAGCGAACAGCTGCGGATGCTGAAGGAAGTCACGGTCAGCGACTCCGCCGCCGACCGGTACGCGCCAGGCACGCTGTCCACGTCGGTCAACCGGCTGACGCTGCGGGAAGTGCTGGCGACCGGGCTGGGCGACGCGGTCGTGTACGGCAGCGAAGTGACGGGGTACGACGCCGGGAGCAAGGGTGTGCGAGTGTATTTCGCCGATGGCCGGGAGGCCGAGGCGGACGTGCTGGTGGGTGCCGATGGGGTGAATTCGGCGGTTCGCCGGCAGTACCTGCCCGCGGCTGAGCCGGCCGACACCGGGGGGGCGGTGCATATACGGCAAGACCCCGCTGGTGCCGGCCGCGCTGGAACTGCTGCCCACCGTCCTTGACGCTGGGTTCACCGCGGTTATCGGCGCCAAGCTCGGCATGGCGACCGGGCTGGTTCGGTTCCGGACCCGCCCCGAGCAGCTGGCCGGGGTGCGGCTGTCGCCCGTTGAGGACTATCTGATGTGGGGCCTGGCCGGAGACCGCGGGCAGTTCGGCCTACCCGACGAGCAACTGCTCACCATGAGTCCGGCGGAGCTGCATGCCCTGTCCGCGAGGCTGATCCGCGGCTGGCACCCGGATCTGCGGGGGCTGCAGGCGATGGCCGACATCGAGGAGACGTTCGTGGTGCGGATCCGCTCGTCCCCGGTCATCCCGGCCTGGCCGCCGAGCCGGGTCACCGTGCTCGGTGACGCCATCCACGCGATGAGCCCGGCCGGTGGCTCGGGGGCGAACACGGCACTGCGGGATGCCGCCCAGCTGAGCCGCGCACTCTCCAGCGCCGCCGAGACTGACGACATCACCTCGGTCATCGGCCGGTACGAGCACGAGATGCGTGATTACGGGTACGCGGCCGTCGCCGCCTCGGCCAGCGCTGAAGCCGAGCGGGGCACGCTGCGTAACCCGCTGCTGCGCTGGCTGTACCGGCGAGTCGCCCGAGCCTAGCGGTCCCTCCGGCTGTGCAGTTCGAAGCTAAGGCCGATCTGCCAGCCACCATAGATGAGGTTGAACAGGCCGAAGAGCAGCGCCAGGGTGAGCGCACCGATACCGGGCCTGGCCAGTACCACCAGGCCGAACGCGACGGTCACCAGCCCGCCGAAGAGGAGCAGCACCCGCATCCCGGCCAGCTCGCCGGTACGGAACGCCGCGAAGAACTCCGAGACGCCGCCGACAATCGCCCAGAACCCCACCAGCAGCACGAGGACGAGCGCGGTCGGCGCCGGCCAGGCCACGGCGAACAGTCCGGCCGCCAGATCTATCACGGCCAGTACTAGGTGCCCGAGGACCGGCCCGGCCGCCCGG
>JBEKHI010000403.1:0-7348 GCA_050012355.1 Streptosporangiaceae bacterium | reverse complement strand
ACCAGGATGGCGATCAGGCCGGCGGCGAACAGCAGGTTGCCCCACCAGTCCATCTGCGCGTGCTTGCGCACCCCGATGTCATGCAGCATGAAGTACGCCCACAGGGTGCCGAACACGCCGATCGGTGCCGAGACGAGGAAGATCAGGTGCCAGTTCACCGGGGCGAGGACCCCGCCGAGGATGAGGCCCATGAACGATCCGGCGATGGCCGCGATCGAGTTCACGCTGAGAGCAGTGCCGCGCTGGTTGGCCGGGAACGCGTCGGTGACGATAGCGGCGGAGTTGGCGAACAAGAACGCGCCGCCGATGCCCTGCACGACCCGCCAGACGATCAGCCACTTCGCCCCGTCCGCGCCGTGCATCCAGGTCACGGTCAGGAAGATCGAGGCCACGCTGAAGACCGCGAAGCCCAGGGTGTACATCCGCACCCGGCCGAACATGTCGCCCAGCCGGCCGAACGACACCACCAGCACTGCCGACACCACCAGGAATCCCATGAACATCCACAGCAGGTAGCTGGTGTTCCCGGGACTCAGCGGGTCCAGCCCGATGCCGTGGAAGATGTCCGGCAGCGCGATCAGCACGATCGACTGGTTGATCGTCGCCATCAGCATGCCAAGCGTCGTATTAGACAGCGCGATCCACTTGTAGCGCGGTCCGAGCGCGTGGCCTGCCTGTACTGGCGCGCCTGCCACGTCAGAATTAACCGTCATAGGCGGACATGCTCCCACCTGAGACCCGGTACTTGCCAATCCTCAACTAACAATGACAGACCGGACCGGATCCGCGCTCCTGAGCCAGGTGACGATTTTGGCCCGGGTCCGGCAACGACGTGCCCGAGCGGAGCGCGTCGTCTTTACTTGGGTTGTCCGAGGAGTTCGAAGATGCGGAGGTTCCGATGATTGAGGGTGACCCGTCGTCCTCCTGGAATGAGGCCGGCGGAGAGGCGCTGGGAGGACTAGACACTACGGTCCCGGTTTCGGCGCGGATCTGGAACTACTGGATGGGAGGCAAGGACTACTATCAGGTCGACAAGCAGGCGGGTGATGAGTTCGCCGCGCTGTTCCCGGGGATCAGGGACATGGCACGGGTATCACGGCTATTCCTAGGCCGGGCGGTGAGCTTCCTGGCCGGCGAGGCCGGCATCCGTCAGTTCCTGGACATCGGAACCGGGCTGCCAAGCGACGAGAACACCCATGAGGTGGCCCTGCGCATCGCACCGGATTCCCGGATCGTCTACGCCGACAATGACCCTTTGGTCCTCGCGCATGCCAGGGCGTTGCTGACCGGCACGAGGCCGGACGCGACCGGATACATCGGCGCCGACGTGAACGATCCAGGCAGGCTCCTCTCGCTCGCCCGGAAGAAGCTGGATTTCGGTCGGCCCTTTGCGATCATGCTCATGGGAGTTCTCGGGCACATCGGCAACCCGGACGAAAACGACGACGAGTACGCCTCATCCGTGGTGGACCGGCTCAAGGCCGCGTTGCCATCCGGCGGTTATCTCGTCATCCGCGATGCGACCAACACGGCACAGGCGCACATCCAGGCCCTGCGTACCTACGAGGAAACCGGAGCTGTTCCGTACCGGCTGCGCAGCCCGGAGCAGATCAGCCGGTTCTTCGACGGACTGCGGCCCGTCGAGCCCGGCATCGTCCCGGTGCAGCAATGGCGGCCAGATCAGCGATCATCCCAGTTCCCCGCCGACATCAACATGTGGGGCGGCGTAGCGGTGAAGCCCTGACGGCCTTCCCGCGCGCCCATCGATGGCCCATCGATGGTGCTATTCCGCCATCGATGTCCCACCGCTGGGGTGGTGGGGGCGGCTGGACGGCTCGCTAAGACTTGTCGGCCGCTTGCCGGATGAGCCGTACCGCCTCGGTCACGCCGCCGTCCCAGGCTGGTCCGTGACCGGGCAGGACCCAGGTCGCGTCCACCCCTTCGATGCGGTCGAGCGACGCCAGGGCCTGCTGGGGTTGCAGCGTGAACGGTGCGGGCTTGGGGCCGGTCGCGCCGGTGAGCACGTTGCGGGTCGTCATGGTGTCGCCGAGGAACAGCGCGTCGGCCGCCGGGACGTGCACCGCCACGCTGCCGGGCGTGTGGCCGGGGACGTGAATGATCCGGGGCGAGCCGGGGGCGTCGAGCACCTGGCCGTCCGCGGCCGGGCGCAGTTCGCCGGCCGGGTGGTTGCGCAGTCCGCCCTCGCGGGCCGAGTACCACAGGAAGCCGGCCAGCGGCCCGGCCTTGACCGGGCCCCAGCCGCGGCTGGGCTTCTTCACCTCTAGCCGGGCCCGGTCGGCGTCGGCCGGGTGCAGGTAGGCCGGGATGCCCTTCTCGCGAGACAGCCGGCCGGCGAACCCGATGTGGTCGGAGTCCCCGTGCGTGAGGATCAGCGCGCGGACGTCATCGAGGGTCAGCCCGATCCGCGCGAGCTCGCTGCTCAGCAGGTTCCAGTAGCGGGGCAGTCCCGCGTCGATGATCGTCACGCCATCGGCGTCAACGACCAGATAGCTATTGACGATGTCGGAGCCAATCCGGTGCAGCCCCTCGGCAATCTTCATGGCGGTCTCCTAGGCCAGGATCAAAGCTACGAGTGTTAGCCTTACCAAGGCTACTATAGTTAGCCTTCATGGCGGCTGCAAGGCCGCTGGTGAACAGGAGGCCGGAGATGCCCGCCCACGCGCAAACCTCGACCGCCGCTATCGTGGCGGCCGGACGGCACCTGCTGGAAGAACGCGGCACCGACGCGCTGACCATGCGGGCCGTGGCCGACGCGGTCGGCGTCCGCCCGCCATCGCTGTACAAGCGGGTGCGTAACCGCTCCGACCTGATCAGGCTCGTCCTGGAGGACGTGACCGATGAGCTGACCGCGGCCATCGACGCGGCCGCCAGCTCCGGTGATCTCACCGCGGACCTGCGGGCGATGATGGACGTCTACCGCCGGTTCGCCCACGCCAACCCGGCCGCCTACACGCTCATGTACGCGCCGCAACCGGTGCCCGGCGCGACCGCCCGCTCAGAGCGCTCCTCGGCCACGCTGCTGCGCCTGGTCACCGAGCTGGCTGGCCCACGGGACGCGCTGCCGGCCGCGCGCACGATCGTGGCCTGGGCGAACGGGTTCATCACGATGGAACTCGCGGGAGCGTTCCGGCTGGGCGGCGACGTCGAGCAGGCCTGGGACTTCGGCCGGAGCCGGGTACTGACCGCCGTCCAGCGCGGACTTGGCAACCCCAGCGATGGGTCATCGATAGCGGAATAATGCCAGCGATGGCCCATCGCTGGGGCTGGCGCCCTAGACACCGGTTGGTGAGCAGTCGGGCTTGACCTTGACGCTGCGTCAACCCTCCATGCTGGTTGGCATGAGCATCCCGGCAGCAACCAATCAGGTGATCCATGTGCAGGGCCTGGAGAAGTCGTACAAGGAGCTGCGAGTGCTGCGCGGCGTGGACTTCGAGGTGGCACGGGGCAGCATCTTCGCCCTGCTCGGCTCGAACGGGGCGGGCAAGACCACGGTCGTGAAGATCCTGTCCACGCTGCTCAAGGCCGACGCCGGGACGGCCAGGGTCAACGGCTTCGATGTCGCGACTGGGGCCGCCGGCGTACGCGAGTCCATCAGTCTCACCGGGCAGTTCACGGCGGTCGACGAGATCCTCAGCGGGCGGGAGAACCTCGTCCTAGTCGCCAGGCTGAGGCACCTCAAGGACCCGGGCGCGATCGCGGATGACCTGCTGAGGCGCTTCTCGCTGACCGAGGCGGGCACCCGGAGGGTAGCGACGTACTCCGGCGGCATGCGCCGCCGTCTGGACATCGCGATGAGTCTCATCGGGAATCCGCCGGTCATCTTCCTCGACGAGCCGACGGCCGGGCTGGACCCGGAGGCGCGCATCGAGGTGTGGCAGGCCGTCAGGAAGCTCGCCGAGGGCGGCACGACGGTGCTGCTCACCACTCAGTACCTGGACGAGGCCGAACAGCTTGCCGACCGGATCGCGATCCTCCACCAGGGCCGGATCATCGTCAACGGCACCCTGGCCGAGCTCAAACAGCTACTGCCGCCCGCCAAGGTCGAATACGTCGAGAAGCAGCCCTCTCTCGAAGACGTCTTCTTCGCGGTCGTCGGCGAAGACGACAGGGACGGCGGCGCCGATAAGGACAGCCAGGCCCGCAAGACCAGATCGAACAGGAAGTAAGGAACAGCAATGGCGACGCATTTCCTCGGCGACACCGCGGTCCTCACGGTACGGACCATGCGCCACGTCACCCGCAGCCTGGACACCATCATCACGACCGCGATCACACCGATCGCCATCATGCTGATGCTGGTCTACGTGTTCGGCGGCGCGATCAAACACGGGTCGGGCGCGTATGTGACCTACCTGCTGCCCGGCATCCTGCTCATCACGATCGCGTCGGGAATCTCCTACACCGCATTGCGGCTTTTCATGGACATGCAGGGCGGGATCTTCGAGCGATTCCAGTCCATGCCGATCGCCCGGTCGGGCGTGCTGTGGGCGCACGTGCTGACCTCGCTGGCCGCCAACTCGATCTCGCTCGTGGCCGTCGTCGCCGTCGCGGTCGCCATGGGCTTCCGCTCGGACGCTGGCGGGCTGGCCTGGCTGGCGGTGGCCGGCATCCTCATCCTGTTCACCCTGGCGTTGACCTGGATCGCGGTCATCCCCGGCCTCACCGCCAAGAGCGTGGACGGCGCGGGCGCCTTCTCCTACCCGCTCATCTTCCTGCCGTTCATCAGCTCGGCCTTCGTGCCCACCGACACCATGCCCGGCCCGGTGCGCGCCTTCGCCGAGCACCAGCCGGTGACCTCTATCGTCAACGCGATCCGGGACCTGTTCGCCCGGCAGCCGGTCGGCACCGGCATCTGGACCGCCCTCGCCTGGTGCGTCGGCATCCTCGTCGTTGCCTACGCCTTCGCCGGCATCGCCTACCGTCGCAAGATTTCCTGAGCCGGGGCTGGGTGAGAATCAGAGCATGCTGACGATTGGTCAACTGGCGGCGTATGCCGGCGTTACGGCGCGGACGGTGCGGCACTATCACCAGATCGGGCTGCTGCCCGAGCCGGAGCGGGATGCTTCCGGTTACCGGCAGTATGGCGCAACGGCGGTCGTGTCCCTCATCAGGATCCGCATCCTCGCCAACGCTGGCGTGCCGTTGTCTCAGATCGGTCAGATGCTCGAAGCCGACGCACCGGCCTTTGCCGAAGCGGTCCAACGGATCGACAGCCACCTGCGCGACGAGATCGAACGGCTCGAGACCAGCCGCAAACAGATCGCGCAGCTCGCTGCCGGGGACAGCCTGGCGCTCCCGCCGGAGGTGATCTCCTATCTCGACCGGCTCCGGGAGATCGGGGCGTCGGAGCGGATGCTGGAGAGTGAGCGGGATGGGTGGATCCTGATCGCGGCTCGCTGGCCCGATCACCTCCCCGAGGTTATGACCGCGAAACTCGCGCAGCTCGAAGACCCGCAACTCGTCCGGCTGTATCGGGTCCTGTCGGAGCTCCTCGAGAGCGACGTAAGCGAGGACGACCCGCGTCTGAAGGAAGCCGTCGACATCCTGGTCGGCCTTCTCGAGCAGGCAGACACCTCCGGCGAGCTCGACTTCGTCGGGGTGGCGCCCGACGATCTAGCGTTTGACCTGTTGGACGCACTTGCCGTCGAGTACGACCCGCGGACGCAGCGGATGGTGGACCTGCTGCGCAAGCGTGGCTGGACCGGCTGGAACCGGCCGGAGCGGCTGGCGGAGCCGCCCACCGAATTACCCGGTAGCGGCGATTTCCCGGAGCTGCGCGAGAGCATCCTTGGCGATCTGCTGGAACGGTGTCTGGTCCGGGTCGTCGACCCATTGCTCGAAGGCGACGTGCATGACGGTGATGCCCGTCCAAGCGGTGAGGGCAGCAGCGGTGTCGCCGAATCCCCGTGCGCGTAGTGCCCGTGTCATGCCGGCGGCCAGCGACGCGGCCTTGATCAGCTCGCGTTCCTGCAGTTCGGGACTGGAGGCGATGATCCGGTGCCGCAGGCCGGCGAACTCGCGGGCCTCCTCGAACCGGACGGCGGCGGCGTCCAGCGCCGCGCCGATAATGCCGAGAGCCGAGGCGGGTGCGGGGGCGGTCTCGACGGCGGCCACCATCTGCTGCTCGAGTAGCTCCGAGCGCCAGAACAGCACCTCGCGCTTGTCCGGGAAGTACCGGAAGAACGTCCGCTTGGTTAGCCCCGCGCGTTCGGCGATCTCCGCGACGGTTGTCTCCTCGTAGCCGCGCTCGCTGTAGAGAACCACGGCCGCCTCCTGCAGCCGCGCTCGCGCATCCGGTGGCCATCTACCCATGCGACAAGACTAGCTGATGTCACTCGGTGTCATAGACCTGCTATAGTGATGGCATCAGGTGACATCACTGGTTCCAGGAGGATTTCCCATGCGTGTTTTCGTGACTGGCGCGTCCGGGCACATCGGCTCAGCGGTGGTGCCGGAGTTGCTGCAAGCCGGGCACCAGGTCGTAGGGCTGGCGCGTTTGGACAGCTCGGCCGAGGCGCTTACGGCCGCCGGCGCCGAGGTCTGGCGCGGCGACCTGGACGATCTCGACGGGCTCCGCGAGGCCGCCGGGGCGGCCGACGGCGTGATTCACCTCGCCTTCAAGCACGACCTGATGAGGGACGGTGAGTTCGCGGCCGCGGTCGCCGCCGACTTCGCGGCCATCGAGGCGCTCGCCTCGCCGCTTGAGGGGACGGGTAAGCCGCTCGTTACCTCCTCCGGCACGCTGATGCTCGCGCGCGCGGGCATCAGCGGACGCCCGGGCACCGAGGCTGATTTCGCTCCCAGCGGTCCGCGGGTCGACGCGGAGAACTTCGTGATCGGGCTCGCCGAACGCGGCGTGCGATCCTCCGCCGTCCGGCTGCCTCCGATCACGCACAGCTCGCTCGATCATCACGGCTTCGCGCACATCCTGATCGCCATCGCCCGGCAGTCCGGCGTGTCGGGTTACGTGGGAGACGGGGCCAACCGGTGGCCCTCGGTGCACACGCTCGACGCGGCCCGGGTGTACCGGCTGGCCCTGGAGGTCGCCCCGGCCGGGAGCCGGCTGCACGCGGTCGCGGACGAAGGCATCCCCTTTCGTGACATCGCGACCGCCATCGGGCGCGGGGCCGGCGTGCCGGTGGCTAGCATCTCCGCTGCGGACGCGACCGAGCGCTTCGCCTTCCTCGGCGCGGCCGTAGGGGTGGACAACCCGACCTCGAGCGAGGTGACGCGGAAGGTGCTCGGCTGGGAGCCGGCGTATCCAGGGCTTATCGAGGACCTGGAGCACGGGCACTACTTCGAGCAGGGCTGAAGCGGTCCGGCGTGG
>JBEKHI010000402.1:0-7439 GCA_050012355.1 Streptosporangiaceae bacterium | reverse complement strand
GAACCCGTCGTGAAACAACGCCAGCCAGCGCAGCGCACGCTGCTCGTCGCCGTCCAGCAGGTTCCACGACCACTCGATGACCGTCAGCAGCGCCTGATGGCGATCGGGCGCGCTGCGATCCCCGCCGCGCAGCAACGCGAACCGGTCTTCCAGCCGGCGATCAATCTCCTCCACCGACATGGCACGCGTCTTGGCGGCGGCGAGTTCGATCGCCAGCGGCAGGCCATCGAGCCGGCGGACGATGCTCGCCACGGCCTGCTCACTGAGGCGAACGCCCGGTCGGGCGGCTGTCGCCCGTTCCCGGAACAGCTCGGCCGCGTCATCCGCACGCAGTTCGCCGAGCAGGTATACGCGCTCGGCGGCGATCGCCAGCGGCGCACGGCTGGTGGTGAGCACGCTCAGGTCGGGCGTCGCCGACACCAGGAACGCGACGAGCTCGGCTACCGCCCCGATCAGGTGCTCGCAGTTGTCCAGTACCAGCAAGCCAGGCGACTGCCCGAGCCGCTGTGCGATGCGCGCCCGGGTGTCGGCCCGCTGCTCCGCTGTCAACGTCCGGCGGCTGCTGACCGAGTCACGGACGCCGAGCACCGAGCCGACTTCGACCACGACGTCCTCAGCCGAGGTGACGCCGACCAGCTCGACGACATGGACAACGGGCTGACCCGCCTCGCGGGCCAGCGCGTGCGCCAGCCGGGTCTTACCCAGTCCGCCGGGGCCGACGATGGAAACCACCCGCGAGCCGGCCAGCAGCGCCCGCAACCGGTCTAGGTCACCATCACGGCCGATCAGCGTGGTCGCGTCGTAACGCACCCCGCGGCGGATTGGGCTGTCCTGAGCCAGCAGGCCGCGGTGCGTGCGCTGAAGCGACTCGCCGGGGTCGGCGCCGACCCGGTCGCGCAAGTCCCGCCGGTACCGTTCGAAACGCTCAAGCGCCGTCGCCGGGCCACGGACGACGGCCTCGCTGCGCAGCAGGTCCGCCAGCAGCGATTCATCGTGCGGCCGCTCGGCGTACGCCGCTTCCAGCGCCGGAAGCGCGGCCTGGTGCTCACCCATCCGGCTGGAAGCCCGGGCCAGGATCACCCGCCCGACCAGCACGTCCTGCCAGGCGCCGCGGCGGACCTCCGCGAGCGGGCCGGTGTCCCCGTCGTCAGTCTCGGACAGGCCGGCGGCCAGCGCCAGGGCTTCCCGGGCGGACTCCGCGGCCGTGGCCGCGTCCCGCTCCAGCGCTGCCGCGGCGTCACGGACCAGCCTCGAGACCCTGGTGCTGTCGACCTCATCCGGCCTGGCCCCCAGCCGGTACCCGGCACCGTCCCGAACGATCGCGTCCGCGCCGCAGGCGTTCCTGGTGCGCGACACCAGCACCTGCAGGCCCTTCATGCCGTTGAACGGCGCCTCGTCTCCCCAGACGAGCTCGATCAGCTCCTCGGCGCGTACCACGCGGCCGTCACGCTCCGCGAGGGCCGCCAGCAGCGCCTGCGGACGATCGCCAGGAATAGGTTGCCCCCGCCAGCGCACGTCCTCAAGCAGGTTCAGGACGATGCTCACCCGGCCAGTGTAAGACCCAGCGCGCCCACGGCCGCTGACACGATCTTCTACACCACCGTCGATGACCCATGGGCGCATCTCTCTTGGAGTGAGGGCTGGTGGTTCGGGGGCGGAGGGTCCACGAACCAGGCATTCGTGTCATCTCGCCCTGCTGTCGCGCCCGGGGATTATGGTCGGTGCTGCGTTACCCATGCTCTTGTGCGGGTGGTGCTGCACTGACCAGGATCACTCGGACCCAGGGGCAAGGCAAGGACCTAAAGCAACCAGGTGATACCCCACCAAACCGGTCAGCTGCCGCGAACACGCCGCCAACTCATGTTGCCCTGGAGCACCGCCATGGCGATCACGGACGTGCCTGGCATCGCGCTCCTTGTTAGTTAGGTACGCCTACCTAACTAACGTCGCCAGAACGCTATCTACCAGGCAAGAGTCTGTGCCGCCATCCGATGTCGGCTATCCGTCATCCGTCAGATGCCCGAGATACGTTGCCGGGGTGAGCCCGGTGACCCGGCGGAACGCGGCGACGAAGGCACTGCCGGTGGCGTAGCCCACCTGTCCGGCCACGCTCGCGACCGGGCGGCCCTCGGCTAGGTGCGCGATGGCCGCTTGCAGCCGGGCGTGCACCCGCCACTCGTTGAAGGTCAGCCCGGTCTCCGCCAGGAACAGCCGCAGCAGGGTCCGCGGGCTTGACCCGATATCGCGAGCGAATTGCTCAAGGCTCCGGCTGTCGGCCGGATTCTCAAGGAGCATCCTGGCTACGTCCCGGGCACGGTCGTCGGCGGGCATCGGCACCGAGATCGTGTCCGCGTTGACCGGGCGCAGCACGTCGAGCAGCACCGCCTCGGCCCGGACGCGAGCGTCGTCGGATAGCTCACCGGCGAGGTACTCGATGAGCTGGCGGGCCAGCGGCGAGATCACCAGCACCGTCGGCCAGTCCCAGCGCAGCGGGCACCGGTCAGGGTCGAAGTAGATGCCCCGCATCACCGTTTCACGCAGCGCCGCCGGAGCGTGCGGGACGCCGGAGGGTATCCAGAGCGCGAGGTGCGGCGGCAGCACCCAGAAGTGATCGGTCGTGTCGACCATGAGCACGCCGGTGCTGGCCCAGGCGAGCTGGTGCGGGTTGTGGGCATGAAGGTCGAACGCCTGCCCCTGAACCATCTCGAACTGCTTCAGCTCGATGGCGCTGTCCGCCGTCATCCCGCTCCTCCTTGGCCGGTATGCGACACACGCTGGCGCACCACGGCATTTACTCGCCAACTTAGGTAAGCCTAACTTGAACATGTGATTACCCCCGAACCTCGTGGCCTGCTGTGGCGTGCGCTGCGGACGAGGAAGAACGACCTGGTGACGGCCTCGGTGCTGTACAGCACTCACCAGCTGGGCGAGTCGATGGTGCCGGTGATCATCGGGGCGACCATCGGCAAGGCGGTCAGCCATGGGAGCTGGGGCTCTATCGGGCGGTGGCTCGCGATCCTGGCGGCGGACTTCGCCTTCCTGTCGCTGTCCTGGCGGTTCGGTTCCCGCGTCAGCATGCGCGCTAAGCAGGGCACCGCCCACCAGGTGCGGATGTGGCTAACCTCACGGGCGGTCGACCCGGCCGGGGGCATCACCCTCGCACCAGGCGACCTGCTAAGCCGGGCTGCAAGCGACGCCGATCGCATCGGAGCGTTCGCGGGGATCGTCGCTCGCTGCGTGGCCGCCGTAACGGTCCTGGTGTTCTCGACCGTCCTGCTGTTGCGGTACTCGCTGCTGCTGGGCGGGATCGTCGTGGTCGGCACCGCGATCCTGCTGGCCGCGCAGGACCGAGTAGCCCGGCTGCTGCGGCGCCGCAGCGCGGCCGAGCAGGTCTCGCAGGGGCGGGCGACGGCGCTGGCCGAGGACCTGATCCGCGGGCTGCGGGTACTCAAGGGCATCGGGGCCGAGCCGGCGGCGGCCGCCAGCTACGCGCGCGCCAGCCAGGACGCGGCCCGTGCGTCGCTGAGCTCGGTCTCCGCTGAGGCCGCGCTCTCGGTGGCCGGCACCGCGCTCGCCGGTATCTATCTCACGCTGATCGCCGCGGTCGGCGGCTGGCTCGCCCTCTCCGGCCACCTTGGGATCGGGGAGCTTGTCTCCGCGCTCGGGCTGGCGCAGTTCATCATCGGTCCCATGCAGGTCGTCTCCAGCGCGAACGCCGCTTACGCCCGGGCGCTAGCGTCGGCCGGTCGCGTCGCCGAGGTGCTCGCGGCCGGTCCCGCGGTCCGTTCGTCCGCGGTCCATGCGGACCTCACAGCCAGCGGCCGGCTAGTACTCGAGAACGTCGCGCTGGACAGCCGGGCCCGGGTGGACGCGACGATCGAGTCCGGGTCGCTGACCGGGCTGGCCTGCGGCGACCCGGCGCTGGCCATGGCGCTGGTGGCGTTGCTGGCTCGCGAACGGGACACCGATAGCGGGCGGATCCTGCTCGACGCTGTCGATGTCTCCGTTTTGCCGCTAGAGGTGGCGCGCGGTCTTGTACTGGTATCACCACACGATGCGGTGCTGATGCCGGGGACCATCGAGGAGAACCTGGCCCTGCTGACCGCGGATCGCGACGCGATCGACGCGGCCGCGCATGCCGCGTTCGCCGATCAGGTCATCGACGTGGTGGCGGGCGGGGTTAGCGCACTGGTGGGTGACCGCGGCGAGCGGCTGTCCGGCGGCCAGCGGCAGCGGATCGCCCTCGCCCGCGCGCTGGCCGCCTGCCCGCCGGTGCTGGTGCTGCACGACCCCACCACCGCGGTGGACGCCGCCACCGAGGACCAGATCGCGGACCGGGTCCGCAACCTCCGCACCGGGTGGACCACACTAGTGATCACCACCAGCCCGGCCTGGCTGGCCCGCTGCGACCAGGTCGTGTACCTAGGCGTCTACTCCAGCGCGGTGGCCCGATGACCGCGCCGCTGCTGCCGACCGCGACCGGGCGCCAGGTCCGCGGCTACCTGCGAGTGCTGCTGCGCGGCGGCCGGGCCCGGCTGGCCGCAGCGGTCGCCGTGATGCTAGTCGACAGCGCGCTCGGGCTGGCGGGGCCGGTCGCGATCGGATGGATCGCCCAGGACGTCGCCTCGCATCGCGGTCTGGCGTCACTGGCCGCGCCGGTCATCGGCCTGGCGGTCGCCACGCTGGCCGCCGCGGTCACCGGCTGGACGGGCAGGGTGCTGCTGGCCGGAGTCGTGCTGCCCGCGGCGGCCAGGCTGCGCGAGGAGGCGGTGGTCACCGCACTCGGCCTGCCCATCGACGCGGTCGAGGCTGGCGGCACCGGCGACCTGGTGTCCCGGGTATCGGGTGACGTCGAGCGGATCACCGACGCCGCCCAGGACGCACTCGGCGACTTCATCGCCGCCGGACTGACGATCGTCGTCACCCTGGCCGGGCTGGCCACCCTGGACTGGCGGTTCGCGCTGGCCGGCTTGCTGGCCGTCCCGATTCAGGCCCACACGCTGCGCTGGTACCTGCGCACGTCCAGGCCGATATACGCGGCGGGCCGGGTCGCGGACGGACGCCGTGCCTCGGCCCTGCTGGCTGGCTTCACCGCGCTGCCGACGCTGCGGGCGTTGCGGCTCGGCCACTCACAGCGTGACCGCATCGAGGTGGCGTCGGCCGCGTCGATGGAGTACGAGTTCGCGGCGAACCGGGCCGCGACCCGGTTCTTCGGGCGGCTGAACCTGGCCGAGTTCATCGGCCTCGGCGCGATCCTGCTGGTGGCGTTCCTGCTGGTCCGGGCTCGCCTGGCCGACATCGGCGCCGCCACGACCGCCGCGCTGTTCTTCGCCAACCTGTTTAACCCGATCAACACCGTGCTCGGCGTGTTCGACAGCATCCAGCAGGCCGGCGCCGGTCTCGCGCGGCTGGTCGGCATCACCACCATGGTCTTGCCTGGCCCTTCCGCGGTCTTGCCCGGTCCCGGCGCTATCGACGCGTGCGAGGTCGGGTTCGGCTACGGCGACGGACCCGACGTGCTGCGGGACGTGACCTTCCGGCTCGATCCCGGCCAGCACGTCGCCGTCGTCGGGGCCACCGGATCCGGCAAGTCCACCCTCGCTTCGCTGCTGGCGGGCATGCGACAGCCACGCTCCGGCACCATCGCGGTGTCGGGCAGCACCGCCCTGGTCACTCAGGAGACCCACCTGTTCGCGGGCACCATCGCCGACAACCTGCTGCTCGCCTCTCCGCGCGCCACCGCGGCCGAGATCGGTTCCGCGCTGGCGGAGGCAGGAGCTTCCGGCTGGGTAGCAGCGCTCCCCGACGGCACCGGCACCCTAGTCGGGGCCGGCGGCACCGCCCTCACCGCCAGCCAAGCCCAGCAGCTAGCGCTGGCCCGGCTGGTGCTGCTCGACCCTGATCTCGTCATCCTCGATGAGGCCACCGCCGAGGGCGGCAGCGACGCGGCCCGCGCTCTCGACCACGCCGCCTCCGCCGTCACTCGCGACCACTCGGCGGTAGTAATCGCCCACCGCCTCTCCCAAGCCGCCGAGGCGGACACCATCCTGGTGATGGATTCCGGCCGGGTAATCGAGCGCGGTGCCCACGAGCAGCTACTCGCGGCCGGCGGCCCCTACGCCACCCTCTGGGCCGCCTGGTCCCGCCCGCACCCGTAGCCACCGCAAACGTCCGTAGACGTTTGGACCCCACGCCGCCGTTGGGACCCGGCCCCGCGAGATTCCGGCTCCCATGTTGAATCTGGCAGCCGGATCACTTCAGTAAGACCACGAGGATTGCCGGCTTGTTGAGGATCCCTGCAATAAGGCAGCCATGACTGGTTCATATTAAAGTAAATGACTGTTTCCATTCAATACTGCTACCGGGAAGCCCGGCCGACCGGCCAACCATCGCGACCACGCCGGGACGCAGATCGGTGATCAGCCCACAACCCACTGGCTCCACAGCTTCCATGTTTAACCTAACAGCTGGATGACTTCAATATGACGCCAGGCCAGTCGGGCATGTTGAAGTCCAACGCAATACAGCAAGGTTCAGTTCGCCAGTATTAAAGTAAAAAGCTAATTTACTTTAATACTTCCCTTGCGTGTCGCCGATGACGCGGGACGTGACCGACGTGGTACAGCACGGCCCGAGCGTAGTCCAGGTGGCAGCACCAGCCGTCACCCGCATGCTGCTCGCCGCCGGCGACGCGTACGCCGCCCTCTGGATCGCCTGCCCCGCAGCCATTAGCCACATAAGGTACATACCCCCAGGCTGGGGCTCTTCCGCGACGCCATGGATGGCCCATCGCTGGCGCTATGGCGCTATCGATGGGACATCCATGGGCCGGCCTGCGGGGCTGCCGGACCCGCAGGGCCAGCGGGCGGGCTAGCGGGACGAAGGGGGCACCAGGTCCGGAGGCAGGCCCTCGTGGGTGTCCTGGATGCAGTCGATTACGGCCGGCAAGCCGCTGGCTAGAGCGCGGCGGATGGCGGGCACCAAGTCCTCGTCGCGTTCTACTCGTTCGCCGTGGGCGCCTAGCAGCCGGGCGAACGCGGCGAAGTCGGGGTTGCCGTAGAACACGCCGTGGTAGCGGCCGCCGTGGGCGGTTCGCTGCCGGTCCCGGGTGTTGCCGAAGGCGAAGTTGTTGTTGACGATGTTCACCACCGGCAGGTGTTCACGTACGGCGGTCTCCAGGTCCTGGGCGACCATCCAGAACGAGCCGTCACCGGACACCGTGACTACTCGGGCTTGCGGGCGGGCCAGCTGGATGCCCATGGCGGCGGGGAGGCCCCAGCCCATCGATCCGCCCGCCGCCGCGTAGAACGTGTCCGGATGGATGAAGTCCAGGTAGCGGTGGATCCAGGTGCCGAGGCCGGGCGCGTCCTGCACCAGGATCGTCCCGGGGTCCAGGACCTCCCGCAGCGCCTTGATGATGCCCGCCGACGACACGAGTG
>JBEKHI010000401.1:0-7453 GCA_050012355.1 Streptosporangiaceae bacterium | reverse complement strand
CCTCGACTTGCGCGCATCCTGGGTGGTGGGTGACCGCCCCGAGGACATCGGCCTCGCCGAGGCCGTGGGCGCGTCGGCTGTCTACCTGGGCCAGGGCGACCGCAACCGGCCAGGGGTCTGGTCGTTCCCTAGCCTCGCGGCAGCGGCGCCGTTCATCCTGGAACGGGTCGCGATCCGAGAGCCGGTTACGACATGAGCTCCGGTGGATCTGCCCGGTTCCCCGCGGCCGCTTACCCGGCCGCGGCGTCGTACTTCGACGCGTACGCGGAGGAACTCGCCCGGGCGGGCAAGACGATAGACGCCGGCGCGTTCGACCGCGCCGCCCGGATCCTCGTGGATGCCTACACTCGCGGCGCGCGGATGTTCTCCTGTGGCAACGGAGGGTCCGCCTCGATCGCCAACCACATGCAGTGCGACCACACCAAGGGCGTCGGCAACGGGACCGATCTGGTGCCGAAGGTGCTGAGCCTTGCCACCAATGTGGAGGTCCTCACCGCGATAGCCAACGACAACGGCTACGAGAACGTCTTCACCCATCAACTCCAGACCCAGGCCGAAGCCGGCGACGTCCTGATCGCGGTGTCGTCCTCTGGCCGGTCGCCCAACATCGTCCGGGCGCTCACCTGGGCCCGCGAGCACGGCCTGCGGACGATAGCCATCACCGGCTTCGACGGCGGAGCCGCCAGGTCGGCGGCTGACGTCGCGATCCACGTCGACTGCGAGAACTACGGCGTCATCGAGGACCTGCACCAGATGATCATGCACGCGCTCGCGCAGTACATCAGGCAGTCCCGGATGAGCCCACACGCGGTAGCTGGGACGGTGTTCTAGCATGCGCGTCGCGATCAACCTGCTGACGGATGATCCGGCCAACCCTTCGGGCGCTCACTGGTTCTGGACCAGGGTGATACCGGAGATGGCCGGCCGGCTCAACACCGGGGAAGAGCTGCACCTGCTGGTCAGCCCGAAGTCACGCTCGATGCACCAGGGATACGGGCCCGGCGTGCGTTACATCACCTACCCCTGGTCGAACGAGCGGCGCAAGCTCCGCACGCTCAGCGAGCATCTGTACTCGCCGATGCGGCTGCCGCTCAGCGGCATCGACGTCTTCAACACGCTGATGGCGCCGGTCGTGAACCCGTCATGGTCGCCGGTCATCCACATGAAGACGATGCACGCGTTCACCGCGCCCGAGTCGGTCGCACCGCTCACCCGGGCCTACCGGCGGCTCAGCTACCCGCGTTCCGCGCGAGTCGCGGAGGCCATCATCATCAACTCCGAGAGCCTGCGATCGGAGGTCGAGCGGTACCTGGAGGTCGACCCGCGCAAACTCAAGCTGATCTACGAAGCGGTTGACCACGACCTGTTCAAGCCGGGCGACGTGGAGCAGGCGCGAGCACGGATCGCGAGTCATGGCGTGACCAAGCCGTTCGTGCTGTTCGTCTCGTCGCTGTGGCCGTACAAGAACTGCGACGGACTGCTCAAGGCGTGGGCACTGGCACGGGAGGACCTCGGGGACCGGCAGCTCGTCGTCGTCGGACCCGGACGGGACGAAAGGTACGCCGCCTCGCTCCGGTCGCTGGTCGCCGAACTGGGCATTGGCGATGACGTGGTCTTCACCGGCGGAGTCCCGCTGGAGGAAACCGTGGACTTCTACCGGGCGGCGGACCTCTTCGTCTACCCGTCGTTCAACGAGACCTTCGGGCTGCCCATTCTCGAGGCGATGGCCTGCGGTTGCCCGGTCGTGACGTCGGACACCACCGCCATGCCGGAAACCGCCGGCGGCGCGGCGGTGCTGGCGGACCCGGCCGAACCCGCCTCGCTGGCCAAGGCCATCCTCGAGGCGATAGGGCCGGACCGAGACGGTCTGCGTGATCGAGGACTGCGCCGGGCCGCCGAATTCACCTGGGGTGCCACTGGCGCGGCGACGCTGAATGTCTACCGAGAGGTAGCCGAACGACGTAGGAAGCGAGCGAAATGAAGGTTCTTGTCACCGGGGGCGCCGGATTCATCGGATCACATACCTGTGCGCGTCTGCTGGAGCGCGGTCACGAGGTGGTGGTCATCGATGCGATGACCCCACCGGTGCACCGGAGCCCGCGACCCAGCAACCTGGACCCGGCGGTCGACTTCTACGAGGGCGATGTGCTGGACCGCGACCTGCTCGCCAACCTGCTTCGCCGGGTCGACGCGGTGTATCACTTCGCCGCCTACCAGGACTACATGCCGGACTTCTCCCGGTTCTCCGCGGTGAACATCGTGTCCACCGCGCTGCTGTACGAGATCATCGTCGCCGAGCGCCTCGATCTGGCCAGGATCGTCGTGGCGTCGTCCCAGTCCACGATGGGCGAAGGCCTCTACACCTGCCCGATGGACGGTGACCAGCTGCCGGGGATGCGCGAGGAAGTGGCGCTGATGGCGGGCGAATGGGACGTCCCGTGCCCGCAGTGCGGCGGTCCGATGCTGATGCGGCCGACTCCGGAAGATATCGCCAACCCGCAAAACGCCTACGGCATGTCCAAGCACGGCCAGGAAATGGTGGCCATCAACCTCGGCCGCCGGTATTCGGTGCCGACGGTCGCGCTGCGATACAGCATCGTCCAGGGCCCCGGGCAGTCGGTATACAACGCGTACTCCGGCGCCTGCCGGATCTTCTGCCTGAGCTACCTGCAGGGCGTCCCGCCGACGCTGTACGAAGACGGCGAGTCACTCCGGGATTACGTCAACATCGAGGACGTGATCGACGCCAACCTGCTGGTGCTCGAAGACGACCGGGCGACCGGGCAGGTCTTCAACGTCGGCGGGGGCGAACCGGTGAGCACGAAAGAATTCGCCGACGTCGTTATGGCCCAATTTGGTTCTGCGGAGCCCGCGGAGCTGACCGGCGAGTACCGGTTCGGCGACACCAGGCACATATTCTCCGACATCACCGCGTTGCGTGGCCTCGGCTGGGAGCCACGCCGGACGCCCGCCGACTCGGTGGCCGCCTACGCGGAGTGGCTGAAGGGCCTGGACGGGCTGGACGGGATCCTGGGGGAGGCGAACGCGCGGATGCGCAGCCTCGGAGTCGTACGGAGCAAGCGGACGTGAAGGCTTTCCTGCTCGCCGCCGGCCTCGGGACGCGGTTGCGGCCGATCACCGACACGACACCCAAGTGCATGGTGAATATCGGCGGCAGGCCGCTGCTGGACCTGTGGCTGGACAGCTTGCGCGATGCCGGTGTCGACGAGGTGGTCGTCAACCTGCATCATCTCCCCGACGTGGTTCGCACGCACCTGGCCGCGCGCGCCGGAGGGCCGGTGGTCCGCACCAGCTACGAGCCGGTACTGCTCGGCAGCGCGGGAACGCTGCTGGCGAACCGGCAGTGGGTGGCCGCGGACGACTTCTTCCTGGCGTGCAACGCCGACAACCTGACCGACTTCGATCTCGGGTCGCTGCTCGACGCGCACCGGACGTACCGGCCCGCCGCGACGCTGGCCGTGTTCCACGCTGAGAACCCCTCGGCCTGCGGCATTGTCGAGCTGGACGCGTCCGGGGTGATCAGCGGGTTCGCGGAGAAGCCCGCCCACCCGGTGTCCGACCTGGCGAACGCGGGCATCTACACGTTCGCCCCCAGCGTGCTCGACGAGATAGCCGCGCCCGCGCCCTGCGACATCGGCCACGACCTGCTGCCACGGCTGGTCGGACAGGCCCGGACAGTCGCGGTCAAGGGGTATTTCCGTGATATCGGGACGATCGACGCTTACCAGCGGGCCCTTCAGGAGTGGCCTGCCCGGGCGGAGGCCATGACGACATGATCATTACCCAGACTCCATTGCGCATCGGCCTGCTGGGTGGCGGCACCGACCTGCCCGGTTACTACCGGGAGCACGGCGGCCGGGTGCTGAACTGCGCGATCGACAAGTACGTCTACGTCATCGTCAAGGAGCGCTTCGACGACGCCATCTACGTCAACTACTCGAAGAAGGAGATCGTCTCCCGGGTAGAAGATCTGGAGCACGAGCTGGTCCGCGAGGCCATGCAGATGACCGGGGTGACGAAAGGCGTCGAGATCACCACGCTGGCCGACATCCCGTCCGAGGGCTCGGGCCTCGGATCCTCGTCGGCCGTCACCGTCGGCTTGCTGCACGCGCTCTACGCGTACTCCGGGCGCCCGGTGACCGCCGCCGAGCTGGCCGAGGGCGCCTGCCAGATCGAGATCGAGCGCTGCGGGAAACCGATCGGCAAGCAGGACCAGTACATCGCGGCGTTCGGCGGGATACGGGACCTCCATTTCGGGCCAGGCGACGAGGTGGTGCCCAAGACGGTCGACCTGGGGACGGACCAGCGGCGGGCGCTCCAGCAGCAGCTGCTGCTCTTCTACACCGGGATCACCAGGAAGGCCGATCGCATCCTGGCCGAGCAGAGCGCGAACATCGAGGACACCCGCGCCCAGCTCGACCTGCTGCGCGATCTCGCGGGCTACGCGGTGGACCGGCTCCAGGCCGGCGACGTGAACGGTCTCGGCTCCGCCATGCGCGAGGGCTGGGAAGCGAAGCGGAAGCTGGCTTCCGGTGTCTCCAGCGAGGAGATCGACCGGGCGGTGGCCCGGGCGCTGGACGCCGGCGCGACCGGGGCCAAGGTGACCGGGGCCGGCGGTGGCGGGTTCCTGGTGGTCATCTGCCCGATGGAACGGCAGCGCGCGGTGCGCGAGACGCTGTCCGGGATGCGCGAACTGCCGATCAGCCTGGACCGGCTCGGCTCGCGTGTGGTGCTCAACGTTATCCGCGATATCTGGGGATGAACCGTGAAACTGCTCTGGCATGACGCGTGGCTAGACGTCCCCGGGTACGAGGTGCCCGCCGAGGGCGTACTGATCGACGTGGCGGCGGCCGTCCCGCTGTTCCCCGTTGAGAACGCGTCCGCGCGGGTGAACCGCCGTCCAGGGCGGAAGGTCGCGGTCTTCATGCTGACCGACGGCCCGCGAAGCACGCTCCGCAAGGCCAGGACCAAGCGCGACGAGCCGCGGTACACCGGGGACTTCCGGGTCGGCGTTGTCCTCGGCAGCACCGTTGTCGACGGCGGGCGGGTGGTGGCGCTGGCGCCCCGTGCTCCGGCGGCGGCGCAGCAGGTGGTGGTCCATCGCGATCTCGTGCTGCCGGTGGACGAGGATTTCGGCGACGACGCGCTGCGCGACCTCGCCCGCCGCCTGGCGGCCCAGGCCAGCACGCTCGCTCCGCTGTGCCGGCAGGGGTACCTGTACTCCGCGATGCCGCCGCCGGCCGAGCTCGTCACGGCGCTGCGGGAAGCGGCGCAGAACAACGACCATCATGACCATAACGACGCTGGCGCCATCGTGCGGCCGCCGCGAGCCGACCCGGGGCCGGCCGACACGGTGCTGCGGCTGAAAACGGTGCCTGCTTCCGGCGGCCTGCCGGTGGCGGTACTTGGCGCTGGCGACTACACCCGCAACGAGATCATCCCGGCGCTGCGCCGGGCGCGGCTGACACCCTACGCGGTGGCGAACCGCGAACCGCAGATCGCCGCGATCGTCGGCCGTGAGGCGGGCTTCGCGCTGGCCACGACCGACGCGGAGCGGGCCATCGAGGAACTGCCTGGCCAGGGGCTCGTGATCGTTGCCACCGCGCACGACTCGCACACCCGGCTGGCCTGCGCGGCGGTCAAGGCCGGCCACCGGGTCTTTGTGGAAAAGCCGCCGACGGTGACGGAAACGGACGTCGAGCAGCTCGCGACCCTGATGCGCTCGCACCCGGGAGCGGTGGAGATCGGGTTCAACCGGCGGTACCACCCGCTGGTCCGCCGGGCCCGTGCCCGGCTGCGGCGGGAGTCCGGGCCCACCTCGATCTCCGTCGTGGTCAAGGAGCTGAACTTCCAGCCGGATCACTGGTACTTCTGGCCGAACCAGGGAACCCGGATCACCGGGAACCTCTGCCACTGGATCGACATGGCGGTCTTCCTGCTGGAGGGCAGCCCGTTGCCGGTCTCGCTGGCGATGTCGCCCCGGGTACCCGGCTCCGAGCCCGGCAGCGACGAGGAACGCGTGCTCACGGTCACCTTCGAGGACGGGTCGCTGCTGACCGTGCTCGGCACCACCCGCGGTGACGATATCCGCGGTGTGCAGGAGCAGATCGAGATCCGCCGGGGCCTGGCCACGATTACGATCGACGATCTGTGGAAGCTGCGGATCCGCTCCGATGGGCTCGACCGGCGGTCACGGACCCTGTTCCGCGACAAGGGACACCGGACGATGTACCGTGAGGCGCTCAGCCGGGTGGTGGCTGGGCAGCCGGCGGTGTATTCGGTGCGCGACATGATCGTCGTCTCCGCGATCCAGCTCGCCGCCAGCGAGCTGGTCAGGACGGACTCCGTCGCGGCCGAGCCACCTGGCTGGCTCGCGATGGCCCAGGAGGGTGGCGGATGAGCATCACGACAACGGCCGTCCTCCGGCCGAGGCCGCAGGTCCAGGTACGCGACGCCGAGCAGGGCCTCCAGCGCCAGCTGGAACACCGGGTCACCCTCGCCTGGAGCCTGATTCTCTTCAACGTGCTGGCCTTCGCCACCAACCTGACGATCCTGCACATTCCGCCGACGATCGGCCAGGTGCTCACTCAGGGTGCGCTGCCGCTCGGCGTACTGGCGGCGCTGGCGGCGAATCCTAAGGTGGTCGTCCGGCCGGGCTTCTTCCTGTTCCTGGTCAGCCTGCTCGCCATCGAGGCGGTGCTGACCTGCCTGAACGCCCAGTACTTGCGAGGGACCGCCTACCGGACGTTCCGGCTCGCCGAGTTCGCCGCCGCACTGTGGCTGCTGTCCCCGTACTTCGGTCGTCGCGACCTGCTGCTGGTGCGCGTCCACCTGAAGGCGCTGACCGTGGTGCTGGCCACGGTGCTGCTCGGCTTGCTGGTGGCTCCCGGCCGCGCGATGGTGAACGGCCGGCTGTCCGGCGTGCTGTGGCCAATCCCGTCCACCCAGGTGGCGCACTACGCGGCGATCACCCTCGGCCTAGTCGTCGTGCTCTGGTTCAGCGGACTGGCGCGGGGCAAGATCACCGCCGTCGCCGTGGTCTTCGCGGGCGCGATACTGCTGCTCACGCACACCAGGACGGCGCTCGGCGCGCTGCTGGCGGCCCTCGCGGTCGCCGGGCTGAGCCTGATCGTGGCCAGGGCAAGGGTCCGCCGGCTGTTCGCCGTCATCGGCGGCGTCGCCGCGGTGGCGGCCGTCGGGCTATCCGGCTTCATCACATCCTGGCTCGCCCGCGGCCAGGGCACGCAGACACTGCTCGGCCTCAGTGGCCGGACGAACTACTGGGCGCAAGTGCTGGGCGAGCCACGGAACAAATTCGAGGAACTATTCGGATTCGGGCTGAACAACGCGCAGTACAACGGGCACCCCATTGACAGCAACTGGATCGTCTCCTATCAGGAGCAAGGCCTGTTCGGGGTGACGATCTGCGCGG
>JBEKHI010000400.1:0-7481 GCA_050012355.1 Streptosporangiaceae bacterium | reverse complement strand
TGTATGCAAAAAATACTGTGATCTCGGCCTCGCCCTGTCAAGGTGCCGACGGCTCCGTTACTAGTCCGTTACCTGCGATCGGGCACGGGAACTGCCCGGACGTCGGCGTCCCGGTCCGGACTCCGCATGCCCAGGGCGGCCAGCGGCACCGACTGCCCGCCGTCGACGGTGACGACCTGTCCGGTCATCGCCGCGCAAGCATCGGACAGCAGGAACACCGTCAGGGCAGCGATCTCGGCCGGCTCGGCGATGCGGCCAGACGGGGTCGAGGCGATCAGCCCGGCCACCATCTCCGGGGCTGCGCTGCGCGCACGCTGGTAGCCGGGCGTGTTGACCGTGCCCGGTGCGATCGCGTTGACTCGCACGCCGAGGCTGGCCCACTCGACCGCCAGTGATCGGGTGAGGCTCTCCACCGCGGCCTTGGCGGCCGAGTAGACCGACCGCGATCCCACCCCGGCGACGGCGAAGTTCGAGCTGATGCTCACGATGCTGCCGCCGCCGCCCTGGTCCCGCATTGCCTGCACGCACCGCTGCGAGCAGAAGAACATGCTCTTGGTGTTGAAGGCGAACGCGGAATCGAACTGCCCCTCGGAGATGCCCAGGGACGGCACGGTCACGCCGGCCCCGGTGTTGTTCACCAGTCCGTCTATCCGGCCGTGGCGCTCGAGCGCGGTCTCGACGAACTTCTCGATTGAGCCGAGCTCGGTTACGTCGAGCCGTACACCGGTGAACGTGCCGGGACCGTCTGCCGCCGCGGCGGCCACCTCGTCCAGGTCCGACGTGGTGCGACTGCCGCCGCAGACGAGGGCGCCCGCCCGCACCGCGGCCAGGCAGATGGCGCGCCCGATACCGCGGCCGGCGCCGCTGACGAGAACCACCCGTCCGGTTAGATCTGTCAATCCTCCTCCCATTTACATACATTTTTGTCGACATAAACGTAAGACGGTTGCTCCGGCCCGTCAATGCGGGCGGTCGTAACCTTGACTATGTTCTCGTGTCGTGCATAAAATTTTGCATGCACTTCTAGGACGCTCGAGGGCGTCCCCCATTCGAGCGCGCCTCGGGAGGAAAGTAATGTCTGCGTCTGCGTCGGAGCCTCCCGGGGCGTCGGGCCCGGTCCAGCTGGAGCCGGGTTACCACTACGTCGTGATCTCGTCCGACAGCCACGCCGGGGCGGACATCCTCGACTACAAGCCGTATCTCGAGAGCAAGTGGCACGGCGAGTTCGACGCCTGGGCGGCGGCGTACGGCAACCCGTGGGACTTCGTCGACCCCCGGCTGGACAAGCCTGGCTTCGACTTCGGCGAGGTGGAGGTACTGACGGGCGCGGCCTCCTGGCACAGCGCCCTCAGCTGGGACTCACCGCGCCGGCTGCTGCACATGGACCAGGACGGTGTCAGCGCCGAGGTCATCTTCCCCAACACCGCTCCCCCGTTCATGCCCGGTTCGGTGTTCGCGGGCACCGGCCCCGCGGACCGCGCCGAGTACGAGCGCCGATGGGCGGGGCTGCGCGCCCACAACCGGTGGCTGGCGGACTTCTGTGCCCAGGCGCCGGCGCGTCGCGCCGGTATCGCGCAGGTGATGCTGCAGGACGTCCAGGACGCGCTCGACGAGATCGCGCGGATCAAGGAGATGGGCTTGACCGGGGGCATCCTGCTTCCCATGGACAGCCCGACTAGCGACTCACTGCCGCTGTACGTCTCGGACCTGGAACCGCTATGGCAGCTGTGCGCTGATCTCGACATCCCCGTCCATAAGCACGCGCCGGCCCCGCCCGCCATGCCGGGGGCCGAGCGCGGCGGTCCCGGCGTGCTGGCGATCAGCTTCGCGGAGAATCACTTCTACAACCGGCGCGGCATCGCGCACCTGATCTTCTCCGGGGTGCTCGAACGTCACCCGTCGCTCAAGGTGATCCTGACCGAAGGCGGAGCGCACTGGATTCCCGAGCACCTGGAGCACCTCGACAAGATCTACCTCGACGGCAAGGATGAGCGCGGCTTCCGTCGCTTCCTGAACCCCGCGATGCGGCCGCTATCGCTTACCCCCAGCCAGTACTTCCGCCGCAACTTCTACGTCGGCGCGAGCCTTTTCCTGCCGAGCGAGGCGCGGCGCCGGCACGAGATCGGTATCGGCAACATCATGTGGGGCGTCGACTATCCCCACGCCGAGGGCACCTTCCCCTACTCCAGGGAGGCGATCTCGCACACGTTCGCCGACGTGCCGTCGGACGAGGTGTATGACATGCTCGGCGGAACCGCGGCCCGCGTGTTCGGCTTCGACCTGGATCGGCTGCAGCACGTCGCGGACCGGATCGGCCCCACGGTTGCCGACGTTCGCACCCGGCCGGCCCGGCTGCCCTCCGTACCCGAGGAAAGCATGAGCCCGGTCTTCCTCTGACCAGCGGGTCGCTTGACACTCGGACCCGCGCGATTATAGTTAATCGCAATAATGTATGCATTTTTTAGTACACAGTCATTTTAGTACACAGTGATTTTAGTAAACAGTGAGCTAGGGGCAAGCGATGAGCAAGCTGATGGTCGTCTCTTCCGACGGGCACGCCACCGCGCGCATGCCGGACTACGCTTCCTACCTGGACCCGGAGTTCCGCGAGGAGTTCGCGGAGTTCTGCGCGGCCTACGCCCGGGCCGGATCCCACACGTTCGAGGAACGCGCGCTCTCGCAGCGCCTCGATCCTTACCTGGTCGACGAGTGGCGGGAGAACGTGATCAGCGCCGGCCGCCTCGAGGGAAACTTCGACCCGGCTCGCCGTCTGGCCGAGCTCGACCGTGAAGGCGTCGCGGGTGAAGTCCTCATCCCCGACTTCGGTCTTCCGTTCGAGATGTACTCACCGCTGCTGGCCGCCCAACTCGGCGAGCCGCTGCGCGACCAGGCGCACGTCGACGCGGGGAACGACGCCTACAACCGTTGGCTGGCCGACTTCTTCAGCTACGCGCCGGAACGATTCGCGGGCATGGCGTCGATCAGCTTCGCTGACGTGGACCGCGCGATTGCCGACATCCGCAGGGCCTTCGACGCCGGGTTCAAGGGCGTCATGCTCCCGACGTTCGACGAGGAGCGGCCGCTGTACTCCTCGATCTACGACCCGGTCTGGTCCGCCCTGGCGGATCTGGGGATGGTGGTCAACAGCCACGTCGCGATCTCAGGCGTCACCAACCGCTGGGTCTCGCCCCAGTACCCGCCGCCGCATCCGGTCTGCCTCGGCCCGCTGTTCGTGGCCCAGGTCGAGTTCTTCTGCCGTCAGGTCTTCGACCACATGATCTGGGGCGGCGTGCTCGAGCGGCACCCCAACCTGCAGCTGGTTCTCACCGAGCAGGGATCGGGCTGGATCCCGTCCAAGATTGAGGGGATGGACTACTCCTACGACGGCAGCTACCTGCGACGCGACATCCGCGACGTCATCAGGCACCGGCCGTCGGAGTACTTCGCCCGCCAGTGCCACATCGGGTCGTCGCTGCTCACCCGGGCCGAGGTGGCCATCCGCCACCGGATCGGGGTCGACAAGATGATGGTCGGCGTCGACTACCCGCACCACGAGGGAACCTGGAACGGCGGCACCCAGAACTACTTCCAGGCGACGCTCGGCGCGAACAACGTCCCCGAAGCGGAGGCGCGCAAGATGCTGGGCGAAACGGCGGCGGCCGTGTTCGGCTTCGACCCGCAGCGGCTGGCCCCGATCGCCGAGCGCATCTGCCCTGCGCCGGCCGACATCCTCACCCCGCCGACCGAGGACCTGTTCCCCCGCGGCGACGTGCACAAGCCGCTGGGCGGCGCCAACATCGGCTGATTCCACCCCTCGAGAGCGGTGACAAGGGCCGAGACCGCCGGAGGTTATCCTTCGCCATAGCGGCATCGGCGGCCGCCGGCGAGCGCATCTAAGCGCAGGCCGGCCAGTACCGCTGGGCAAAGACGGGCGGTGATGACCGAGTTGGCAGGCCGTGGCGCCACGTGGGGATCGGCCCTGCCGGTTGACGAGTTCGCCGCGGTCAGGAGTGTCGGGTTCGAGCCTGTCGGCCAGGTATTCGGGGCCGCCGTGTACCCGTTGTTCGCGACCGCGGCAGTCGGCTGCCCCGGGACTGCGGCGCCTTCCCTGGCCCCTCGCGCGCCCGGGAGGGTTACGGGCTGGGCCGGCCCGGCCGCGCGGATCGCGCAGGCGCTCTGCGACGGGTACCGGACGGCGATCGACCGGATGACCGTTGAGTGCTCAGATCTCGGCGGCCACGGCATTGTGGGTGCGTCACTGCAGGTCACCGAAAGCCCCGGCGATAACTTCACGGCCGCCACCGTCGAGTTCAAGGTGATCGGCACGGCCGTGCGGGGCCGCGGCTGCCCGCCGCTGGCCCGCCCGTTTACCTCCGGGCTGTCCGGCTCGGACTTCGCCAAGCTGCTCATGGACGGCTGGGTGCCCGCCGGGATCGTACTGGGCATCTCAGCCGCCGGGCTGCACGACACCTTGGTGACGACCAGCTCCGGCCTCTGGGGCACGGGGAACGCGGAGGTGCCGGCCTACACGAGCCTGATGGCTCACGTGCGGCAGGATGCGCGGAGCCGGCTGGAGCAGACGGTGCGCGAGCTGGGCGCTGAGGGCGCCGTCGTGTCCGCGATGACGCTGCGCGTCCGAAGCGACGCCTGCCACGCGCACCTGGCCGGCGCCGATCATTTCGCGGAGGCAGTCATCATGGGTACCGCCGTGGCGCGGTTCGCCGGCCGTCGCAAGGCACCCCGCCCGCCGACCCTTGCCGTCCTGCCGCTCGATGGCGGCGGCGCCATCGCCTCCGCCCTGCACCCTCCTCAGCCCCCGCTGTTTATCGAGAAGGGAACGCCGGTGACGTCGCGCCTACATCCCTAGGCGGATAACCACCCGGCGAAGACAGCCCGTCTGCACCGCCGGTCGTACCTGAGAAAGGGCCGCCAGGCCGACGCCCGGCACTGCCACCTCGACCCATCCTGGGCAACGAACGTACGCCGGCCAGGAGGATCAATGATCGAGGCGAAATCATGACAGTCACGTCCGAGACAACAAGCGCGGCGCGCTCCCTCGACCTTACGAAGACCTACGGGTCCGGGCAGGCCGCGGTCCGCGCCCTGAACAATGTCAATGTCGCCTTCGAGCGTGGCCGGTTCACCGCCGTGATGGGCCCGTCGGGCTCGGGCAAGTCGACGCTGCTGCACTGCATGGCGGGCCTGGACCGGCCGACCTCGGGTCAGGCGTTCATCGGCGACCAGGACATCGGCCAACTGGATGACACCGGGATCACCAGATTGCGCCGCGACCGTATCGGCTTCATCTTCCAGTCCTTCAACCTCGTGCCGACGCTGACCGCTGCCGAGAACATCACGCTCCCGCTGGACCTGGCAGGTACCAAGGTAGACCGGGAGTGGTTCGACGACATCGTCGGGCGGCTCGGGCTCGGCGACCGGCTGGACCACCAGCCCAGCCGGCTGTCCGGCGGCCAGCAGCAGCGGGTCGCTTGCGCGCGGGCCCTGATCACACGGCCGGAGCTGATCTTCGCCGACGAACCCACCGGAAACCTGGACTCTAATGCCTCCGCCGAGCTGCTGAGCTTCCTCAAGAACTCCACCGTGCGGACGGGCCAGTCGATCGTCATGGTGACCCACGATCCGCGGGGTGCCGCGTGTGCCGACCGGGTGGTTCTCCTGGCCGACGGTGCTGTTGCAGGCGAACTCGAGGAGCCGACCGCGGACTCGGTGCTCGAGTGGATGCGAAACCTGGGAGCCTGAGATGCGCAACGTAACGCTCAAGGGCCTGCTCGCTCACAAGCTCCGCCTGCTGCTCACCGCGCTGGCGATCATTCTCGGCGTGACGTTCATCTCCGGCACGTTGATCCTCACCGACACCCTGCACAACACGTTCACCAGCCTGTTCTCCAGCGTCTACGCCAAGATCGACTTCCAGGTCCGCGGCGTCGCGCAGTTCGGCAACGACGCCTCCAACGCGGTCCGCGACCCGTTCCCCGAGTCGCTGCTGGCCAAGGTCAGGAGCGTCCCCGGCGTTGAGGGCGCCGCCGGGAGCGTCCAGGGCTACGCACAGCTCATCGCTCCCGACGGCAAGGCGATCGCCAACGGCTCTTCGCCCACCCTAGGCATGAACTACGACCCCGATAAGCGTGACCCGGTCCTGAATATTGTCCAAGGCGGCCCGCCGGTCACCGCCGGCGACGTAGTAGTGGACGCCGCGACCGCGCAGAAGTACGGCTTCAGAGTGGGCCAGCGGGTTCGCATCCTGTTCGTCGGGCCGTCGCGGACGTTCACCATTAGCGGCATAGTCCAGTTCGGCACGGCCGGCGACCTGGCGGGTGCCACCCTCGCTGGTTTCAGCCTGCCCACCGCGCAGGCCGTCCTCGACGAAGCCGGTGAGTTGAACTACATCAACGCGATAGCCGACCCGGGTGCGGACAAGGCCACCGTGCAGCGGGACATCGCCAAGGTCCTGCCGCCCGGAGCGGAGGTCGTGACCGGGCAGACGGTGGCGGAGGAGAACACGAACGCGATCGACCAGTCGCTGTCGTTCTTCAACACCGCGCTGCTGGTGTTCGCCTTCATCGCGCTGTTCGTCGGCGCGTTCACCATCTACAACACGTTCTCGATCATCGTCGGACAGCGGACCCGCGAGCTGGCCCTGCTCCGTGCGGTTGGCGCCAGCCGACGCCAGGTGTTCGGCTCGGTACTGGCCGAGGCGGCGATCGTCGGGTTTATCTCCTCTGCGGTCGGCATCGGCATCGGCGTGCTGACCGCGCTTGCGCTCAAGGCGCTGATCGGCGGGTTCGGCATCACCCTGCCGTCGGGACCGCTCGTGTTCGGGTCACGTACGGTGATCGCGGGTCTCCTTGTCGGAACCGGTGTGACCGTCGTCTCGGCCATCGGCCCGGCCCGCCACGCGGTGCGGATCCCGCCGGTGGCAGCTCTGACCGACCGCCCCGGTGAAGGCGGCCAGCCGGCTGGCGCGGCTGGCCTTCGCCGGCTGGCCATCTGGGGCACTGGGCTCGCCGTCGTGGGCGTGGCCATGCTGGCCGTCGGGCTGGCCAAGTCCGCGTCCCAGCTTGTGGGGCTCGGTGCCATCTGCCTGTTCATCGGCGTCGCCATGCTCGCTCCCGCGGCCGCGCGGCCGCTGTCTGGCGCGATCGGCAGCCCGCTCGCCAAGTTGCTGGGCGAACCGGGGAAGCTGGGCCGGGAGAACTCGATGCGCAACCCGCGGCGAACCGCTCAGACGGCGTCGGCGCTCATGGTCGGGCTCGCGCTGGTCTCGGCGATGGCAGTGTTCGGCGCCTCGCTGTCCGCTACGATCACCAGCGGTTTCGACCAGGCGACGAACGCAAATCTGATCCTGACCCCGACTGGCAAGCAAAGCGGGTTTAGCTCGCTGGTGCCCACGGTGGCTGCCAAAGCCGAGGGCGTCACCGTCGAGACAACCGTCTACCAGGGTCAGTTCCAGGTGCAGGGGT
>JBEKHI010000399.1:0-7487 GCA_050012355.1 Streptosporangiaceae bacterium | reverse complement strand
TTGCCAATTGCAATGGGGTGCATCCTACTTTGTCGCAGTGTGGTCATATAAATGCCACGGCCCCCCTAGGGTAGAATTGGGAAATAAGCGGAAATGTCGGGGTTCTGTGTTGGCAATCGGATAATGTCAGTGGGTCGTGGCATAGTGATCCGCATGGCGAATCTCAGGCATCAAGCTGTCGCGCAGCTTTTCCGCGATAACGATGAGCTGGCCCCATACCTGGTGGCGGCGCGTGGCGAGATGGTGCGTGCAGGAAGGCCAGTGCGGCACGACTCGGACTTGTCGACGATAGACCACGGGCTGGAGTTGCCGATTCCGATGCACAAGGAGGCGCGCGCCGACGTCGTCACGATCCCCAATTTTCAAGTACGGCTGATCGTGGTGGACCGACTGTCTACCCCGCACCCGGATGCTCTCGGCGGCGAAGCTTGCGTCGTGCAGGTGACCATGCTCAGCGTGCTGAACGGATCCTTCGATCTCGCTGACCCGGATGTGAGGAAGTATTTGGAGGATGACATGAATCTAGCGGATCTCCGAGTTCCATTCCTCGACGATCCCGTCGACGAGGCGTTGGCGAAAGGCCAGGCTATTGGCGAGGCCAGAGGCGTAGCCAGGGGCGAAGCTAAGCTCCTGCGACGCATCATTCAAACTCGAGGTTTCTCGATAACTTCTCGGTACCAGGCGATGGTGGAAGACTGCACGGACCTCGAGCAGATCGAAACCTGGGCGGAGCGCGCTGTCACCGCGGAGACGATCGACGACATCTTCGGGTCCTGATGGCTGGCCCGTCGGCCGCGCCAGCATCGCCACCGAGTAGTCCTGTTTAACTCCGGACCATAACGACGAGTCCCATGTCGGCGGACACCGGCCGTTCCGCGTGCGGCTCAAGAACGCGCTGGACTGGGCGTCCCGCCCCTATGGCCATTCCGCCCTGCCGGGCAAGCCGGTCGCGGTGATCGGCGCCAGCCCGTCACCAGCCGGTGCCGCGCAGGCCGCCGCGGACCTGCGCCAGATCCTGAGCAGAATCAGGGCCAACGTCCTAGAAGTCGAGCTCGCCGTCCCCCGCGCGTTCGCCCAGTTCGGTCCGGATAGCCAGCTCGCCGACCCGGAACTGGGCAGCCAGCTTGGCGCGGTGACCGGAGCCCTGGCCGAGGCAGGAGGCAGCTTGATATCGGGGGAGCGGAGCGTGTCCCCAAACGCCGAACCCGTTCGTCAGATATACAAAACGACGAGAGGAGCATCCCATGCAGTACGCACTGCTGATCTACCGGCGGCCGGACGATTTCGACGGGCTCAGCGAGCAGGAGCAGACCGAGGCTCTCCAGGACTACTGGAAGCTGCGGACCGAGCCTGGAGTCGCCGACGGCGCGGGCCTGCAGACGCCGGAGACCGCGACGACTCTCCGGATGGAGAACGGCAAGGCGCTGGTCACCGACGGGCCGTTCGCCGACACGAAGGAGTTCTTCGCCGGCTACTACGTCCTCGAGGCACCGGACCTGGACGCGGCGATGGAAGTCGCCGCCCGCATCCCGGCGGTCCGGCTGGGCGGGGCGATCGAGATCCGTCCGGTCATAGTGGAGCCCTGACCCTCCGCGGGCAGCGGGGGCGGGCTTGGCTGACGGGCTTCCCTGGCGATGATCGGCCAGCCGGGGAAGCCACAGCCCTATGGCGTTTCGCCAATAGCTTTGTGCGCAAGCATTTACCAGTTGCAACGGTTTGCGACCTGCTTTGCCATCGTGCGGTCGCGCCGGGCTCGAGGGATTGTGGTTAGTGCCGCACCAACCAGCAAAGAGTCTGGTTAATGCGGCACCAACCATAATCGCAGGCCGCGGCAGCGAGGCGAGATGGCCCGAATGCCTGATTTGTGAACCACTTGCTGGCCTGCCTGAATCACATTCCGGACCCGCAACCTGTCCCACGCGGGCCAGATCGGAAAGACATACACTCGGGTCGTCTTGGCACCTCGCTGACCCGGATGTGAGGAAACATTTGGAGAATGACATGAATCTCGCTGATCTCCGGGTTCCATTCCTCGACGACATCTTCCGATCTTGACGGCTGGCTCGTGATCGAGGAGATCTTTCGCGAGCAGTGGGGCCGGGTGCTGGCCTCGCTGATCAGCGCCCTTGGTGACTTCAACCTCGCAGAGGACGCCGTCGCGGAGGCGTTCGTGGTCGCGGCGCAACGCTGGCCGGAGACCGGGGTGCCGGATAACCCAGCCGGGTGGCTGGTGACGACGGCGCGCCGCAAGGCGATCGACCGGCTGCGCCGGGACCAGGTGCTCGCGGACAAGCTCCGCCTGCTCGAAGCCAGCCAGCGAGGGGAGGAAGTTCCGGTGTCGACGTTCCCCGATGAGCGGCTTGAGCTCATCTTCCTGTGCTGTCACCCGGCGCTGGCGCCAGAGGCCCAGGTCGCGTTGACGCTGCGCGCCGTCGCTGGGCTGTCCACTGAGCAGATCGCCCGTGCCTTCCTGGTTCCCGAGCAGACGATGAAACGACGACTGACCAGGGCGAAGACGAAGATCGCGGCGGCCGGCATCCCGTTCCGTGTGCCACCGGAGCGGATGCTGCCGGAACGGGTGGCCGCCGCTCTCGTCGTTATGTACCTGATCTTCAATGAGGGGTACGGCGGTGCACCGGAGCTGGCAGCGGAGGCGATACGGCTGGGAAAGGTGCTGGCGGAGTTGCTGCCGGGCGAGCCCGAGCCACGTGGCCTGCTGGCGCTGATGCTGCTGCACGAAGCGCGGCGGGCGGCGCGGGTACGCGGCGAGGATCTTGTGCTGCTGCCCGACCAGGACCGGATGCTGTGGGACTGGGCACGGATCGACGAGGCCCGCGCGCTGCTCGGCCCGCCACGCGGTCCGTACATGGTCCAGGCTCTCATCGCCGCGCTGCAGATCGAGGAACCGGTCGACTGGCCGACGATCGCGGCACTCTACGGGCGGCTCGCTGAGCTGACCGGCTCGCCAGTGGCGCGGCTCAACGGAGCGGTCGCCATCGCGGAGACCGATGGACCGGAAGCGGCGCTCACCGTTGTCGACGAGCTTGACCTGCGCGGATACCAGTACTGGCACTCTACGCGGGGCGAGTTGCTGCATCGCCTCGGCCGCGACGCCGACGCGCGCGCCGAGTACGAGCAGGCACTGGCACTCGCGCACAGCGAGCCGGAACGCCGCTACCTGCTCAGCCGCATCACGGGACAACAACGACCTTGAGCGGGTCGCCGTCGCGTTCCCTTACTATCCGGAACGCCTCGGCGATGTCGTCGAGCGGCACATGATGGGTCACCATCTCGGCACCCCGTAGCTTGCCGGCCGCTGCCAGCGAGACCGCTCGCTTGACGTTGTTGCCGCCTTCGCCACGCGAGGTGAAGATCGAGATGTCCTTGCGCACCACGGCGCTCAGGTCGAACGTCACCCTGTCCGGGTAGAAGGCGACGACGACGATCTTCCCGCCGCGTTTGGTGGCCTCGGCGCAGTACTGCGGCGCGGCGAGGGCGCCTGAACACTCGATGGTCCAGTCGGCGCCGGCACCGTCGGTGAGATCGAGGATCGCCTGGACCGGATCGGTGTCCGTGACGTTGATCACGTGGTCGGCGCCGAGGCGCTTGCCCAGCTCAAGCCGGGATGGTCTGGTGCCCGCCAGGATGACCTGGCCGGCGCCGAGTGCCTTCAGCGCCTGCACGGTGGTGAGCCCCACAGGACCGGGCCCGAACACGGCGACGTTCAGCCCGGCGACATAGCCGCCGGCCACGTCGATCGCGTACAGGCCGGTGCCCGCGGTGGTGATGAGCACCGCGTCTTCCCAGGTCAGCTCCGGTGGCAGCCGGTACAGGGCGCTGACATGGTGCAGCGCGTACTCGGCGAAACCACCGTTGGCGGACATTCCGCTGGCCCGGTGCCCCTTCGCGGTGTTCCCGTAGTTGAGGCACGCGGTATACCGGCCCGCCAGGCAGTTGTCGCACCGCCCGCACCCGCTGTGCGCCTCGATGCACACCCGGTCGCCCGGCGCGAACTCATCCACCGTGGCGCCCACCGCCACCACCGTCCCGGCCCATTCGTGCCCCGGGATCAGCTCGGGCGGTGTCAGCGGAAAATGGCCGTCGAGGATCTTCAGGTCGGTGCCGCAGGTGCCGCACATCGCCACCCGGACCAGCACTTCGTCCGGTCCTGGCCGCGGGACGGGCCGTTCGACGACCCGGATGTCCCCGGGTTTGTAGATCACCGCCGCCCGCATCAGGCACCGAGCTTACTGATCACGGCGGTGATGACCGAAGCGGACAGCCCGCTGTCAATCGGGAACACCGCTTCCTGGCTGACCAGCACGTTGTAGGCCTTCGGGCTGACATCATCGAGGACGAAAGCATACGCCGCCAAGAACCAGATGAGCGAGCGCCCCATGGATGGCCCATCCATGGCCGGCCACGTGACCGCAGGGCACCGCCGCAACAGGGGAATCCCTGAGGGCAGTCACCGGACATAAGGGACCGGTCAGGGGATTGCCGGATTCGGCGGTGGGGCGGGGCGGGCCAGGGTTGAGACATGCGGAAGATCAAGGTGACGAAGCGGCGGTTGCCGATGGTGCTGCTGGCGATTGCGGCCGGGCTGACGGCGTGGATATTCGAGCTTGGGGCGGTGTTGCAGGGCCAGGCGCAGGTGCGGAACTGGTCGAGCGTCTGGGTCGGCCTTGACATGCTGGAGGTCACCGGCTTGGTCATGACGGCGGTGCTGATCCGGCGGCGATCGGCGTTCCTCGCCCCAGTGGCGGCGATGACCGCGACGGCGTTCGGGCTGGACGCGTGGTTCGACGTGATGACGGCGCTGCCCGGCTCGTCGTGGTACGAGTCACTGGCGGCGGCCTTCTTCGGTGAGGTGCCGATGACCGTAGTGCTGGCCGGGATCGCGTGGCTGGCGGCCAGCCAGGGAACGGTCGGACGCTCCCGCACAGCCCGCGCGCAACACCCGCGCATTCCGTGACGTTCACGCCTCATTCCTCCATAATGGCGCACCCGCGCCGACGGCCTTACCGCGCTCATGAGCAGCAGCGCCTGCCCCGGGGGGCCGCCACGCTTGCTGCCCCCCGGGGGTGCGGTGCCAGCCGGAGGCATCTTCTCCCGGGTTAGTGTCCCCCAGCCGCCCGGCATATCCGGACATGAGGGGTGGCTCAGGTGCGCGAACCCGGGAGAAGATGCGTGTACGGCCCGGGCCGCTGCCGGTCGGTCGCCGTCCAAGGCTGAAACGGCTACCCAGCGAGATAATGAGGACCAGCCCGCTTAGCGCCGCGCCGAGCCCGGCGGCCGAGTCCAGCCCGGCCGTCGGCCCGGCGCCCGCGAGTAGCGTGCCGCACACCGCGACGCCAAGAACGCTTCCCGTCTGGCGGAACGCTGTGAGTGACCCGGACGCGATCCCGGACCGCGACGCGTCCACCCCGCCCAGCGCCGCCGCCGTGATGGCCGGGACGACGAAGCCGAGACCGAGCCCGGTCAGCGACAGCCCGGCGACCAGCGGCCCGAGGTCACCGCGCCCCACGAGCATGACGGCGAAGCCGGCCGTCATCATCGAAGCTCCCGCTGTAAGACCGAGGCGGAGCACGTTACCCGCCATGATCGCGGCCATCACCGGAACGAACACCAGCCCGGTGGCCAGCGGAGAGAACCCCCGGTCGCGTTGCAGGACCACGCTGACGACGAAGATCAGCCCGTAGAACGCCACGTTGACCGCGAAACCGGCGGCGACGCTCACCGTGAACCCGCGCCGCCGGAAGAGAGCGGGCGGCAGCATGGGCCGCGCGCCGCGCCGTTCTGCGATGATGAAGGAAATGCCAGCGACGATGGCGAGTGCGAGTGCGGCGAGCACCACGTGCGACCCCCAGCCGAGGGTGCCCGCCTCGATGGCGGCGGCGGCCAGCGCCGCCACCGTGACGATCGCGAGCGCCTGACCCGGCAGGTCGAGCGAGCGGCCGGAGGCCCGTGGGGTCTCGGCGGCGTAGCGGCCGGTCAGCCAGAGGCCGAGCGCGCCGAGCGGCAGGTTGACGAAGAAGATGGCCCGCCAGCCGGCCACCGCGATAAGCAGCCCGCCGGCCAGCGGCCCGGCTGCCAGCGCGGCCGACGCGCCGAGCGCCCACAACCCGATCGCCCGCGCCCGCCGCTGCGGTGACGGGTAGGCGTGGCTGAGCAGGATCAGCGTGCACGCGCCGAGCATCGCGGCCCCGACTCCCTGCCCAGCGCGGGCGGCGATCAGCGCGGCGATGGACGGCGCGAGCCCGCAAGCGGCTGACGCGACGGTGAACAACGCGAAGCCCGCCAGGCACATCCGCCGGGCGCCCAGCCGGTCCCCGAGTGGTCAGGGACGGTTAAACGCCGGGCGAAGTAACTCGACGTCGCTGAGGATGCGCTGCATGCTCTCCAGCTTCTCCCGCAGGTCGCTCAGCTGGACGCTTACGTCGGTGAGCCGCAGGTCGGTATGCTCCTGCGCGGTGATCGCCAGGTCCGACAGCCGCCGGAACTCGTCGGCGAGTACCCGGTACTCCTTGCTGGCGGTCAGCTCGGCGCGCGCCGGGTGCGACCGGTGCTTGCTGAAGATGAAGGCCAGCAGCACGACCGCGATCGAAACGACGATTAGCGCCGTAATTCCACCGGGATTCATGCCGGCACCTCTTCCGTGTCGTCACGCAGGGTCCGCGCCGCGACCGCGATGGTCTGCGGTGTCAGTTCCAGCGTGAACGGCGTGACCTCGTAGTACTTCATCGCCTTCCCGTCTTCCGATACCTCAATGGACGCCGCCACCAACCCGGCGGCTTCGAGCTTGCGCAGGTGGACCTGGAGCAGCGCGCGGCTGATGCCGAGTTCCCTGGCGAGCTGGCTGACGTAGTTGCGCTCGCTGGTGAGCGCGGCGACCACGCGCAGCCGGTGCGGGTTCGCCAGCGTCGCCAGCACGCGCAGCAGTTCGTCTCCAGTCACGTTTCTCCTCGTAAGACTTGCACCTGCAATGAAAAGTTAGCATGTGCGGCGCGACCGCGCAACTCATCTGCCAACGAACCGCCAGCGAACCGCCAGCGCGCGGATGTAAAAAATTTACGAGGGCGTTAAATGTCCAGGGGGGAAGGGATAGCGACATGAGGAAAATCCGGCAGGCGGGTGTATCGCTGCCACGGATAGACAGTCACAGCGCGATGTCGAACTCGCGCATCGCGTTCCGGCCGGCGATCCGGTTGATCGCCTCCGGGTGAGGGTGGCGGTTGACGAAAACTAGAACCTGTTCTAGTTTCTGGGGACTGGCGCTCCCGGGAACCCGCGTCGACCCCCTATCAGCACCGCACCCCCCGGAGCGTTCGCCATGCCTGAAAACACTCATCCCACCCGCCGCCAGGTACTTACCGGTGGCGCTGTCGCCGGTGCCGGACTGCTCTTCGGGGCCGGCGCGTTCTCACCCGGCCGCGCTAGAGCTAGCAGCCTCCCGGTCGCCGGCACCTACGACGTGGTGGTCGTCG
>JBEKHI010000398.1:0-7498 GCA_050012355.1 Streptosporangiaceae bacterium | reverse complement strand
TGCACTTCGTATCCGCGCGGCTGCCCTGCCCCGCGACGACCTCGGCGCTGCTCGGCGGCGTGCGGGACGGCCACGTGATCGCGCTCTGCAGCGCCGACCCGAGCGACGTCGGGCCAGGAGAGACCGATGTACAGGTCTGGACCGCCACCCGGCTCGGCGGCGCGTTCCGCGCCTCGGGCCCGGTGTCCGACTCGCCGAACATCCTGGGATTCGCCGCCGCCTCGGCCCGTGACCTGGCGGTCGCGACGATCTTCGACCTGCAGGTGACCCACAACGCGGGCCAGACCTGGACCGCCGAGCTCGTACAGAACAACGGGGCGATCTGGTCCGACCTGTCGTTTTCCACCGCCACCACCGGCACCGTGGTCTGCTCCACGGTGGACAACGAGGGCAACGAGGTGTCGACGGTCTACCGCACGACCAACGCCGGCCGCACCTGGGGCGCGGTCAAGCTGCCGTAACCTCGCCGCGCCCCCGTCGTAACCTCGCGCCCCGTCGTAACCGCGCCCCCGTGGTAACCTCGCGCCCCGTCGTCACCTTGGCGTTTTGCTGGTTGGTGTGGCACTACCCATAGAAGAGTGCGGGTAGTGCCACACCAACCAGCAACGGCGCACCCGAGTCGGCCGATTTACAGTCCTCATGGGCACCACCTGCCACACTAATTAGGTCGGGGTTCACCGGTAGTCCATCCCCATCGCCCCGCGCACCTCGGCGAGCGTCGCGTCCGCGATCGCGTTCGCCCGCTCGTTGCCCTCCCGCAGCACCGTCCGGAGGAAGCCGGGGTCTTTCACGAGTTCCGCCCGCCGTTCACGCATCGGCGCGAAGTACTCGTTGACCGCGTCGGTGACGAGGGCCTTCAACCCCGAAGCGCCCCCGCTCACCGACGCGGCGACCGCGTCCGGCTCGCGGGACAGGCACAGCGCGGCCAGCCGCACCAGCCCGGACACCGCGGGCCGCCCGGCCGGGTCGTAGGTGATCTCCGGGTCGGCGTCGGTGACGGCGCGCCGGATGATCCGGGCCGTCTCGTCGGCGGTCGCCGACAGCGGGACGCTGTTGCCGCGGCTCTTGCTCATCTTCGTCCCGTCCGTGCCCGGCAGCAGCGGCGCGTCGGACAGCATCGCGTCGGGTACCGGGAAGACCGCGCCGTACCGGCGGTTGAACCGGCGGGCGATCTGCCTGGTGATCTCCAGGTGGGGGAGCTGATCCTGTCCGACCGGCACCAGATCCGCCTTGCAGAACAGGATGTCGGCCGCCTGATGCACCGGGTAGGTGAACATCAGCCCGCTGACCGAGTCCTGCCGCGAATGGGTGATCTCGTCCTTGACGGTCGGGTTCCGCTCCAGCTCGGGCACCGACACCAGGCTGAGGAACGGCAGCACCAGCTGGTTCAGGGCGGGCACCGCGCTATGGGTGAAGATCGCCGTCCGCGCGGGATCGATCCCGATCGCCAGGTAATCGGTCACCATGCCCAGCACGTATTCATCCAGCCGGTCGGCGGTGTCCCGGTCGGTCAGTACCTGGTAGTCGGCGATCAGCACGAGGACCTGGTGGCCGTCGTCCTGGAGGTGGACCCTGTTTCGCAATGAGCCGAAGTAGTGACCCACGTGCAATGGCCCCGTCGGCCGGTCGCCGGTCAGCACTGTTTTCATGTTCATCCTTAATGGCCACCCGGGAGGACACGCAAAAACGAGGCCGTCCTACCGGACGACCTCGTGGCAATGACTGCGCTAAGAAGTGGCCGTCCCTACACGGGACGCCACCAGGAAGCAGCCAGAACGAAACTCACACCGGTCACGATACCCCTTGTACTGGGAGAATGTAGTGGTGACTCCGTTACGTGGTTTTCGCCGAGCGTCCACGACTGGATCCATCTTGCATGGAAGACCGCGAAGGCGTCAGACCTCGCGCCGGGGGCTGCCCTGCGATGCCCCCAGTACGGGCGGCGAAGCTTGGCATCGCTAGGATCGCCGCCGTGGCCCGCGTTGTGATCCTCCATGGCCGCGTCGGCGCCGACGAGTACTTCAGCGACCGATATCCGTCGGCGTCAAACAGTCACTGGATTCCCTGGCTCCAGAAGCAACTGCTCATCAAGGGCCACGATGTGCAGACGCCCGAGGTCGTGCGCCCGTACCTGGTCGATTACGATGGCTGGCGGACGGAATTCGAGCGGCATCTCGATGACGAGCCGATGGTCTTGGTGGGCCACAGCTGCGGGGGCGGGTTTCTCGTCCGGTGGCTTTCCGAGCATCCACTGGTGCAAGTCGGCAAGCTCGTGCTGGTGCTCAGGGCGATTACGGGCTGACTGGTCACGGGCAATTTATCCGCCCATTTGCCGGGGCAATTTCACACCGCAGACCTGCAGAACGGTCCGCCCGCTGTTTCGCGTTGCACGATCCCGCTCCGGCACTCGGAGCCGCTCAGCCATGACCGCCGTGAGCCAGATGGCCGCGAGCCCCGCGATCAGGCCTGGTCATAGATTTTGCTTTCCGCCGCAGCGGGCTAAAGCGGCTGTTGCGCAAGGTCTCTATGGCAAGCTGCGACAGTGAACAGCGCGAAGCGCCCGGGTGGCGGCGTTGGCTAAAGACCGCTCGCCATCCGGCGCGTCGGGTGCCGCCGGCGCGGCCCTGGCTCTCGGCGCGCTCGGCATCGTTTTCGGCGATATCGGCACGAGCCCCCTGTACGCGATGAGCTCCATCTTTGCGGTGCACGGCGTCCGGCCGGACGTGGCCGGCGTGGACGGGATGATCTCGCTGGTTGTCTGGGCGATCGTCCTGGTGGTCTCGGTCAAGTACGTGACCTTTGTCATGGGCGCGGACAACCGGGGCGAGGGCGGCATCATGGCTCTCGTCGCGCTTGTTCTAGGCCTGCGCGTGAAAGGCCGGGCCGGGAAGTCGGCCCTGGTCTTGCTGGGGATATTCGGGGTGGCGCTCTTCTTCGGCGACGGGACGATCACTCCGGCGATCAGCGTCATCTCGTCGGTGGAAGGGCTCGGGGCAGCGCAGCCGGGGCTGAGTTCGTTCGTGCTGCCGGTCACGCTCATCCTGCTGACTGTGCTGTTCGCGGGCCAGCGGTTCGGGACGCATGCCCTCGGGCGCTTGTTCGGTCCGTTCATGGCGCTGTGGTTCGCCATCCTGGCGGCTTCCGGCCTCGCCAAGGTCATCGGGAACCCGGTGATCCTGAGGGCGCTGTCGCCTAGCTACGGGTTCGCGTTTTTCCTCGACCATCCCCTGACCGGTTTCCTGGCCCTGGGCGGGATCGTGCTCGTGGTCACCGGCGCCGAGGCGCTGTACGCCGACCTTGGCCAGTTCGACCGGCCGTCGATCACCCGGGCGTGGATTTTCGTCGTCTTCCCCGCGCTGATCATCAACTACCTGGGCCAGGGAGCCATGATCCTCCGCTCGCCCAAGGTAACCACCAACCTGTTCTTCGAGATGTTTCCCCGCTGGGCTCAGCTGCCGATGGTCGTGGTCGCGGTGGCCGCGGCCATGATCGCGTCGCAGGCGGTCATCACCGGGGCGTTCTCGGTCACCCGGCAGGCGGTGCAGCTGGGCTTCCTGCCCCGGCTGCGGATCGTGCACAAGTCGGGATCCGAAGGACAGATCTACGTTCCAGCGGTCAACAGGCTGCTCTACATCGCCGTGATCGGACTCGTGATCGGCTTCGGGTCCGCTGCCGCTTTGGCCTCCGCCTACGGCATCGCTGTCACCGGGACATTCGCGGCGACCTCCATCTTGTTCTTCGTCGTCGTGCGAGTGCTCTGGAAGAAGCCGCTGTGGATCGTCTTGCCAGGCGCGGCAGCTTTTCTCGTCATGGATCTCGCATTCTTCACGGCGAACCTGACCAAGGTCGTGTCCGGCGGCTGGTTCCCGCTGGCCCTCGCGCTGATCATCTTCACGGTGCTCTCGACCTGGCAGCGCGGACGGGAACTCGTCACGGCCAAGCGCTCGGCGGCCGAGGGGTTGCTGCGCGACTTCATCGAGGAGATCCGGAGCTCCGATCCTCCGCTGCACCGCGTGCCGGGCACGGCAGTCTTCCCCACGCCGGGCGAGAAGACCACACCGCTCGCGCTGCGCGACAATGTCAGCTACAACCACGTGCTGCACGACAGCGTCGTCATCGTGTCGGTCGAGACCGCGACGGTCCCGCACGTCGGCCGCTCTGAGCAGATCGCGGTTGATGACCTCGGATACGACGACGGCATCGTCTACCTGACGGTGTGCTACGGCTTCCAGGACGACCAGGACGTGCCAGCAGCGCTCCGGCAGGCAGCCGCTGAGGGCCTGCCAGTGGAGATCGATGTTGAGACCGCGACCTATTTCGTCTCCGAGATCACCATCGTCCTGGGTGACGATCCCGGCATGCGCACGTGGCGCAAGAGACTCTTCCTCTTGCTGTCACGCACGTCGAAGAGCCCGGTAGATTTCTTCGGCTTGCCGCAGGGCCGCATAGTTACCATGGGCTCCTACATCGAGCTCTGACGGATCCCGGCAGCGTGCGGCAGGGGCCGCGATGCGGGCATCCTGCCACTGCGTACGTGGAGCCAGACAGGAATCTCGATCTCAGCAGCGCCCTGGGCCCGCCGGATTATCGGGTAACAGGAGGTTTAACCGGCCTGCTTGACCACCCGGCCCCCAGTGGGGTAGTTGCCAAGCCGGGCCGTACCAAGGCGGCGGGTGCCGTGCTTGCTTAACCCGGACGACCAGCCGGCCCCAGCCAGCGGTGCCGTCCCCGGAATTTCCGGTCCTGGACCTCCTGGTCGCCGTGGCGGACCGGGAGGACGACGGCGAGGTACGGGCGGTCACATGCGTCTCGGCCGGGGTCTTGGGGCGTGAGCCCGGCGTCGGTGGATAGGTGCTGGGCGGCGGAGCACGCGTGCTGGCCGCGGCCGACGGCGCGATGCCCGCCGCCGCGGCCGTCTCGTGCCCCGGTGGGCTGGTGAGGGCGAGCCCCACGGCGGTGCCGGACGCCGCGATCAGGACCAGCGCGACCGAGCCTGCGAGCACGAACGCCCGGCTGCGCGGTGGTCGTGACCGGGGGATCACTGCGCTAACCGGGGCGGCGGCCGCGGCGCCTGCGAGGCGGAGCATCCGCTCAGCTTCGGCGGCATCCAGGCGCGTGTCCGGGTCCTTGCGGAGCAGGCCGCTGATCACCGGCCACAGCAGCGGCCCCGCGCGGGTAGCCGGCTCCGGCTCGTCGGCAACCACAGCGGTGAGGCTCGCTAGCACGCCGCCATCCCGGTCAAACGGCCCGTGCCCCTCCACCGCCGCGTACAACGAAGCGCCCAGCCCCCACAGGTCGCCCGCCGGGCCCGACCGCCCTCCCCGGGCACGCTCGGGGGCGATGTAGGACGGTGATCCGATCAGTGCGCCGACGGTGGTGAGCGCCGACGTTCCGTCGGCCTGCGCGATCCCGAAGTCAGTCAGCACCACGCGGTCCGGACCCATCAGGATGTTCGCCGGCTTGACGTCCCGGTGCATGATGCCTTTCGCGTGCGCGGCGCGCAGCGCGGCGAGGATCGCGAGGCCGACCTCGGCTGCCTGGGCGGGACTGAGCGGCCCCTCCTCCTTGACCAGGTCGCTCAGCGACCCGTGCGGAAGGAACTCCATGACGATCCACGGACAGCCGTCTTCTTCGAAGATGTCGAAGACCCGGATCACGTTACGGTGGTTGAGCCGGGCGGCCGTCTTGGCCTCCCTGGTGGCGCGGCGGCAGGCTGCCTGCTGTTCCGCTTCGGAGAAGTACGCTGGCCAGACCAGCTCTTTCATCGCCACGTCACGATTGAGGAGGGCGTCGTGGGCCTGCCATACGACGCCCATGCCGCCACGACCGATGACGGCGCTGAGACGGTACCTTCCGGCGATGAGTCGCCCTGGCCCAGCTGGCTTCATGCCGCCCGAAGTACCCAGAGGACACGGACCCTAACGACTAGCTACCGCGAGGGATGCTAACGACTTGGTATCGGCTGCCGCCGTTCTCCGTCTGCTCGCCGCTCGGGCAGGCTGGACCGCAGCACCGTTTCGGTTATCGCGTCGGCTGGTGCTCCCGGGCCGGGCCGGTGCCGCCCCGTCGGCGTACTACGTCCCCGTCTCAACCGTGGTCGCGGCGCCTGCACGCACGTGGCCAGTGCGGCAGCAGCGGGATCCTGCACCTGACGTCACTGCAGCAGGCACCATGAGCGCGGCCTGTCCGGCCATCGCGCGGCGGCCGGCAACGGCTGGTTATCGGCCTGGGTGATGGGGTTTGCGGTTTCTGGCGGTTTCCGCCGACGGGGTCCTCGGCTTAACTGGTAGGTGATAGGTCAGACGGCAAGGTATCGCGAAGCCACGGCGGGGCCAGATCCCCCCGGCCGCGATCGGGCACCAAACCGGCCATCAGCTTCATCGCAGCACAGGAGCCCGGTTATGGGCATCATCGCGCGAATCCTTCCGGGCCTGGACACAGGCCTGCCCGCCAGTATGCGGATCCCCGGCAGGAGATCTCAGGGCTCCATCACGTGCATGACCGGTGCCGCCGGGGCGCTGCCGGGCGGCTGGCTGGCCGCGAAGCTGTTCCGCGCAGGCACCGTGTACGGATTCTTCACCCTGTCCGCCTGGCTCACCGCCATCGTCGGCGCGGCGGTCCTGCTGCTCGCCTTCCACCTGGCGACCAGCCGGGACGGCACACGCAGCGGTTTACCCGCTGAACGTCCGAATCCTCAGCTGCGGTCCAGGACGGCGGCCCCCCATTTACCAGGAGCTTCCCTTGATTATTCTCGGCGTCATCCTTCTCATTATCGGCTTTGTCGCCAAAGTCGCCATTATCTGGACGATCGGCATCATCGTCGTCATCGTCGGCGTGATCCTGGCGCTGCTCGGGATGGCCGGACACGCGGTCGGCGGCCGCAGGCACTACTACTGAGCCGCTCCCCGGCTGCGCGGATGACAGGCAGCAGCAGGGCAGGATCGGGGTCCCGCCGCCCGGGCCGGCCGGTCGCGGCGCCTAGGCGCCAGTACCGGAGCGTGCGGCAGCCTTCGCTGCCGTTAAAGGTCAGCGCGCAGCGTGCCCGGCTGGCACGCCGGGCGGCGACAGCGCCATCCCGGCCCAGAAGACGGGCCGCCGGGGCAGCCCGCGGCTCTCCGGTACCAGCCCGTTCCTCGGGAGAACGCGCAGCCGTCGTCGGCCAGCCCACCCCGATGCCCCTGCCGCCGGCAGGGTCCGCTCCCGATGTCACGGCTGGCGCGTCAGCGCCAGCGTCAGCGCCAGCAGAATGAATCTATGAAAGGTCTCACCCATGAGTGTCTTCAAGAAGATCGCACACAAGGCCGAAACCATCAAAGGCGGTGCCAAGAAGAAGACCGGCCGTGCCGTCGGCAGTCGGCGGCTGAAGGCCGAAGGGCGCGGTGACCAGGTCAAGGGCGACACCAAGATGGCCGGAGCGAAAATCAAGGACGCCGTCAAAAAGTAACTGAACGTACGGACCGCGGGACGCGGCAGGAAAACGGCCCGCGGTCCGTTGCCA
>JBEKHI010000397.1:0-7523 GCA_050012355.1 Streptosporangiaceae bacterium | reverse complement strand
CCACCAGCAGCACCCGACCTAGGGCCGCCGGGCGCGGCAGTCGGCCCCAGCCACCAACGGCCCGCAGCCACCCGACTTTCACGCCACCGCGACCGCCCCCCGGACGAGGCAGGCTTTTCTGGATAGTGCAGCACCTACCACAATCCCTCGAACCTAGAGACGGTCACGGCGGTCGGCGCAACCGGGCGATACCATGTCAAATAGGTCAGGGCCCGAGCTTTTACGCCGCGCCTAGGTAGTGCAGCACGGCGAGGACGCGGCGATTGCCGCCGTCACCTGGGTGCAGGTCTAGCTTGGTGAAGATCGAGTTGATGTGCTTGCTGACCGCGCTGTCGGTGATGACCAGGGCGGTGCCGATCTCCGCGTTGTCGCGGCCCTCGGCCATCAGCGCGAGCACGTCGCGTTCCCGCTGGGTGAGCGTGCGCATCGGGTCCCCGCTCCGGCGCACCAGGAGCTGGGCCACGACCTCGGGGTCGAGCGCCGTGCCGCCGGCCGCGACCCGGCGCAACGCGTCGAGGAACTCGGTGACGTCGGCGACCCGGTCTTTGAGCAGGTAGCCGACGCTTGAGGTGTTCGCGGACAGCAAGTCGGCCGCGTACCGTTCCTCGACGTACTGGGAGAGCACCAGGATCGCGATGCCCGGCCACCGGCTCCGGATCTCAATCGCGGCGCGGATGCCCTCATCGGTGTGCGACGGTGGCATCCGCACGTCAGCGATCACCAGGTCGGGCTGCTCGCGCTCGACGGCGGTGAGCAGCCCGGTGGCGTCCCCCGCGGTGGCCGCGACGGTGAACCCGGCGCTTTCCAGCAGCTTGACCAGCCCGGCCAGCAGCAGCACCGAATCTTCGCCAATCACCACCCGAAGTGTCACGGTCACACGCTACTCCGCACGCAGCGCCACCGCTGGCCTGGCGCGAGCCGCCCAGGTGGCGGGGAGCAGCGCGCCGAGGACCGCGATGCCCAGCGCCGCCAGTGGCTCGAGTATCAGCCGCAGGGCGCTGAAGACGTCGGTGAAACTGGCCGGGATGCCGGTGTGCGCGGTGCCCGCCATGGCCCGCAGGGTTGCCGAGTTCAGCACGATGGCGGCAGGCACGGCGATCGCCGACGCCAGTATCGCCGGGCCGACGATCCAGCAGATCACCATCGTGATCGTCTGCGCGGGACACATCCCCAGTGCCTTGTAGATCCCCAGGTCGTGCACTCGGTCCCTGGTGGTCATCAGCACCGTGTTCAGCACCCCGAGGCCCGCCGCGATCGCGACCATCACCGCCAGCAGGCCGATCAGTGCGGTGGCGATCTGGTAGAACTGGCCGCCCTGCGGCGTCACGGCGATCCACGGGCTCTTGTCGCCAAGCGCGGCGTTCACCCCGTCGATGTACGACGCGACGTTCGTGCCCGGCCGCAGCCCGACCAGGTAGTCCTCCAGGTTGTCTGAGCTGGCCAGTCCGGGCAGCGTCTGCGTGCTACCGAAGATCTCCGGCTGGCTGGATGGATGGAAGACCTCGCCCGCGATCAGCACCCTGACCTGCGCGGTGCCCGTGTTGACTTCCGCGGTATCGCCGACCGACAGCCCGCTGGCATTGAGAAACGACGTGTTCACATCGATCTGGCCCGTGCTGTCGTACCAGTGGCCAGCGATCAGCGCGTACCCGGTCCAGGATGAGTCGCCGTTGAAGGCCGTGGCGAAGGCGCCGCCGGATACCCCGGGGACCTCCACTTGGTCGCCGTACCTGGCGGTCTCGTGCGCGGTGCCCGGCTGCGCGTTGAGCACCCTGGTCACCGCGGCGTCCTGACTGGCACTCGGGCCCTGGTTCGGTCCGGGGCCACTGCCCGGGCCGCCCATCTCGATGCGCACCGGGGCGGTGGCGGACAGTTGCTGGGCGCTGGCCGCCCGGCCCAGCGAGGCGGACAGCGCGAACGCGAAGATCACCGCGGTAGCGCCGAACGCGATCGCCGCCAGGGATACCAGTGTCCGGGCCGGGCGGGCGAACGGCGCCGCCAGCCCGAGCCCGACCGGGCGGGGCAGCCGCAGCCGCGCGGCCAGCCGGTGGGCCGCGTAGCCCTTGCCCGCGCGGGGTGCCCGGCCCGCGGCGATCGCCTGGGTCGCTGACAGCCGGCCCGCGCGCACCGCCGGGCCGAGCGCGGCCAGCAGGGTCACCGCCAGCAGCGCGCAGGGCGCGATCACCGACACCCACACCGGGACCGTCTGCTGGGCGACACCGTAGGCGTTCGACTCCTTTCCGAGCACCGGGAGGGCGAGCAGGTTGCCGCCGACCACGCCGAGGACACAGCCGGCCAGCGCCGGCCAGCCGATCCGGCGGAGGTACACCACAGCGACCTGTGCGGGGGTGAGTCCGATGGACTTCAGGACGCCGATCCGGTGGTAGCCGGCGACGACCGCGCCGCTGACCACGTTCCCGACGATCAGCACCGCCATCGCCATGCCGATCACCGCGAACGCCACCACGAACGGTTCCATGACCGAGCCGTTGCTCTGCGACTGCGCCTGCGCGCTCAGCCAGTTGCCAGCGCCCTCATACGTCCCGGCGGGCAGCGTCTTTACTAGCGCGGCGACGTCGGCGTTGATCTCGGCGTTGGTGCTGGCGGAGGTGAACCGGTAGAGCAGCTGAGCGGTGCCGCCGGACCCGAGCGCGGTGGCCTGGGCCGGGGTGACCCACGCGTCGGCCGTGTCGGTGATCGAGGTGGCCAGGCCCACGACGGTGAGCGTGGTGCTGCGAGTGTGCAGGCCGCTGGTCGTCACCGTGATCTTGCTGCCGACGCCGGGCCCGCCGCACTGGTTGCAGTTACCTGCCTGGTCCAGCACGACCTGGCCAGGACCGGCCGGCCAGTGACCGGAGCTCAGCGACACGTCATCGACCGGGCCGCCGGCGTCGCCGCGCCCGACGAGGACCATCGGGCCGAAAGGCTGGCCCTGGAACTGTTCCTGCACGTCGACCTGCGGGAACGGGCCGGCCATCGCCGTCACCCCGGCCACGTGGCCGGTCGCCGCGAGCTGCGCGGCGCTCGCGTGCCCACCATTCACGGTGAGGGTCACGTCGGCACCGCGCTGCGCGGCGAACGAGTGGTTGAACGGGGAGTTGCTGAGCGCGAGCAGCGCCAACCCGAGGGTGGCGGAGGCCACCGAGACGGCCAGCACCGCGGCGATCACAAACGTCTGGATCTTCCGCCGTCCAGCGCCGCGGCTGGCGGTGCGGACCGCGCCGAAACCGCTCATGCTGGGACCCCCTGAACGACGTGGCCATCCACCAGCTGGATGGTGCGCGCCCCGAACCGGCGGGCCAGCGCCGGATCGTGGGTGACCAGCACGAGGGTCTGGCCCCCGGCGTTCAGCTCGCTCAGCAGCTCCCCGATCTCGTGTCCGGTGCCGGTGTCCAGCGCCCCGGTCGGCTCGTCGGCCAGCAGCAGTTCCGGTGAGTTCACCAGTGCCCGGGCGATCGCCACCCGCTGCCGTTGCCCGCCGGACATCCTGGCCGGGTAGTCATTCTTGTGCCCGGCGATCCCCATCCGCTCGAGCAGTTCCCCCGCCCGCGCCCGGGCCTGCCTCCGTGAGGCCCCGGCGAGCTGAGCGGGCAGCAGCACATTGTCCTCGACTGTGAGGTCATCGAGCAGGTTGAAGAACTGGAACACGATCCCCACGTGCCGGGCACGGAACCGGGCGAGCGCGGTCTCGCCCAGCCGGTCGATCCGCTCTCCGGCCACGGTGACCGTACCCTCGGTGGGTTTGTCGAGCCCGGCGATCAGGTTCAGCAGCGTGGACTTGCCGCTGCCGGAGGGACCCATGATCGCGACGACCTCGCCGGCCGCCACGCTGAGAAATACATCAGCCAGCGCGGGCGGGGTGCCCTGCTGGTAGGTCTTAGTGACCGCGTCCACATGGAGCGCGTCGTTATGGCTAATCATGAAAACAGGGTGGCGGGATAGCGGCGTCCGGGCAGTAGCCCGTGATGCCGTCTTTATGGTGAACCTAGCTCCAGTGTGCGGCCGCCGGTCGCCGGCATACGGTGAGGGCATGCGTAAACCTTGGTCACCACGGGAGTGGGGCCGGATGACCTACCTGGCCGCTGGTATCCCCGTGCTGGCCGCGCCGGGTGCCGCGGTGATCGCCGCGGCTACCGCCAGGCACCAGGGCCTGCTCGCCTTCTGGGTGATCGTCCTCGTGCTGCTGATCACGCCGCTGCTCAGCGCGCTGCAGCGGTACCGGCTGCGGTGCACCGCGTCGGTCGATATCCCGCGGCAGCTACCGGTGCCTCGCTCACTGCTGATGGACCGGCAGATCTTTCTTGACCGGGTGCGGCGGTACCTCCGCCAGGTGGGTTACCACCTGATCGCTGGGCCGGTGCTGGCCGCGGCGGCGGCCATCGCGGCCGGGTTCTGGATCTTCGGTGCGATGTTCACACTGCTCTACACCTGGGCGTGGACCGCGCCGACCGGATCAGGGCTGAACGCCGGGATGCACGGGAAGGTCCCGGTGGACGTGGCCGTGACCCTCGGCGGGGCGTTGCTGCTGCTGGCGGCGCCGTGGATGACGGCCGGGGTCAGGGCACTCGACGTGCGGATGTCCCGGTCGCTGCTCGGGCCGAGCCGAGCCGAGGAGCTCGAAGAGCGGGTGGAACAGCTATCGGCGACCCGGGCCGGGGTGGTGGACGCGGCTGACGCCGAACGGCGGCGGCTGGAGCGCGACCTGCACGACGGCACCCAGCAGCGGCTCGTATCGCTGGCGATGAACCTCGGACTGGCCAGGGTGCAGGTGACTTCGGAACAGGACGCACGGCTGGCGATCGCGGAGGCGCACGAGGAAGCCAAGGCGGCGCTTACCGAGCTGCGCGACCTGATCCGCGGGCTGCACCCGGCCGTGCTTGAGGACCGCGGCCTGGACGCGGCGCTGTCCGGTATCGCGGCCCGGATGCCGATCCCGGTGACGCTGTCGGTGGATCTGCCACGGCGCCCGGCGCCGGTGATCGAGGCGGTGGCGTACTTCGTCGTGTCGGAGGGACTCAGCAACATCGTGAAACACGCGTCGGCTACCGCCGCTTCCGTGTTCGTGCAGCGGTCAGGGGACCGGCTGCACGTCATCGTCACCGACGACGGCGCGGGCGGCGCCGACCCGTCACGGGGAACCGGGCTGGCCGGGCTGGCCCGCCGCGCGGCCTCGGTAGACGGGACGTTCGAGGTATCCAGCCCAATCGGAGGACCGACCATGCTGAGTGTGGACCTGCCATGCGCGGGGTGAGCCGCTCGCGGCGCGTCACGCGGCTGGCGCGGGGACAGGTGTTCTGGGGTTCGCTGGGCGTGGTCGTGATGGCCTCGATGGCAGCGGGCAGCGTGATCCTCTTCCACCGCGCCATCGATGCGCCGCCGTCGCAGACGTCATCTGCGTTCCCGGCCTCGACGGCGACGCTGACCGAGGCGGCTAGCAGCGTCTCGGTGGACAGCTGCAACTCGCCGGTCCAGGTCGTGGCGGCGCCGGTTTCCGGCGTCGAGGTGACGGCGCGGGTGCAGTGGGGCCCAAGCTACGACCCCAACGGGATATGGTCGCTGTCCGGAGGCGAGCTGACGGTGGGTGACCCGACCTGCTCGGACAACTACCAGCTGATCAGCGTCCGCCTGGTAGTGCCGTTGAAGACAAACGTGACCGTGGATAGCGGGGGCGGCTCGGTGTCCGTCACCGGGACTCCCGGGGCCTACATCGACTCCGGCAACGGCCCGGTGGCCGCTACCGACATCCACGGACCGCTCAACGTGACCACCGGCGGCGGATCGCTCAGCGTGCAGGGGCTGACCGGATCACTGAACGCGGACACCGGCAACGGGCCGCTCAACGCCACCGACATCGACGGGCCAGTCACCGCCAGCACCGACGGCGGATCACTGGGGGTGTTCAACCTGACCGGAAAACTCGACGCGGACACCGGCAACGGACCGCTCAACGCTGTAGACATCGACGGGCCGATCACCGCCAGTACCGACGGCGGATCACTCAACGTGCGCGACCTGACCGGAACGCTCAGCGCGAACACCGGCAACGGGCCGCTCAGTGCCACCGGGGTGTCCGCGTCCTCGGTGAACGCCATCACCGACGGGGGCGCGGCGCGGCTGCAGTTCGTCACGGTGCCTTCAATGGTCGTGGTGAGCACCGACAACGGCCCGGCCGCCCTGATGATGCCCGGCGGACCCTACGCGGTGACCGCCAACGCGGGCGGCGGCCCGTCGAGCGTGACGGTGCCCACCGATCCGTCCGCGCACCAGACGATCACCGTCACCACCGACGGCGGCTCGCTGACGGTGCAGCCGACGGCTCAGTAGAAGCCGTTGTCCAGCTCGAAGTCCCAGGCGGCGCAGGGAGTGCCGTAGCGGTTCTGGATGTACCACAGGCCCCACTTGATCTGGGTGGTGGCGTCGGTCAGGTAGTCAGAACCGAACATCGCCATCTTCGACGCGGGCAGCGACTGCGGAATGCCGTAGGCAGCGCTGGCGGTATTCTCCGCGTCCCACTCCCAGCCGCTCTCCCGCTCCCAGATGTCGTACAGGCAGGAGAACTGGTCGGCAACGCTGAAGCCGTAGCTCGGCATCAGTTCCTGGGCGATCTCCTGTGCCTCGGCCGGAGTCGCGGCGTCCACCACACCCACATCATTGGCAGCTTCATCGGCACTGTCCGACGTCGCCTGGGATACTGACGCGGTCAGCGGCTTGCTGGTCGTGGTCATCACCTGCGTGGCGGCGTTCATCGCCACGATCTGCTCCCGCTCGGCTTCCAGCGCGCCGAGCGCCTTGCTGTTGGTGAGCGCGTTGAACGCGGCCGCCGCACCGCTGCCGTTGGGCGCGCCCGGCCCGATCTTGTAGTACGCGGCCGTCCCCACCGTGATCAGCACGACGACCACCGATGTCACGGCCACCGCCGGGACCACGTTGATACGACGGCGACCTGTCCGCCGGCCGCTCCGGGTATCGACGACCTGCTCGCGCGCCTTGATCGGGCCAGCCGCGGTCTTAGCGGCCAGCGTCCCTTGCTCCTCGGCGCTGTCCAGCCCGCGGACCTTACCCGCCTTGACCTTGCCGATCTTCGCCTTGGTCTTGCTGCCCCTGGGCTTGTCCGCCTTGCTTTTTCCGGCCCTGCTGGGCGCCCGGCTGGGCCTGGGCTCGCGGGAGACTTCCGGGCGGTCCCGCAGGGCGCCTTGCGGGCGCGTCTCCTGAGGACCGGTCCCCCGGGGCTGCGGTTCGTACTCGCGGTCGTCGTACTCGTACTCGCGGTTGTCGTACTGGGGAGCCTCGTACTCAGGCGTGCGCGGTGCGGGACTGCGGAGCGACGGCTGGTCGCGCCGCGGGTCACGGGCATAGCGAGCAGCACCAGGGTGCCAGGGTTCCTGAGGCTGCTGCGGGCCGCCCCGCCCGTCCGGTGCCCGGTTGCCCCTATTGTTCCGCTGCGGTCCGCTTCCGTCCCCGTCACCGCCTGAGCGGGGCCCCCCTCGCGGGTCGTCGAGCCGTACCGGCACCTAGGCCCTCCA
>JBEKHI010000396.1:0-8065 GCA_050012355.1 Streptosporangiaceae bacterium | reverse complement strand
CAGGTGCCGCGGCCGACCGCGGCGACCGCCGGTGACTGGCTGACCTGCTTCCCCGGCTTCGCGATGCTCAGCACAGAACTGCTGCGGGCTGGCCCCGCGGTAAGCGCAGCGTGCGGCGAACTGGTGGCGGGCCGCGGCGTGCGGCTGCGGTGGCCCGATGGTGAGGAGACCCAGGTGATCGACGGAGCCGTCACCGGACTGGGGACAGCATGAGCAGGTTGCGGATGGCCGCGGTCGCCGCCCCCTTCGACCGGGACCTGGACGCCGACTTCGGGCGTGTCGAGGCTCTGGTGGCCAGTGCCCGCGAACGCGGCGTGGGACTGCTGGCCCTGCCCGAGGCGTGCCTGGGCGGGTATCTCGCGTCGCTCGACGGGTCCGCGGAGGGCCCGCCGCCGCTGCGGCTGGACGGGCCGGAAATCGCCAGGCTGGCCCGGCTGGCCGGCGACATGGTGCTGGCGGCGGGCTATTGCGAGCTGGCCGGCGGAGATCTCTACAACAGTGTCTGCGTGCATGGCGACGGCATCCTCGGCAACCACCGGAAGGTACACCAGCCGCTGTCGGAAGACAGCCATTACGAGCGCGGATCGGGATTCACCGCCTTCGACACTCCCGTGGGGCGGCTGGGCATGATGATCTGCTACGACAAGGCGTTTCCCGAATCCGCCCGGGCGCTGGCCCTGGATGGCGCCGAGATCGTCGCGTGCGTGTCCGCCTGGCCGGGGAGCAAGACTTCCGCGGCGGCCGACCTCGGACAGGACCGCTGGACGCACCGGTTCGACCTGTTCGATCAGGTCCGGGCGCTGGAGAACCAGATCGTCTGGCTCTCGGCCAACCAGTCGGGTATGTTCGGCGAGTTGCGCTTCGTCGCCAGCGCCAAGGTCGTCGGCCCTGGCGGCGAGGTACTCGCCAGCACGGGAATCACGGAAGGGATAGCGGTGGCGGAACTGGACGTGCGAGAGGCACTCGAATCGGCGCGCCGGTCCATGGCGCACCTGCAGAACCGGCGCCCCGATGCCTACGGGCTCTCGATGGCATGACCGATGGCACCGATCAGGATCGCCGCGGTCGCCGCGCACTTCGGCCGTGACCTGGAATTCTGCCTGGCCCGGATCGCCTCGCTGATTGAGCATGCCCGGGCGTCGGGCGCGGCGCTGCTCGTGCTGCCGGACGCGGCACTCGGCGGTTACCTCGCGGACCTGCGGCACCCCGACCCCGACGCGCTGCCGCCCGCGCTCGAACCCGAGAGCCCCTACCTGCGCAAGATCGGCGAGCTGGCCGGATCGATGGTTGTCTGCGTGGGCTACTGCGAGGCCGGTCCCGGTGATACCCGGTACAACTCCGCGGTCTGCGTCACCGGCGACGGGACGCTCGGCCGTCACCGCAAGGTACATCAGCCACCAGGCGAGACCGTCGCCTACGGGGCGGGCTCTTCGTTTTCTGCCTTCGATACCCCCGCGGGCCGGGTCGGGATGCTGATCGACTACGACAAGACGTTTCCTGAATCCGCGCGCACCCTCGCACTCGACGGCGCGCAGATCCTGGCCTGCCTGTCGGCCTGGCCAACCAGCCTCACCAACCGCGCGCCCCGGATGGCGCAGGACCGGCAGGCGCGGCTGTTCGACCTGTACGACCAGGCGCGAGCAGCCGAGAACCAGCTCGTGCTCGCCTCCTCCAACCAGACCGGGGCGATGGGCGGGATGCGCTTCCTCGGCCAGGCCAAGGTGGTCGGCCCTGGCGGGGAGATACTCGCCCGCACCTGGTCCAAGGCGGGCCTGGCGGTAGCCGAGGTTGACGTGGCGTCGGAGATCACCCGCGCCCGCCGGGTACTGCACCACCTGGCCGAACGCAAGCCGGGCGCGTACGCACCATGAGGATCGCGTTGCTCACGTACTCCTCGAAGCCACGCGGCGGCGTGGTGCACACGCTCGCGCTGGCCGAGGCGCTCACCGCTCTCGGCCAGGACGTGACGGTGTGGACGCTCGGGCGCGGCGGCGACACCGGCTTCTTCCGCCCGGTCTCGGTACCGGTCGTCGTCGTGCCGTTCTCCGATGAGCCTGAGTCTGTCGGCGAGCGGGTGCTGCGGTCGATCTCGGCTCTGCGCGCCGCGTTCAGGCCGGATGATTACGACATCGTCCACGCGCAGGACTGCATCAGCGCGAACGCGGTTTCCCGGTGTATCCGCACGGTGCACCACATCGACCACTTCACCACGCCGGAGCTGGCGGCCTGTCATGAGCGTGCTCTTACCCGGCCTTACGCGCACATCTGCGTGTCAGCCGCGGTGGCTGCCGAGCTGACGGCGGGCTGGGGCATCTCGGCCACGGTGATACCGAACGGTGTCGACGCCGGCCGGTTCGCCGCCGCCGCGCCTGGTTCCCGGTTCGGGCGTTACCTGCTCTCGGTCGGCGGGATCGAGCCGCGCAAGGGGTCGCTGGACCTACTGGAGGCCTACGCGCTCGCGCTGCGGACCGCGCCCGATCTGCGGCTGGTCATCGCGGGCGGCGAGACGCTGTTCGACTACCGCGACTACCGCGCTTCGTGGGACGCTCGTGCTTTGTCGCTTTCGGTGGCACCGGTTGTCCTCGGGCCGGTGCCGCACGACGAACTGCCGTCGCTGGTGGCGGGCGCGTCGGTGTTCGGGTTCCCGTCGGTCAAGGAGGGCTTCGGGCTGGCCGCGATGGAAGCACTCGCCGCCGGTGTCCCGGTCGTCGCCCGCGACCTGCCGGTGTTCCGCGAGGTCTTCGCCGACGCCGTCCGGTACGCTGCCGATCCACCCGGTTTCGCCGGCGCCCTGCTGGACGCCCTCGCCTCCCCCGACTTGCTGCGCGCCCCCGGGCAGAAGCTAGCAGCCTCCTACACCTGGGAAGCCGCCGCCCGAGCCCACCTGCGGCTCTACTCAGCCCAGCTCTCACCCGCGGCAAACTAACGGGAAGGGTTGACGCAGCTCCGGGCGCGTCCGTTTTTAGTCGGCGCTCTCGGGCGTGCCGTGGGTTGCACTCCCGCAGCGCAGTGCCCGATTTGCGAATTTCGGGGCGGGTGGCTTCATGATCGTGGGCAGTTTCGGCTGATATACGGTCCGAACTGTCCACGGTCATGAACGAGCTGGTCATGTCGGATCCGGTCATGGCCCGAGGCGGCATCCAGCCGTCCGGTTCCCTTGGTTTCGAACAAGAGGGAGGATGAGGTGCAGTTCCAGCTGCACCTATCATTCATTTTATCGAAAATGATCCGCGTTAGGCGGGCTCGACGATCATCCACGCCACCGTGGATGCAAGTATCAGACCCCCAGCCGTGATGATTTAACCATCTGGAGACCCACGCGGCGCATAAATCACATCATCAAGCCGCAGGTCGAACATCGCCCGGCGGCCTAGCCTCAAGCCCATAGCGGCACTATCTTGTTATGTATGGTAGCTAGCGATGCAGCTAAGCTGATGAGCCAGATGCGGCACGGGGCGGCCGAGTACTGCGTGATGGCGCTGCTGCGTGACCGTGACTGCTATGGGCTCGAGCTCGCCCGAACCCTGGTGGCGTCCGGCGAGCTCGTCTCGAGCGAGGGCACGATCTACCCATTGCTCAGCCGGCTTCGTAACGATGGGCTGGTCGAGACGTTCTGGCAGGAGTCCGACCAAGGTCCCCCTCGTCGCTACTACACGCTGACCGACCGCGGCCGCGAATCGCTGAAGCTGTTCATCGAGCACTGGGAACGGTTCCGCACCGCGGTCGACCGGCTCCTCGCGAACGGCGCCGAAGGATGAGCACGCGTCTAGGCGAGGAGATGATCGAGGACTACCTCCTCCAGCTCCGGGGCGCCCTCCGGTCCGCGCCAACAGGGCGGCGCGAGCAGATCGTGAAGGACGTTGCCCAGCACATCGCGGAAGCACGAGCAGAGGAGCCATCCTCAGACGAGCCGACGATCTCCAGGCTGCTCGACCGCATCGGACCCCCCGAAGCCATCGCGGCCGCGTTCGAGGAGACGAGTGATACCGGCGGCGAACTCCAGCCTCCGTCCCCGGTACACGCGGCCGTCAGGTTGATGTACGCCGGCGCGGTCATCAGCGTCGTCACCGCGTTCGCCGACCTGCTGACGAGCAGCGATCTGAAGTCTGCCATGCAGCAGGGGCTCGATAACGCATCGAGAGCCCACGGTCTTCCCGAGCTGACACCGAGCCAGGTGAACTCGGCGGCGACCACCGGGATCGTTATTGCTGTCATCGTCAGCGTGTTCAGCGCCGCTCTGTGGGTGCTCATCGCCAGGACCAGCACGGACGGCCAGCGGCTGACGCGTATTACGGCCACCGGCCTGTTCGGACTGGACACCCTGGCGCTGCTGGCGGCGCCAACGGACCTCAGCGTTCGCTCGCCCACCTCCCGCGCTACCGACGTGTGCCTGCTCGCCGCCTGGCTGACCGGGCTCGTCGTGATCGTGCTCCTGTGGCAAAGATCATCCGGCCGGTTCCTCAACAGCTCGCGTCCGCGACACCCGGTGCCAGCCGACGCACCATCGGATCAGGAGTTACGCACATGAGCACCGCAGTCATTCCGGTGATCGTTATCGTCGCCGCGTTTCTCGCCCAGCTTGCCTTTCAGCAAAGCATGACGAGCAGGTACGACTACCAATGCGGGAACTGCGGCCGGACGTTCAGCCTCACGCCACTGGCCGCATCCCTCGCCCCGCATCGTTTCGGCGGCAGCAAGTTCGTGAGATGCCCGCACTGCGGCGTCCGCTCATGGGTCTCACCAGTCCCGAAGCAATAACGCGTCAGGCCGCCGCGCGGTCGGCTGGGAGGCGGCGGCGCAGCAACGGGTTCTCTAGCGCGGGCGGCAGCCAGGCGCTGTCGGAACGGTACAGGTCAGTCCCCGGCGCGACAATGGCGTCGATCCGGTCCAGGGTGGCGTCGTCCAGCGCAAGCGACGCACCTGCCAGCGAGGATTCGAGCTGCTCCATCGTGCGCGGGCCGAGGATGACCGAGGTAACCGCGGGGTGCGCCACCGGAAAGGCCGCCGCGAGCGACGGCAGCGAGCAGCCGAGGTCGGCCGCGAGCACGGCCAGCGACTCAACAGCGTCGAACTTCGCGGCGTTCTCCGGCAGCGAAGCGTCGAAGTGCCCGCGTCGGAGGACCGGACGTCCGGCCGACAGGTCAGCGGCGGCGCCGCGACGGTACCTCCCGGTGAGCAAGCCGAAAGCGAGCGGGCTCCAGGTCAGCACCCCCAGGCCGTAACGCTGGCAGACCGGGAGCAGCGAGGTTTCGATGCCGCGGGCCAGCAGCGAATAGGGAGGTTGCTCGGTGCGGAAGCGGAGTAGGCCGCGCCGTTCTGATACAAAATTGGCTTCGACGATGTCGGCGGCGGGGAACGTGGAGCAGCCGAAGGTACGGACCTTCCCCTGGTGGACGAGATCGGTCAGCGCCGACAGCGTTTCCTCGATGTCGGTCGAGTAGTCGGGCCGGTGCACCTGGTAGAGGTCGATCCAGTCGGTGCCCAGACGTCGCAGGCTGTCCTCGACCGCCCGGAGAATCCACCGCCGCGAGTTGCCGCCGCGGTTCCGCCCGCCGCTCAGCGGGAAATGCACCTTGGTGGCGAGCACCACATCGTCCCGCCTGCCGCGCAGCGCCTTTCCGGTGATCTCCTCGGACTCCCCCGCCGAATACATGTCCGCCGTGTCGACGAAGTTAATCCCGTGGTCGAGCGCGGCGTGGATGATCCGGGCGCAGTCGTCATGGTCGGGGTTGCCGACCGAGCCGAACATCATGGTCCCGAGGCAGTAGGCGCTTACCTCGATGCCGGTCCGGCCTAGAACTCGATATCGCATACCGGCACATTAGGATCTAGAGCTAGCTCTAGGTCAAGGAGACACGTGCCAGACATGAGCATCGGGGAACTCGCGACCCGGACCGGGCTGAGCGTCCACACGCTGCGCTTCTACGAGCGCGAGGGGCTGATGGTTTACCCGGTCCGGCGCGGGCCCGGCGGCCGCCGGGTCTACACCGAGGAAGACGCCGGCTGGCTCGAGGTGTGCGTGATCCTGCGGGCCTCCGGGATGCCGCTGCCCGCCATCAGCCGGTACACCTCTCTCGTGCGGGAGGGCGCCGGCAACGAGCGGGACCGGCTCACGCTGCTACGCGAGCACCGGGAGACCGTGCTGGCCCAGCTACGCGATCTCACGCGATGCCTGGACCTCATCAACTACAAGGTGGGCGTGTATGAGGACATCCTCGCGGAAGCTACCGGTAACGACACATATCAAAATGTATCTACGTGAAATTAAACATTATCCGTTGACCCGCCTGCGCGATGCTGCTTGGTTAGGTGCCAAACCGAGTAATCGCGACGGCCAAGGGAGTCCGGATGAACGGAAAGCACATACAACGACGCCGGTTCCTCGCCACGACGGGCGGCCTGGTCGCGGGGCTCGGCCTGGTGACCGCCGCCGACCTCACGCTCACGACACCGGCGAAGGCGGCCACCGCGTTCGGGTACACCAGCAGCGACGGGTACTTCACGGTGAGCACCGGCGCCGGGCTGACCTTCATGATCAACCAGTCCGACGGCGACATGACCTCGTTCAACTACAACGGCACCGAAATGCAGGACCAGACCTCGTTCTCGCAGGTCGAGTCGGGGCTCGGCGACGGCGCCACCGTGACCGCCGAGCAGACCGGCGACTACATCATCATCACCGAGTCGGTAACCGACTGGTACGGCAGCGGAACGCTCTACCACTACCTCGTCGCCGTCAGCGGCCAGAACAACATCTACATGGCGACCTACGTGAACTCCGAAGGCGCCGGGGAACTGCGCTGGATATCCCGGCTCAACTCCGACGTGATCACCACCGTCTACACCCCGGCCGAGATCGAGGGCGGCACCGCGATCGAGTCCACCGACATCTACTCCCTTGACGGGCAGACCCGCTCGAAGTACTACTCCAACCGCCAGGCCATGGACCTGACGGTCCGCGGCATCACCGGCAGCGGGATCGGCGTCTACATGGCCTACGGCAACCGGGAGAGTGACGCGGGCGGCCCGTTCTTCCGCGACATCGAGCAGCAGGGCACGACCGACAACCAGCTCTACAACTACCTGTGGTCGGCGCATAACCAGACCGAGGACCAGCGGCTCGACGTGCTGTACGGCCCGTACGCGCTGATGGTCTCCGACGAGACGACACCCGACGCGCCGGACATGAGCTTCATGTACGACTTCGGCTTCGAGGGTACGGTGACCACGGCCGAACGCGGTTACGTGGTCGGCGGCGCCTACGGGGCGACCAGCGGCACGACCGTGACCGTCGGGTGGGCGAATACGACCGCGCAGTACTGGGCGACGCCCGGCTCCAGCAACGACTACACCAGCCCGGCCATGAAGCCCGGCAGCTACACGATGACGATGTACCAGGACGAGCTGGCCGTCGCGTCGCAGTCGGTGACGGTCACCGCGGGCAGCACGCTCACCGGGCAGAACCTCAACTCATCCTGGGACACTCCGGCCGACCCGGTGTTCCGCATCGGCACCTGGACCGGCGGGCCGACCGGCTTCCTGAACTGGGACAACCTGACCTGGATGCACCCGTCCGACGCGCGGATGGCGAGCTGGGGGCCGGTGACCTTCACGGTCGGCACCAGCGACGACAGCGAGTTCCCCGCCTACCAGTTCAAGGAGGTCAACAACCCCGCCACGGTGCTGTTCGACCTCACCTCGGCCGAGGTCGCGGCCCGCACCGTGCGGATCGGCATCACCGCCGCCTACGCGGGCGGCCGCCCGATGATCGCGATCAACGACTGGACCTCCGACGAGCCGTCGCCGACCACCCAGCCCGACTCGCGCAGCCTGACGATCGGCACCTACCGCGGCAACAACACGCTGCTCACCTTCGACGTCCCGGCCAGCGCCTTCGTCACCGGCACCAACACGATGACGATCACGATCATCTCCGGGTCCGCGGCGCTGAGCGACTGGCTCAGTCCGGCGGTCAGCTACGACTGCGTCGAAATGTACTTATGACCCGGTCCGCTCCCGGTGGCAAGCCTGCCACCGGGAGCACGAGCCTCGCCTATGACCGTCA
>JBEKHI010000395.1:0-7588 GCA_050012355.1 Streptosporangiaceae bacterium | reverse complement strand
GCGGCGGGTGCGGTCGTCTGGCGACAAGGCCCGAGCGCGGTCGAGGTGCAACTCGAGCACCGCCCGCGGTACGACGACTGGACGCTGCCGAAGGGCAAGCGGGAACCAGGCGAGCACATGCTGCTGAACGCGGTGCGCGAGGTCCGCGAGGAGACCGGTTCCCAGGTGGTGCTTGGCCGCAGGCTGCGCGGCAGCCGGTACCTGGCGCGTGATGACATGACGAAGGAGGTCGACTACTGGGCCGGGCACATGGTCGCCGGTGACCCGGACGCGGTGCCCAACGAAGAGGTCGACCAGGTGCAGTGGCTGCCGGTCGAGGACGCGATCGACCTGGTCAGCTACGACCACGACATGTCGGTGCTGCGCGACTTCGCGCACAAGCCGCTGGAAACGGTGCCGCTGATCGTGGTCCGCCACGCGTCGGCGGGCTCGAAGAAGGACTGGCCTGGCGATGACCTGGACCGGCCGCTCGACCCGGCGGGCGCGCGCGACGCGCAGGTCCTCGCGGACCTGCTGACCTGCTTCGCGCCCGGCCCGGCGCGGGTGCTCAGCTCACCCGCGGTGCGCTGTGTCGACAGTGTCCGCCCGTACGCGGCGCTGGCCGCCGCCGGGGTTGAGGTAAGCGATGCTTTGGCCAAAACGGCGGGAGCTAGTCTTCTCGTGCCCTTCGTCCACGACCTGGTGGCCTCGGGCAAACCGGCGGTCCTCTCCGTGCACCGGGAGAACGTCCCCGAGATCGTGGACGAGGTCAGCCGCGCCGCGGACGGCACCCCGCCAGCGGACATGACGCTGCCCAAGTCCGGGTTCTGGGTGCTGAACCTGGCCCAGGGCGTGCTAACGAGCGCCGACCGCTACGAGCTTTAGCTCTCGGTGTCGGTGTCTTCGCTGTCGGCCGGGCGCTTGGCGCGCGTCATCCGGCGGGTGATGTACGCGGCTAGCGCGACTACCAGGGCGATCAGCACGTAAAGCGAGTAGCGGGAGGCGTCGGTATAGATCGCCTCGATGTGGTCGCCCGCCAGGTAGCCGAGGCTCACCCAGGTGGCGACCCACAGGACCGCGCTGATCGCGTTGAACAGCGTGAACGTGACCCACCGCATCCCGGTGACGCCGGCGATGATGCCGTTCAGCTCGCGCAGCCCCACGATGAACCGGGCGATGATCACCACGAGCCCGCCATAGCGGTCCACGGTGCGTTCGGCCCGTTCGATGTGGTGTTCGCGGAGGAAGACGTACTTGCCGTAGCGGAGCACGACCCGGCGGCCGGCCAGCCGCCCGATGATGTAGCCGATCTCCGCGCCGAGGAAGCTGGCGATCACCGCCGTCACGCCCACCGCCACCACGTTCAGCTGGCCAGCCCCGGCGTAGATCGCGCCCGCGATCATGCCGAACTCACCTGGGATGACGGGGATGCCGATGTTCTCCAGCAGGAGCAGCAACGCGATCGCCCAGACGCCGTAGTGGTCAAGCGGCCCGGCGACGCTTTGCAGGAATGAGGGGAGCGGGGGATGCGCGGCTGCTAGCGCGATCACCCGGGATCCTCGTGCCCCGCCTCGGCTGGCCCGGCCTCGGCTGGCCCGGCCTCGGCTGGCCCGGCCTCGGCTGACTCGGTCTCGGCGGGCGCCGCCTGGCCGAGCGCGTCCGCGATCGGGGCGGCGGCTAGCTCGGCCTGCCACGGGCGCGCCCCGTAGCCCGCGAGGGCTGCCGCGATGGCCTCGGCGTCGGCCGGATCCGGCGGATCCCAGCTCAGCCTGCGTACCGCGTCCGGCGGGATAAGGTTCTCGGCGGGCAGCGAATGCTGCTGCGCCAGCGACGAGATGGCGTCTCGGGTCGCGGCCAGCCGGGCCGCGGCCACTGGGTCGCGCTCGGACCAGCGATGCGCGGGCGGCGGTCCGGTGACGGCTGGCATGCCGGTGATCTCCGGCAGCTCGGCTTCGTCCAGCGACCTCGCCCGGCGTATCGCGGCGAGCCACTCCGGCAGGTGCCGGCGGGCGACGCGCGAGGTGAAGCCCTTGATGGCGACGAGCTGCGGCTGAGTGAGCGGCATCGTCCGCGCCGCCTCGACGATCGCCACATCGACCAGCACCCGGTGCGGGGACAGGTCGAGGTCCTGGGCGATCTGGTCCCGCAGGTTCCACAGCTCGCGGATCACCCCGAGCCCGCGCCGCGAGTGCACCCGGTGGATACCCGAAGTCCGCCGCCACGGATCGGGCCGCGGCGGCGGGGGAGAAGCATGGATGATGGCGTCGAACTCCTGCCGCGCCCAGTCGCCCTTACCCGCCTCATCAAGCTGGATGGCCAGCTCGTCACGGAGCTCGATCAGCACCTCGACGTCCAGCGCCGCGTAGAGCAGCATCTCCGGGGGCAGCGGGCGGGCCGACCAGTCCGCGGCCGAGTGCCCCTTCTCCAGCCGGAGCCCGAGCACCTCCTCGGTCAGCGTTCCAAGCGCTACCCGGGGATAGCCGAGCAGCCGCCCGGCGAGCTCGGTGTCGAACAGCCAGCGCGGCCGGAAGCCCACCTCAGCCAGGCAGGGCAGGTCCTGGGTCGCCGCGTGGAGCACAGCTTCCGCGTCCGCGAGGGCCTCGTCCACGCCGGACAGGTCCGGGCAGGCGATCGGGTCGATCAGCACGGTCCCGGCCCCCTGGCGCCTTAGCTGCACAAGATAAGCGCGTTGCCCGTAGCGATATCCAGACGCTCGTTCCGCGTCGATCGCCACTGGCCCGTGACCGGCGGCCAGCGCGGCGATGGCCTCGGCCAGCGCGGCGGGCGTGCTCACCACCGGAGGGAGCCCACCGCTCGGTTCGAGGAGGTCGGTGACCTCGCGTGGCTGATCGGGGTTCACTGGCGAGGGCCAGCGGAGTGACCGCTCTGGTTACCAGAGATGGCGGTTGTTCCCGGTGGCTGCGGCGGCATCCCGGCCGCGGCGGCCAGCACGTCGCACCACGCGGCGGCGTCGTCGGCCAGGCCGCCGCTGGCGACGGCCTCGTCGTCCGGGGACCAGGAAGCCCGTAGCTCGAACTCGGTGACCGACGGGTCCTCGACCTTGACGCCGAATCCCTCGGTGATGACCCTGGTCACGGTGCCGCTCGGCGCACCGTAGCCAGGAGCGTGGGAGTCCAGCGCGTCGGTCAGCCAGCTCCAGCCGACCTCGCCGAGCAGCGGGTCGGCGGCGATCTCGGGCTCCACATCGGCGCGCACGTAGGCGATCACCCGGAAGCAGCCGGTCCAGCCCTGATGGCCTGCCGGGTCATACAGCACGATCAACCGTCCCCAGGCGACCTCGTCGTCGTCACGGATGACGGTAGCCGCCATGGCGGTAGCGTGCGGGGCCAGCCGACGCGGCGCGGGTTCGTCCTCAAAGACAAAATCGGCACCGCGAGATGCCCGCTCGGACTCAAGTCCCGCGTTCAGCGCCGCGATCGCCGCCGCGAAAACCGAGTCACCGGGTTCGATCATGTTAGCCAGACCCACGTCAGCTCAACCTCGTAGACGCTCGGCACTCCGTCATGCGCAAGCTTTCCTGTGCAGAGCGTATGTCGCGCTTGCTTATGAATCGTCCAGCTAAGCCGCACGGACCGGCTGGCGAGAAGCGGCTGCGACCGGGGCTGTCATCACAATGAGCGCGGTGCCGCACTCGGTGCAGGCCCACTCGGGGCACTCCCCGTCCGGTGTGTCCGGGCAGTCCGTCAGGTGCGGCTGCTCGAACAGCCTGTCCTGCGCGCACTCCGGACAGTGCCGGTACATCTCCGCGGTCTTCACTGCAAACCCCCTCGCGGTGGCAGGTAAACGTGATCTAGGCCGATCCTGGCATGACGGGCCGTCCGATGTGTGGATCTTGCGCGGCGTGTCGCCGGGGCAAAGTTCGGCCCGCTAAGGGTGGTGTGAGACGATCCCATGATGCCGACGACGCAACCCCAGATGGATTCCCCGTTCATCCGCGCATGCCGGCGGCAGCCCGTGCCTTATACGCCAGTGTGGTACATGCGTCAGGCTGGGCGGTCGCTGCCGGAGTACCGGCGGGTACGCGAGGGCATCCCGATGCTGGAATCCTGCACCAGACCGGACTTGATCACCGAGATCACCCTCCAGCCGCTGCGCCGGTACGACGTGGACGCGGCGATCTTGTTCAGCGACATCGTCGTGCCGTTGCGCGCGGTGGGCGTCGACGTGGACATCAAGCCCGGCGTGGGGCCGGTGATCGCGACTCCGATTCGCGACTCCGAAGGCATCCAGTCGCTGCGCCCGCTGGAGCCATCCGATGTGCCGTACGTGACCGAAGCGGTAGGCGCGCTGGTCGCCGAGCTGGACGAGCGGCCGCTGATCGGTTTCGCGGGCGGCCCGTTCACGCTGGCCTCCTACCTGATCGAGGGCGGGCCGTCCAAGAACCACGACCGGACCAAGGCGCTGATGTACGGCAACCCCGGACTGTGGCACGCGCTGCTCGGCAAGCTGGCCGACCTGGCGATCTCGTTCCTGCAGGTCCAGGTGGCGGCCGGGGCGTCCGCGATCCAGCTGTTCGACTCCTGGGTCGGCGGGGTGAGCCCGGATGACTACCGGCACGCGGTGCTGCCGCACACCAGCCGGATCTTCGCCGCCCTTGAGCCCACCGGCGTGCCGCGGATCCACTTCGGCGTGGGCACCGGTGAACTGCTCGGGCTGCTCGGCGAGGCGGGAGCCGACGTGGTGGGCGTGGACTGGCGGGTGCCGCTAGACGAGGCGGCCCGCCGGGTCGATCCGATGAAGGCGCTGCAGGGCAACCTCGACCCGGCCGTGCTGCTAGCCCCCTGGGACGTGGTGGCCGAGCGGGCCAAGGACGTGGTCGCTCGCGGCCGCACCGCCGAGGGCCACATCTTCAACCTGGGCCACGGAGTCCTCCCGGAAACCGACCCCGACACGCTAGCCCGCCTAGCCGACCTAGTCCACTCAGAATCCGAACGCTAGCCGCCGCCCGGACTAGCCGCCGCCCGGACTAGCCGCCGCCCGGACTAGCCGCCGCCCGGACACGGTCGATGTGACAACGACCGCGCGGTAATCCGGTCGATGTCACAACGACCCGGGGTGAGCGGGGCCCGGCGGGCGGCATCCCGCGGGCGGGGACTGGCCGGCGGGGACGGTGATGATCTGCGGGGGAGTGGCTTGGGCGACCGAGGCTAGGGTGGTTCGGATGTCGTTGAGGACGGAATCGGCTTCCCTGGTGATGATGCTGGGCAGCCAGTGCAGCAGGTGGATTCCCGCTCGCGAAATGCGGTTGTGCCGCTTGGTGGTGTCCTCGTGTTCCTTCGCGGTGAAGTGGTAGGCGCGGGAATCAACCTCGCCCGCTACCCCGTACCGCTCCCACCACAGGTCCGGTGAACAGAGGAATGTCCCGTCCGGCAGGTACAGCTCCGGGTTATACAGCGGCTTCTCGATGCGGGACCGGTCGACCAGCCGCTTAAGGTCACCTTCAGCCGAGGACCTGACGCCCTCCGCCGCTTCGGCCACGGCAGCCCGGAACAGGCGAGTTCCAGCCACGGGGCCCTCGTTCAGCTCCTCCACCAGCAGCGTGACTGCGCATCCGAACTGAACCGCTCTGGAAACCAGCGCTTGGACATCCCGGGGATCCTGCATCTTCCTGGTAGCGTCCCCGATCGCGCGGGGCAAGTAGGCGAAGCGTATCCGTTTCTCGGTGCGGTACTTTTCCGGCATGCGCGTGGTCCGCAGGATGTGTACGAACCGGACGCTCTTGCGCTGGCTGCCCGCCGGAATCAGAACGTCGATGGAGTCGAAGTCCGTGCACGCCAGACCATGTCTGCGTAGCGCGGCTTGCCCGGTGATCACGCTTTCCGGGCCCGCGTATAGCAGGGCGGCCATCTCTCGCTGATCATTCGTGACCCTGCCCCGGTAGGCGAGGTAAACGCCCGGCAGGAGGATCTGCCAGCCTTGTTCTTTCCGGAGAAGGTGCCGAAGTGCGTCGTCGCTCATGCCGCACCTCAGGAGTTGCTCGCGCGAAACGACATCGTGCTGGACTTGAAGGATCCGAATGAGCTGCGCTCGGTCATATACGGATGCGATCGGCATGGTCGCAGCATGTCACGAGGGTCTGACATTCCAGCTCTCGCGCCGACCACCCTGGACTGTCGATTTGACATCGACCGCGCTCTATGCCGGTCGATGTCACATCGACCGTGGGGCGGCGGCGGCCCGGGCCGTCACGATCGCCCGGGCCGTCACGATCGGGTCCGGGGGTCATGATCGGGTCCGGCGGCGCAGGCGGTAGGCGAGGAAGCCGCCTAGGGCGGCGATCGCGGCGAACGGCGCGACCGCTCCGAGGATGGCGAGCAGCCAGGTGATGGCCACCCGGAAGGCGCGCCAGCCGGCGACCAGCCCGGACACTAGCCCGGCCGATCGGTGGCTGGCGGGCTTCACCACGGCGACCGGGCCGAGGATCGTGATCGTCACGGTGGCGAACGCGGTCTCGTCATCGAGCGCCGTCTGCTGAGCCTGCATGGCCTCGAGATCCGATTCCTCGGTGTTGATCTGGTCCTGGACACTCAGCAGGTCGGCGACCGATCCGGTGCGGGAAAGCAGTGTGCGGAGCTGGGCGATCGCGGCCTCGTCGGATGTGACCTGGCTGGTGACGTCGGCGACCTGCTGGGTCACGTCCTGGGCTTGCTGCTGCAGCGACACCCGTGTCCCGAGCGGCCCGCTGGTGAGCTGGCTCAGTGTGGCCGGGTAGGCCGCCACCGGGATCTTGACCTGGAGGGTCGCGGCGGACGGGGAGTCGCTGGCGTTCTCCTGGGAGACGTAGCCACCCGCGCCGAGCACGATGCTGGTCGCGCGGGAAACCGCCGTCATGACCTCCCGAGCCCGCACCGTGAACTGCGCGGTGTAAATGAGCTGCGCCCCGGTCGGCGCGAGCCGGACCGTGGTGGCGGACCGCACGGATCCGGCGGCGGGCCGCGCTACGGCGGCTCCCGGCGCGGCGGACGACGATACCGGTGAGCTGCTGGAACACCCCGCCAGTAGCCCGATGGTGATGCTGATAAGCCCGGCGACCCCGACGATAACGGCTCGGCGACCGGGCTTCCCGCTCTGCGTGTTCGGCATGCCAGTGGGACGGCGGCCCCGCGATATCCGGTTCCGTGGCCGGGATCACGTCTCGATCACTATCCGGGATCTGCTTGGCTGGAGTCGTGCGTCAACATGTGGTCATTGTCGGAGCGGGCATCGCCGGGCTGGCGGCGGCGTACTTCCTGCGGGACACCCAGGCACGGGTCACGGTCCTTGAGGGATCGCCGAGGCTCGGCGGCAAGCTCACCTCCTCCGAGGTCGCCGGCGTGATGCTGGACGAGGGCGCCGAGGCGCTGCTGGCCCGCCGCCCGGAAGGCGCGGACCTGATCGCGGCCGTGGGCCTGGGCGACCAGCTCAAGCCGGCCGGGACCGCCTCGTCCGCGATCTGGACCAGGGGCGAGCTGCGGCGGCTGCCGCGCCGTCAGTTCATGGGCGTCCCCGCCGACATCGACGACCTCGCGGCCTCGGGTGTCGTCTCGCCCGAAGGCGCCGACCGGGCGCGTCATGAACATCCCGCGCCGTCCGGCGGCGATACCTCGGT
>JBEKHI010000394.1:0-7595 GCA_050012355.1 Streptosporangiaceae bacterium | reverse complement strand
GGTCTGCAACGTGCCGATTGTCTCCCATGCGAATCCTCGGTCCATCGGCGAGAACCCGTCATCCATCGTCTTGAGCACCGCGAACAGGTCTGTCTCGGCGGGTTCCTTCCCGCCGGGTGCGGTCAGGCTGGCGAACCAGGCGTCCAAGAGCGTCCCGTCATCCGGCGGCCAGGCGCCCAATCCCGGGCCTGCGCTCACCATTCCGTCGCCGATCCGCACTAGGCCCAGGGCCACCGCGAGGGACCATGGGATCTTTATGGCAGCGAGATCGGCTGCCGTACGAAACTTCGCCGGCACTGGCACGCCGATTGCCGCCGCGGCGGCCGGAACGTCTGGCTTGCGAAGCACACGTCCGGGAGTGACCGGCAGTGGCCCGCTGGTGTCCATCCAGCTACCCAACGACGTTGCTCGCTCCATCACTTTGCATGACATTGCCAAGCGAGCGGCCTCTTGGGTGGTTACGTCCTCCCGCACGCCTGCGAGCGTACTGGGGCGATGCGGCCTCGATTTGGCGATTGCCTGACCAGATGAGGTGCAGAGAGGGATCTCCGGTCGACTCCGCTCAGTGCAGACTACACGCGACCGGTACGGCATCTCCGGCCACAAGATCGACACACTCGGCGCAAGCGACAAGCACTTCCGCTACGTGCGACTGACCATGAGGTGCCCCGTCCGACTCGGTCTTGAGCTCGGAGATCACCATGCGGATGGCACCAACGGCGATAAGCGCGCATTGAGACCAGGTAGATGTCAGCAGAGACCGATTCACCCGCCGCATCATTACTGTCTTGCACTCTTTTCACTTACGCAGCATGAATCGTGAGGTGATACCACAGGTTCAATATTCCGTGTCAGTCGATAATAGTCGACCAGATCATGCCTACCGCTTTCCGGGAAAACGAGATACCGTCAGGCTGAAACCGCTATCTGGGGGTTGTCATGGCCAACATGGAGGAAACAGGAAACCCAAATCCCGGCATCGAAAAAGCCTATTCAATCGTCCACAGGCATCCCCTCGGCTACTGGATGACTAACTTGACCAGGACATCGTTCGAGGACGTCAAGTCTCGATATTTCCGCCTGTTCGTCCCGGTCAAGCTGATAAGGAAGAGGCTGCCAACTTCACTCCCGGAATTTCACGCGGTCCGGCACGATGCCACGTTGTCAGATAGCCCTGTTACAGTTGCCGCCAAGCTCGGCGGTCACTGGAGTGACCATAATCTCGCTGCCATCACGCATGTGGGCTCCTGTAACTTTCGATGCAATTACTGCTATGTGTCGTTCCAGCATCTCGCAGGCCATGACGGCTTTCCGGGAGACGCGAAGTCGCTGGTGGAGGACTTCCTGCGAATCCGGGGCGAACTGGCGGATGGCGGAAAGCCCCTAACGATCCTGAGGGTCAGCGGAGGGGAACCCCTGCTAGCGCCTGGGCTGGTCACCGAGGTATATCAGCAACTGGAGCGGCGGAGCCTCCTCGGCCAGTGCGTCCTGAAGGTTGAGAGCAACCTCAGCGCACTGCCCTATGCATACGAGCAACTTGATCACATGGCCCAGGCCGATCTTCGTGCGGCGGCTAGCCAAGTGACCCTTCACGCCACCTTGCATGCCCGTCCCGGCGAGCGAGACTGGCGAGCGATAAGGGAGGGCCTGAGGCTTGCCGCCGAGCTTGGATTCGACCTCTATCCGGCGATAGGAGGAGACGGATGGTCGGCCGAGGATCTGCGGACGCTGGCCAGCGAACTTGAGTCGGCGGCGAAGAACCTGAGCAGACGGCTGGCTGTTCGTCCATTCAGGCTGAGCTACGCGAAGCGGTATGGAAGACGCATGACTGCGGGCAGTACTCCTGAACCGGTTGCGGCATCGGCGGTGTGGGAGGGCATACTTCGTGGGATCACAGGCAGCGAGTACCTTGCGACCCCCCGCCACGAAGTGGAGTTGTCTTGACCGTGCAGACCGGGACTTCCGTAACCGGGACAACCATCGCCGAGGCATGGGAAGCAGGACTGCGCCTTTTCCGATCACCTGCTCAGCTCTTCCGGCATGACAGCGAGCGCGGCGTCGCTTTCGAGATCACCGGGATGACTGTGGTGGCCGAAACTGCTGCCGACCTGACGGCGCCCGCACGCTACCGATTCCCGGGCCTGGTAACGGACTACATCGAGCGACTGTTCGGGGCAGGCCGTAACCAGTCGATGCTCTATCAGCGCATGCGGAATTGGCCGGGAACTGACGGGCAGGCGGTCGACCAGATCGCCACGATCACGGACATGCTGGCTGCATCGCCAGATACTCGGGCGGCGGCCTTCAACTTGTGGCGCCCAGAGGACGATCCTCGGTCACCTTTTCCCGTATCTCCGGTGTCAGGCTGTTTTCGTATTATCGCCGGGCGTCTCCAGCTCCAGCTTGTGGCCAGAAGCGTGGACTACTGGGTGGGTGCCGTGCCTGAACTCGTCGCGTATGGCAGGCTCGTGAACGAGCTAGCGGAAACCCTGCGAGTCAAGCCGGGGCCGATCATCTTTCACATGTGGAGCGCGCACATCTACGAAGACGACTGCCTCGCACACGTGGCCATTCCAGGAAGCGCGGTAGCGCCTGGAGGCAAGCCGTGAAACTTGTTCTCCAGCGCAGCCTGGCGGTCGCCCGACCGGAGCTTGAGCGTGTCATGCAGGCGGTGCTGTTCTATTCCGACCTGGTGCTGGTACGCGCCACCGCCGTCGTCCGTCCCGGCGATGCGACGGTATACCGGCGGATGAACGAACTGCTGGACATGGGCCTCCTCGCGACGTGGGCTTACGAGTATGAACTCTCCGATGCCGGACGTCCGATGCCTCCCGGAGAGGGTCGCCTGGTCAGTAATTCCATCCCGGCCCAGATTGTGACGGCTGAGACCAGCCGTGAGCTTGTCAACGAGGTAGATGAGGAACTCTCGCGTGACCGAACGCTGCCTTACGGCGGGGTCCGGCTGCGGGAAGGTGTCAGTGAGGTCGTGCAGCTGCGGCACTCTGTTACCACGCTGCGGATGGCTGGTCACCTGGGAGCGCAGGGGATCGTCGGCGGGACGCCGGACCGGTCTCCCCTGATCAGTCAGGTGCGGCAGGCCACCGCACCGGTGGACGCCGCAGAGGCGGTGGTCAGCGAGATTGTCGGGCACTGCTCGTTCGGCCCGCTCAGCGAGCTGCCGCTGGAGGCGATTGAGGACTGCCGTCGGGAGATGCCCCGTTTCCGCCAGTATCTGGAAGGAAAACTCACAGATCAGATAGCGCAGGAAGCGCCCGATCCGCACACTGTCGCGGAACTCATCCTGTCTGAGTACCGGAAGATCAGTCGGCAGGAAGCTCCCTATCGTCCTGCGGAGGACAGCTGGGACGTAGTAGGAATGGTGCTGCCGCACGCTGTTCTGGTGAGGGCCGCAGGCGCCAGAATCGAGTGGTTCAAATACCAGGGTGCGAAGCGACGCCCCTTTATCCTGCTGGGGAAACTTCACCATCACGCGAGGGAGGCATATAGATGATCGACCTGACAGGGATCGATACGCTGACGATCTGCAGCAGCTCCAAGTTTTACGAGACGGCCCAGGCGCTGGCCAAAGAAATGACGAGCGAAGGTATCACGGTCTATACGCCCCGGTTCGACTTCAACGAGGAATTCGTCGAAGTGACCGAAAACGACAAAATCAAGATCACTCGTGAATTCCTCCGCAAGATAGACAAGTCTGATGCTATCTATGTGATCGATCAGGACGGGTACACAGGGCGCAGCGTTTGCATCGAGATCGGATACGCTCGCGCGCTCGGGAAGACAGTGCTGCTCTCCGAACCGCCAGCGGAGAATGCGGTACGGGCACTCGTCAGCGAGGTTGTCGCAGTAGGTGAAATCGCGAAGCGGATCAGGCCGTGAGGCACCCATGCCTATGCGAATAGCGGTACCGTCGCCGACCAGCCGGCTGTACTCGGTGACGTCGGTGGCGCTGGGCAGGCTGCTCAGCCAGCAGGCCGCCCCGCGAGGCAGGAGGCTGCTCGAATCGCTTCCCGGTGGATCGCAGCTGGTCTACTGCCGGGGCACGGACGTAGCCACGCTCGTCGCCCTGGGCGTCGCCGATGTCGGCCTGACCGGTTACGACATGGTTGCCGAAACGGCGGCCGGCGGTGGGCCGGTACCCGAAATGCGGTCGCTGGCTCCGGCCCGCGCTTCGTATGTCTGCCTGTTGATGCCCGAAAACCGCGCCCGCGTCAGCCGCATCTACACCGAGTATCCGAACCTCACGCGCGCATGGCTCGGGCACTCAAGGATGTTCCGCGGCGCCGAGGTCGTAACCCTGCATGGATCGCTCGAAGGGGTCGTGGCGCTGGACGACCAGTCGGCAGGTGTACTCCTGGTCACCTCGGGAGAAACAGCACGCGCCAATGGACTGGACAGGTGCCTGCCACTGATGGCGACCGACCTGTGCCTGATCTTCTATGACGCGACAGCTCAGAGCCTCGGCGGCATAGCCGGCCTGGAGTCGCTGGCGCTGCTGGAATTGCCCGCGTTCTGCCGGGCCACCGCAGCCTTACATGGGTTATTACGTCGTCGCCAGGCGACACGGCCGGCGTATGCCTTCGCCCAGGTTGGCGAGAGCCGGCCGGCGGCTCGCTGATCACTACGCACGCATGCAGGATGAGGTCCTGGCGAATTCGTGGGCGCAGGCGCTGGTGCCGACCGACAGGCTAGCCAGACTGCGCTCAGCGATTCGCTCAGCGGCGCTCCAGCTCAGCGTGTCTAGCCTGACCAGAGATTCGCTTCAGCGGGCCGCTATGTGGTTCAGCATTCCGACAGTGGTCCTGCTCACCGCGGCGGTCCCTTTCGTCGTCCCCGACCCGGGTCACCGCGACATCGCTTATATCGCCACGGCCACGGCGGTCGGCGCGGTGGCGGGAGTCGTGACGCTCCTGATCGCGGCGCCCCGGGGACAGGCACTGCTCCACTTTGCCCTGGTGGCGGCACTCGCTGCCTTCGGCGTCGCACTCGAGTTTCCGCATGCCTCGGTCGCCCCGGCGGCCTCGCGTGCCTTCACCGCTTTCTGCGTGACGCCGGCTGTGATCTACGTCGCCTTCTTGCCCATGATCATCGTCGCCTATGGGTGTGCCTGGCGGCTCACCCGGACAGTTGACCCGCGCGCACGGCTGGTGATCGGGCTGCTGCGGTGCACGCACCAGATAGCACACGATTCCCGGTGGCTGCACGACGGTCGAGCTCGCGACCAGGTAGCGGAGCGGCTTGAGCAGGTCGCCCGGATAGCTGAGCGCGACCTTCCACGGTTGCTGTCGAAACGTGCACGTGATGACAGCACCAAGACATGGCTGCGGGAGCATGGGCAGCTGATCGGCACGCGGATCCGGGAATGTAAACGCCGACTGCTCCTGTCGGACACTCAGGCCCGGGACGCTATTCGCAGCGAACTGCTTGAGCTCCTCCTGCACGCCACGGCTAGCGAATGGGATGCGATGCGCGCGCAACAGCCGCCGGCCAAGCGCAGCGGACTGCTGCGACGGTATGCGCCGCATGCCGCGACAGGGCTCCTCCTCATCGCGGCGGGCCTAGCTCTCCCGGAGATTCTGCCGGCCCTTAAAGGAGCAGCTGGATCGAACCTCCGTACGGTCCTGCTGCTATCCGGCAGCGTGGCGCTCGTGCCACTCGATAACGACGGTCTCAACCGAATCCCGGACGCGTTCGCCGATGCCATCAAGCCGAACTAGAACCGGCTACGGGCAGCTCGCGTGGCAAGGGAGCGACCGGAGCCAACCCGGCTGGTTCGGACGAGAGCGAACCGCTCGATGCCTCGGACCCGACGAGGTCGCCGGGCGGATAGCAGCCAGTCCGCGGTTTGCCGGGGACCTAGCCGTCGACGTGCGCGGACAGCTGAACCGTCTGATCAACGACCAGTTCCGCGATATCGCTGCTGTGGGTCCGGCCATGTACGCGAGCTTCCTTGGCGCAGCCGAGGATGACGCCGAACGGCGTCATGCACACGGAACGGTCACCGCCCTCGGCGGTTGTCTGTAGCTACTGCCGTGCGCGACTTCGCCGGCGGCTAGCGTGGATGGTAGATCACGACGGGGGCTTGGCCGTCATGCGTAGGTAGTAACCGTCGGGGTCGTATAGCCGGAAGTCAGTGAGACCCCAGGGGCGCTCGGTGAGGTCCTCATCCAGCGACCAGCCAGCCGCGATGACCCGGTCTCGCTCGGCGGTCACGTCGTCGGTTTCCAGGACGAGCTCCGTCCCGGTAGGAAGCCCGCGGGCTGACCGGTCCACGGGAGCCCACCGGCGTACGGCACCGATTCGCGCACGGCCACGGCGCACCGCGACGTATGGCTGTTCCGCGTGCCGCCGGTCATCTACGATTTCGAAGCCCAGCACCCGGGTGTAGAAGTCGACGAAGACATCAAGGTCGGCCACGAACAGCTCGACGCGCAGCTCCATCGCTGGTCACCTAGCCGTTTGCGCGCGCGATGGCCTCGACTGCCTTCTTGGCGTCCGCCAGCCCGACACCGGTCGAGTCGCGGTAGATCTTCACCGCCTCCACGATGTTGCCACCGCCGCCGCGGCGCAGTGCGTCGTAAAACGAGGATGGCAACTCGGGGCCTGAGGCCGGTGCCGTCGTGACACCTGCTGTGGGGTCGGCGGCCGTTCCGAGGGCGGCGTCTGGGCTGATGCCGAGCTGCTGGAACAGGTAGTCCACCTTGCGCTCGAGACGAAGCAGTCGCTCCCGATCTTGTATAAGCATGCCAAGATCGTATGCCTTGCTATGGTTCGTTCCGTCGCCTGGGTAACGGAGCTGGCTCATCGGGTTCCACGGTCGGCGTGCGGGTGAGCGCGTCGACTAGGCGGAGCGCCTCGGGTATGCGGTAATCGCCGTTCATCTGAAGGACGAGTTGCGCGGCGTCGGGGAGCGGGACGCCAGCTGCGGTGACGAATAGCGGTCGGTTCGATGTTCCCCGTAGCACGGGGATCGCATGAGTAGCGGTCCGGAAGAGTGACTTGGCCACGCCGATGACTGGCATGCCGAACTCATCGTGCACGTAGGCGCCGAGGCCGGGACGGCCGTCGGGGTCTAGGTCGACGTAACCGTCGACGATGAGGAGTTCGATTTCTGTGATGCTCGCTAGCAGCGGGCGAAGGGCGGGGAGTTCGCGGCGGTAAAACTCGCCAGACTGGTATTCGGCCGCTACCGGCCCGGATGCTGTCGCTGTGGATTCGACGGTGCTGAAGGTCGCGTCTTTGGCTAGGACGAGAGCTGCGCGGGCGTCGCCGTCGGATGGGTAGTAGACGTCAACCGCGGCGAAGCGACCCATGAGATCAGGATGGCATGCCTTGGTCGCGGTTGCCTGATCAGATGATTCGCTGGGCGAAGCCGCCACGTTGCTCGGCCAGGGCATGCAGGACTTCGAGGATGTCGGCTAGTTCTTCGAGTCGTCGTCCGAGGTGAGGAACTCGTCGACCTCTTCAGTGAGCTTGGCGCGGAGTACTCCTGGTCGTCGGCGACGTGGACGATCGGGTCTAGGCCGTCGGCGCGGACGAGCTCGCTCACAAAATTCTCTCGGAGGTCAGCAAAGTAC
>JBEKHI010000393.1:0-7628 GCA_050012355.1 Streptosporangiaceae bacterium | reverse complement strand
GCGATGACCGACGGCCTGGTCACCTCCGTCACCGACCCGATGGGCCGCACCTGGACATACGGGTACAACTCCTCGGATGACCTGACCTCGGTCACCGACCCGCTCAGCCGGGAGACGAAGTACACCTACGGCGAAGGCTCGACCGCCAGCGCGATGCTGGCGAACGACCTGCTGACGATCACCAAGCCGGCCGGCGGGGTGACGACGAACACCTACGATGATTACGGCCGGGTGCTTACCCAGACCGGCCCGATGGGTTACGAGACGACGTTCGACTACGCGGACCTGGACACCGCCACCGGCGACGGCGTGGTCTGGGTCGGCGACCCAGACGGGTACAGCACCGCCTATGACTACTCCCAGGGCGCCCTGGTCGCCGAGTCCAAGTGGGACGATTCGACGCTGAAGTCCGAGGACGACTACGACCCGAACCTGACCAGCGGCACTCTCCTGGACTCCGCTACCTGGAACGGCGACGGCGACGGGACCAGTTACGCCTACAACTCCGCCGGAGGCGTGACATCCACCACTGATCCTGACGGGGGCACAACTACCAGCGAATTCACTTCGCTGAATCAGGACAGCTGCGATGGAACCGCTGAAGCAGCCACGGCGTGCTCCTCGAGCGAGACCGGCCCGGCTGTGGTGGCTCCTGGTGAGGCGATCACCGTGCCGACGACAGCTCCGCCATCGGGGGTAACGTACACCCTGTATGACACGGATGGTAACGAGCTTTACACCGACACCGCGGTGTATGCTCCGGGCTCTTCGACGGCTTCCTACCAGCAGGTGTCTTACACCCTTTACAAGGGCAACACAGTCACCCTCGATAGCACCACGATCAGCTGCACCTACACCCCGCCCTCACAATCGCTGCCGTGCGCGATGGTCAACCCCGACGGCGTGGTCTCCCAGGTGGAGTACGACACCTACGGTGACCCGATCCTCTTTTCGGTCCTTGACGCGACAGGGTCGGTGAACGCCAATACCACTTACACCTACGATGCAGACGGCGAGCAGACCGCGAAGGTGTCGCCGGACGGCAACGAGTCTGGTGCGAACGCTGGGAATTACACCACCACGACCGTCTACAACGCCGACGGTGAGAAGACTTCGGTCACCGAAGGCGACGGCAGCGGAGCGACCGTCACCGCCCGGACCACGACTTACGGCTACGACTCCGACGGCAACCAGACCGCCGTTGAGGATGCCCGCGGGTACACCACCACCACGGTCTACAACGCTGACGACCAGGCTACCCTGGTCACCAACCCCGACGGCGATTCCACCCTGACCTGCTACGACGGCGATGGCAACAGCGTGGAAACGGTCCCCGCCGTCGGTGTCGCGGCGGATAGTCTCACCGCATCGTCGTGCCCGGTCAGCTACCCGGCGGATTATGGCGACCGGCTGGCGTCGGATGCCACGACCTACACCTATGACGCCGACGGGGACAAGACCGCCGAGACCGTCCCGGCGCCTGCCGGCCAATCCGGGTACGAGACCACCAGCTACACCTACGACGCCGCCAGGAACCTCCAAGAGACGACCGCCCCGCCAGCCAGCGACTCCTCCGGCGCCTCGGATGACGTCACGTATGACACCTACGATGCTGACGGGAACCTGGTGTCGGAGACCACCGGGTACGGCACCAGTACCGCGGCCACGACGGCGTACTGCTACGACCCGAGCGGCGACAAGACCGCGGTCGTCTACGGCGACGGCAACACTGGTGGCCTCGCTGACTGCCAGACCTCGTACCCGTGGACCGTCAACGCCACCGACTATCCGACGGAGGCCGATTACCAGACCACCTACGCCTACGACTCCACCGGCGAACTGGTCTCCACCACCACCCCCGCAACCACCGCCGCACCTGACGGCGCCACCACCACTACCACCTACGACGACGCCGGGAACGAGCTCACCACCACCGACCCCGACGGCATCACCACCATTTACACCTACACCCCGGCCGGAAAGAAGGCCACTGTCACATACTCCGGCTCGTCGGCCCATGAGGTGACCTACAGCTACGATCCGGACGGCAACAAGACCGCCATGACCGACGCCAGCGGCTCGTCGAGCTACACCTACGACCCATTCGGCGAGCTGACCTCAACCACCAATGGCAACGACGCGACCGTCAGCTACACATATGACCTGGACGAGGACATCACCGGGATCACCTACCCCATCCCGTCCACCGCCACCTGGGCCACCACTGACACCGTGACCTACGGCTACGACCACGCCGACCAGATGACCTCTGCCACTGATTTCACCGGCAGCAAGATCGCCATCACCGACAACGCCGACGGCAACACAACCTCCGAGACCCTCGGCTCGTCTGGGGATACGATCACCACCAGCTACGACAGCACCGGCGCGGCCGAGTCCATCACCCTGGCGAACTCCTCCGGCACCACCCTGCAGTCCTTCACCTACGCTGACGCCCCCGACGGCGACACCCTCACCGAGACCGACTCCCCGACCACCGCGGGAACCTCCAAGACTTACACCTATGACTCCCAGAGCCAGGTCGCGTCCGAAGCCACCAGCAGCGCGACGACCGACTACAGCTTCGATGAGTCCGGCAACCTCACCGAGCTCCCCGAGGGCGCGACCGGCACCTACGACGACGATGGCGAGCTGACATCCTCCACCTCATCGTCGGGCACTGTGACCGATTACACCTACAACGCCGACGGCGAGCGCACCGCCGAAACCCGGGGCGGCACCACCACCGCGTCCGCTACCTGGAATGGCGCCGGTGAACTCACGAGCTACGATGACAGCTCCGGGGACATGACCAGCGCCACTTACGACGGTGACGGCCTGCGCGCCACCTCCGTCACCAGCTCCGGCGGTACCCAGGACTACACCTGGAACACGCTGTCAGAAGACCCTCAGCTCCTGACAGACTCCGCCAACGCCTACATCTACGCCACCGGCACCGCACCAGCGGAGCAAGTCAATCTCTCCACGGGTACTGTCACTTACCTGGTAACCGACTCCCTCGGCTCAGTCCGTGGCACCGTCAACGCCAGCGGAACCCTCACCGGAACCTGCGCCTACGACGTTTGGGGGAACCCCGAAACCGCTGATGGCCTCACCGCGACTACCCCGTACGGCTATGCCGGGTACTACACGGACGTAACCGGGCTCACCTACAACATTAACCGCTACTACGACTCCAGCACCGGTCAGTTTTCATCGGTCGATCCTCTGGTCATTCAGACTGGCCAGGCCTACGAATATGCGGATGGCAACCCGGTCAGCGCGACCGACCCCGACGGGCTGTGGATCGCGCTGCAATGCTTCGCTGGAAAATACACGCGGACATGCACTTGGTACATGGATGCTTCATCGACGGAACACGTAATCCATCTGCTGTCAGAAGCGATTGAGACAGGTGTGGCCTGCAGTGAACTTGGTGAAGTTATCCCGGTCGTCGGCGACGCGATATCGCTGCTCTGTTACTTCGGCATCGTCGGGCTCGCCGCTGCCAGGGCGTGGATTCAATACGACTTGAAAAGATCAACGAATGAGCCAGCTCATATCGGGGTACATATTAGAGTGTGGTACTACCGCCTATGGTGGTGGTGGTTTGGCTGGCATCACGGCCCATGGCTGCCCGATTGGGCTTGGGTATATCCACACTCTAATAACAGCTAGTGAGGTTCGATGGCGCATAGCTGGCGCGAGGTGTTTCTCACCGGAGAATGTCTAGCGGGCAGTCACGAGGATTGCCGCCACGTCTATGGGTTGCAGGGCGAGCAGCGACCGCTGGCCTGTCACTGCGACTGCCACGCTTCATGTCCCGTTTTTGGCCGTGATATAGCTTCCTGGGAATCATGCATCTGTCCTGGTATGGCCCGATGGCGCGAAAAAATCCAAACCGATTCGACTTATCTAAAACAAAGGCGAAATCTGCCCGTTAAGGCTTCCCGGTGGGAATTTGCTATCCAGCTTGGCCGGGACGTCTGGAAGGAGAGGCGAACGCGGATAAATAGGCAACGATCCGAGCTCGCGGTAAAGCGTGCAACTGCTGGGAAAACTGAGCAAGAGATCCGAGAGATGCTGTTGGAGGAGTATAAGAGACGTGGGGTGAAACCCTTTCCGCTACCTTTGCTGGATAACGTAGTCGCCAGGATAAGTACCGACGACCCGGAGCGCTTGGATCGCTTGGCAGGGGAGCGGAAGGAATTGTTGCGGGAACTCTTCTCGTCATATAATAGATTGCTTGACGAGATACTTCCTGATGCGAACGAATTACCGTACTACTCCTGTCGCTTGGGCCGGCGACTGGCTGTCGGGCAGGCTTCGGGCCTAATGCGATGGTGTCCGCCGCAGGCGAGTATAAGACGCCGTGGGCTGCCAGGTGCGGGCCGACCTGGCGGGCGGTGCGGGTTCCGGTGCCCAGGAACTGGCTGAGCAGCCCGTAGCCGACGATCCAACCCTCGGAAACGTGGCGGACCGGCCATGCCAGCCCCACTCGCCGTAGGATCGGGAAGGTGACGGACAAGCTGCTGCTGCTCGACGGGCATTCCCTGGCGTACCGGGCGTTTTTCGCTCTTCCCTTGGAGAACTTCTCCACCACCACCGGTCAGCCGACGAATGCCGTCTACGGGTTCACCGCGATGCTGATCAACGTGCTCAGGGACGAGAAACCCACGCACGTCGCGGTGGCGTTCGACCGCAGCGAGCCGACCTTCCGGCACGAGCAGTACGTCGAGTACAAGGCCAATCGGCGAGAGACCCCCGAGGACTTCCGCAGTCAGCTCAGCCTGATCTTCGAGGTGCTCGACGCGCTCGGCGTCTGCCGGCTCTCCAAGCCAGGATTCGAGGCCGACGACGTGATCGCGACGCTCGCGACTCAGGCCACCGGCGAGGGCATGCAGACCCTCATCGTCACTGGCGACCGTGACTCGCTGCAGCTGGTCAACTCCGACGTCACCGTGCTGATGACCGGTCGCGGCGTCTCCGACCTGCGGCGTTACACGCCCGAGGCGGTGTTCGAGAAGTACGGCCTTACCCCGCAGCAGTACCCCGACTTCGCCGCGGTCCGCGGCGACCCAAGCGACAACCTGCCCGGTATCCCCGGCGTGGGGGAGAAGACCGCGACCAAGTGGATCACCGAGTTCGGCTCGCTGAACAACCTGGTCGACAACGTGGACAAGGTCAAGGGCAAGGCGGGCGACGCGCTGCGCGAGCACCTGGGCAACGTGTTGCGCAACCGGCAGCTCACCGAGTTGCTCTGCGACGTCCCGCTGGAAGCCGGCCCGCATGACCTGAAGCCGCAGCCGTGGGATCGGGAGACGATCCACCAGCTGTTTGACACGCTGCAGTTCCGCGTGCTGCGGGACCGTCTCTATCAGACGCTGCCCGACGGGATCAACGGCGTGTCGGCGACGCACTCAGCCGAGCCCGAGGTCACGGGTGTGTTCGAGGTTGAGACTTCGGTGCTCGACGCGGACGAGCTCGCCGAATGGCTGGCTGAGCATTCTTCCGCGCAGCGATGGGGGATAGCGGTCACCGGCACCTGGGGCCGCGGCACCGGCAACCTCACCGGGCTGGCGCTCGCGGCACCCGACGGGGCCGCCGCGTACACCGACCCTGAGACGCTGACCCCAGACGACGAGGCGGCGCTGGCCAGGTGGCTCGCCGACCCGGCCTGTCCGAAGGCGATGCACGACGCGAAGGGCCCGCTGCACGCGTTCGCGGCCCGTGGCTTTCCGGTGCAGGGGCTGACCAGCGACACCGCGCTCGCGGCGTACCTGGCGCTGCCCGGTCAGCGGACCTTCGACCTCGCTGACCTTGCGCTGCGCTATCTGGGCAAAGAACTGCGGGACTCGGCCACCGCCGACGGTCAGCTCACGCTGGACGGGTCGGGGGAGAAGGAGGCCGCCGTCGACCTGGCGCTGCGGGCTCGCGGAACCCTCGACCTAGCGGAGGCGCTGGACAAAGACCTGACGGAGCGCGGCGCCGACAAGCTGCTGCACGAGCTGGAGCTGCCGCTCACCGGCGTGCTGGCCCAGATGGAGCGGATCGGTATCGCCGCCGACGTGGAACACTTCTCCGGCATGTCAGCGACCCTGTACGGCGAGGTGAAGCACGCTGAGCAGTCCGCGTACGCGGTGGTCGGGCACGAGTTCAACCTCGGCTCGCCCAAGCAGCTGCAGGAGGTGCTGTTCACCGAACTTAGCCTGCCGAAGACCAAGCGGATTAAGACCGGGTACACGACGGACTCCGAGGCGCTGACGAGCCTGCTGGCGTCCACCGAGCATCCAGTGCTTGAGCACCTGCTGCACCACCGGGACGTGTCCAAGCTCAAGTCCATCGTGGACTCGCTGATCCCGATGGCCGGCGAGGACGGCCGGATCCACACCACGTTCAACCAGACGGTGGCCGCCACCGGCCGGCTGTCATCGACCGACCCGAACCTGCAGAACATCCCGATCAGGACCGAGACCGGCCGCCGGATCAGGGAGGGATTCGTGGTCGGTGCCGGGTACGAGTGCCTGCTGACCGCCGACTACAGCCAGATCGAGCTGCGCATCATGGCGGACCTCTCGCAGGACGAGGCACTCATCTCGGCGTTCGAGTCCGGGCATGACTTCCACGCCACGACGGCATCTCGTGTCTTCGGCGTGCCCGCCGAGGAGGTCAGCCAGGAGATGCGGGCCAAGATCAAGGCGATGAACTACGGGCTTGCATACGGGCTGTCCGCGTTCGGGCTGTCTCAGCAGCTGCGGATCAGTACCGAGGAGGCCCGCGGCCTGATGGAAGAGTACTTCAAGGAGTTCGGCGGCGTCCGGGACTACCTGCAGTCCGTTGTCGCCCAGGCCAGGATCGATGGGTACACGTCCACCATCCTCGGCCGCCGCCGTTACCTGCCGGACCTGGTCTCCGATAACCGCCAGCGCCGGGAGATGGCGGAGCGGATGGCGCTCAACGCCCCCATCCAGGGCTCGGCCGCCGACATCATCAAGGTCGCGATGCTGGCCGTCGACAAGGCGCTCGCCGGGGCCGGTCTACGGTCCCGGATGCTGCTGCAGGTGCACGACGAGCTGATCTTCGAGGTGGCGCCCGGGGAGCTTGAAGAGGTCAAGCCCCTAGTCACCTCGGCCATGCGCGGTGCGGCTGACTTGCGGGTGCCGCTGGAGGTCTCCACCGGCACCGGCCGTTCGTGGGCCGAGGCCGCGCACTGAGCCTCGCCGTGATCATGGTTGGTGCCGCGCCAACCATGAAAGCCTGGCTCATCCCGGGGAGACGGTCGCGGTGGCGTGAAAGTGGCGGGGGCGGCGAGGTAGTGGTGGGCCCAGGTCTGCTGCCGCGCTCGCGGCCCGAGGCGTGTACTGCTGATGGTCGTGGTGCTAATGGTGCAAGTGTTGCTGGCGTGATCTCCTGGCTGGTGGCCCGTTGCTGGCGGGTGCTGCATTACCCAGATTCTGACCGGAAAGTCCCTCCCCCGGCCGGTGCGCGGCAGCGGACCGATTCTGAGCGGTGCGACGCTGACCAGAAAAGAGTGCGGGCAGCGCCGCACCGCCCAGCAACGGCACACCCAGGCCGACGGCTTTACCACGCCCATGAGCACCACCAGTACCACCAGCAGCACCCGACCT
>JBEKHI010000392.1:0-7654 GCA_050012355.1 Streptosporangiaceae bacterium | reverse complement strand
CGGTCCGGGAGGTACCGGGGATACGGATGGTGCTACAGCCGCAGTTTGACCTCACCCCCGAGACATCGGCCTCCGGATTCCCGCTGGGGGAGATCCTGGACTGGAACAAAGTTCCCTCCGGGGCGCTGTCGGTTCCGGCGGGATCGGTGAACCGGCACGTGTTCGTCTGCGGCGCCACCGGGTCGGGTAAGTCCCAGACCATCCGCCACCTGCTCGAATCCGCCACCCGTGCCGGGGTGCCGTGGCTGGTGATCGAGCCGGCGAAAGCGGAGTACCGGCTGATGGCCACCCGGCTCCCCGAGACGGCGGTGGTGACGATCCGTCCTGGTGAGCTGGATATGCCGTCGGCGGGGACCAACCCGCTTGAGCCTGCTGCGGGGTTTCCGCTGCAAGCCCACGCCGACTTGCTGCGCGCGCTGTTCCTGGCCGCGTTCGACGCCGACGAGCCCTTCCCGCAAGTACTGTCCGCGGCGCTGACTCGCTGCTATGAAGATGCCGGGTGGGATCTGGTCACTGGCCAGCCCGCCAATCCGGATGTGCAGCCGTCGTATCCGGGGCTGGCGGAGTTGCAGGCCGCGGCGGCGGTGATCGTGGAGGAGACCGGGTACGGGCGGGAGGTCACCGACAACGTCCGCGGTTTCGTTCGGGTGCGGCTCGGGTCGCTGCGGCTCGGCACTGCGGGCCGGTTCCTTGACGGCGCCTGCCAGCTTGATTTCGGGAAGCTGCTGGATGCGAATGTGGTGCTGGAGATCGAGGACTGCGGGGATGACCGGGACAAGGCGTTCCTGACCGGGGCGGTGCTGATCCGGCTCGCTGAGCATCTGCGCGCCCGGCACCGGTCGCAGGCGCCCGGGCCGGTGTCGCTGCGGCACGTGACCGTGGTGGAGGAAGCGCACAGGCTGCTGCGCCAGCCCCCGCCGGGCACCGGCAGCGGACCAGCCGCGCACGCGGTGGAAATGTTCGCGGACCTGCTCGCGGAAATCCGCGCCTACGGCGAAGGGCTGATCGTCGCCGAGCAGATCCCGTCCAAGCTGGTGGTGGACGTCGTCAAGAACACCGCGGTGAAGATCTGCCACCGGCTCCCGGCTGCGGACGACCGAGCTGTTGTCGGCGCCACCATGAACCTGCGTGACGAGCAGTCGCGGTACCTGGTGACACTGCCGCCGGGCGAGGCGGCGGTACACACCGACGGCATGGACTACCCGCTGCTGGCGCGGATGCCGGACGGCACCGCACGAGAGATCACCCAGCCATGCGCGCCAGCGTCACCCACGGCGCTGATCGGTTCGCGCAGCCCGGCCTGCCCACCGGAATGCGCCCAAGCTCCGTGCACACTGCGGCAAGCTCGCGCGGCCCAGCTTGCTTTTGAACGTGACCGGCGGATCAGCTTGTGGGCCGAACTGCTCGTCGTCGGCCACCTGACCGGCTGGCGGCTGCCGTCGCCGTCGCGGGAATTCCTGACCGTCCTCGATACTCTGGATACCCGGCAGCGGGACTGCGCGCTCGCTCACGCAGCCGATGCTGCCGTGAGCGCCCGGATCCCTGCGTTCGCCACCCGGGTCAGCGCCCCCGCTCTCCTGGCACATGTGGCTGCCGCGATGCGCGCAGTCCTCGAGATCTCCGGTCCGCCGTGCGATGTGGACGAACCGGAGTGGCTCGCCCCGGCCTACCGGTGGAGTGTCCTCGCCGATCACCTGCGCGACTATGACCGTGACCACCCTGGCGCCGGCCGCCACCCCGGCACACCGGGCTGGGAAGCCTTCTACGGCCGGGTGATCCCTGGTGCCACGTGCGCTGAGCAGTTGCAGGCTGTCCGGGCCTGGGACGAGACCGCGCGCCGTGATCAGCACCAGGTTGCCATCCTGACCTGGGGTACCCGCACACCGTCGGCTGTCGAGCAGGCCATCGGTGCCCGGCGCCACGATCCTGGCTGGGACGAGTGGTTCGTTGAGGCGCTAGGTGGCTTTCCCGGTGCCCGCTGGCCGATCGACCAGTTCCGGCAGCCGCCCCGCAGGGGGAGCCGTGAGCCTTGATAACAACAGCAGTACTGGCGACACCCGTCCCGACCACCCAGAGCGCACGCGGCCGCCGCAGGCTGAGCGCCTCGATCAGCCTCCTGCTGAAACCCGGACTCGTGGTGAATACGGCCGGGCCATTCGCGACGAGCCCGCTCGCTCACGGGAGACGGCCTCGGCCGGGAAGCGGGACAGCCCAGCAGAGCACCGCGCCGACGATCGCGCCACCAACGACAGGCCAGCGAACCCTGAACGCGATGCCCCCGGGCGGGAGCAGCCGGCCCCGACGCGGACTCAGGAGGACTCGCACGCTGGGTCGCCTACCCGGGCCACCGAGACGCCAGCCCGACGGAGCGACCATGAGGCATCGAAGGAACCATCCTCACGACCGGGCCATGATGCGCCGCGTGGTCGCGGTGAGGATCGCGGGGAAACCTGGTCCGGTCAAGAGCATGCGCCTAGATCGGATGCGGAGGCGACCTCACGCCATGAAGGCGTAAAACGAGACCAGGCCAGCCCTCCGTCACACGAGGACACCGGCCGGCAGTTCGTCGCAGCGGACGGTGGAACCGTCTCCAGCGAGGTACCCGATGGCCGGGACCTTGCTCATCCTGGTACGGAAGGCCAAGCCGAGGTACCGAAAGACCGGGAGGCGGGGCCACGAACAGGCGAGGTGCGGCACGGGGAACTGGCGCCTGAGACACGCGCAGACGAGGACCCCAGCCCGGAATACGACCAGCACTCTGGCCCTGCGGAGACCAGGGAACAAAGCCAAGCCAAAGAGCCGGACGGCGCATCCCCGACCACAGCGAACGGACATGCTTTCCGTGCACCCGAATCCGCCGCGGACACTATCAGTTATCAGAACGACGAGCTCACGTCAGCCGACAACAATGACCTCCCCCGGCGCGAGGCCGTACTCGAAGGCGGCGACTACAGCAAGTACGACGCCAGCATGAAGGCGCGGATCGCCGAGGAAAACGAACTCCTGACCCGTCAGGAAGAAGGACTCCCCACCCGGCAAGAAGCACGGGAACAAACTTGGGGTGACACTGATACGGGCCGGACACCGGACATTGCTGATGCGTCCCAGGACGCGAGCACTGCCAGTGAAAACCGCACTTCCGACGACCTTGCGGCGCGGGGAGCACCCGATGTTCCGCATCCCGATACCTCCGAGACGACGGAGGAGATCAAGGCTAAGATCGACAAGGAAATCGATCGGGCTCTCGAGAAGGTGAACCCGCGGTGGGAGCAAGGCAAGTCTGCTTACGGAGAGAACTGCACGGGTGTCGTGCAGGCATATGAGCTTCGTCGACGCGGCTTCGACGCGCAGGCGGGCCCACTGGAGAAGGAACTTCGGTCAGACGAAGGCGGGCTAGGCGGACGTACCGCTGCTGCGATCGAGAAGCCGTGGGGCCGTAACTTTACGACCGCCACGAAGCAGGAGATCGATAAGGCATTCGAGGATCCAGGGTCGCGCGGGATAGTGAGAATTAGCTGGAATTATCCGCTGAGGGGCGCGCATGTCTTCAATGTCGAAAACGTAGGCGGCGAGGTCCGCTACGTAGACGGCCAGCCCACTCCTCCGCAGAGCGATGCCTCACGCTACTTCAATGTGGGGGGCGATACGGCGTACATCAGGACCGACGACCTTCCCACCCCAGAGCAGCACGAGATAAAGAACTATGTTGAGATGGACGATAGCTAATAATGAAAGGGCAGCACGAGTGCCAGTAACGTACGAAGAAGCACGGGATGCCGTGCGAGCACGTTTCGAACCCAACTGGAGCCACGGAACATTCTGTCTCGATGATCGGACCATCACGGAGACCGATGAGTTCTATGTCTTCGCTATCGGTGCGAAAGAGTTCCTCGTAGATGGCGATAAGTCATATGAAACCATCGGTGGCGTGACCGTTGTACGCAAGGAAGATGGAGCCATAGAGTCCATGCCTTCCGCGGTGATAGCTACAGACCCTACACTTCGCGGTACACCGAACCCGAATCCGACGCTTCAGGTGTGAACGTTCTAGGCTGAGGATTAAAGCGTTAGCAATCAGCCGCGACCTTCAAGAGCCCATTGACGGCAGCAGCCTGTTCTGAAATGCCGATGGCACAGACAGACGGTCAGTCTGTGTGCGACGGAGCGGTGGATTCTACACGAGTGACGGCTCCTACGCTTGCCCGCGATCGGGCGGCTTCTCGGGCCGCCGGTATCAGCCCGATGGGAGTCGCCGCGATGGGTCCCCGCGTCAAATCCGGCGCGGCCTCGCCGTCACCTGTCAGTGCTGTGCCGAGGGAAAAGACGCAGCCCGGCCGGAAACGAAACGCCGGTGCTGTGCCATCGGCAAATGCCGCGGCGACATCCTGTAAGTTTCAACATGCATAGGCGCGTGAGACGCGCTTCGTGCTGCACTCGGCTGCGCCATCGAAGATGAGACCATCAGCCGGAATCCGGCCGCAGCCAAAGGCCTCACTCCGAAACGCGTTGTGAAGAAAAGCCGCAAACGCAAATCATGGACTGTCGATGACGCCCGCTGGTTCCTGGAATCAGCCTGGCATTGAGGCGAGACACTGCACGCCGCTTTCGTCCTAGTGCTCGTCCTCGGCCTCGCCTGGGACCAGATCGACCTGGAATCCGGTGAACTCTACGTGGGGGAGCAGCTCCAGCGTGCCCGGCATCAGCTCGTGCTGCGGGAGGTCAAGACCGAATCATCCGAAGCACCGCTTCCGCTCCCGAGCGTATGCCTGACAGCCTTGAAGATCCGCAGGAAGCGGCAGGATGCCGACCGGAACCATGCCGCAGGTACCTGGGGCGATAACGGGCTGGTTTTCACCACCCGGTACGGTACCCCGATCGAACCGCGTAATTTCAACCGGAGCTTCGATCGCTGCATCATCGCCGCCTAGATCCCGAGGATCACTGTGCATGGCGCTCGCAAGACCTGCGGCTCGCTGTTCGCGGCCCTCGACGTGCACCAACCGTCTATTCAACCTCGATTAGGCGATCACGGCCCTGATGGGCGCCGAGCTACGGGCCATGGGCTGCACGGATGACGATTCGGCGGTGGCGTCGTTCCTTGAGGAACTGTGCTGATGACTGATCGGCTCATCAGGATCACGACGGCGCTCGCGGTCAATTGCAGTCGCGGACGTCGCCGCGATCATCTCGTACGAGCACGCCTACGAACTGGTGCGCTCTCACGGGGGAGTCGGGTATGACGGCGCGGTTGCTGCCGTTCACGGTGGACGGTCTTATCTGGGTCGCGTCGATGGTGTTGCTCGAGGCGAGCCGTCGGAACCAGCGTGTACCACGGCTGGCGCAATGGAGCCTTGGCGTGGGCATCGTGGCCACGGTCTGCGCAAACCTGGCGCATGGGTTGAGCCATGGCCCTATTGGTGCCTTGGTCAGCGCGCGGCCCGAAAGGTCTACACCAGCTCAGGCCTGTGATCTCGACGGGCGTTACGGCCATAAACACGATCTTCAACCGGGAAAACGAGAAAGGGAGCCAAGTCTGCATGACTAGATGGCTCCCGTCCGCCTTCACAGACTCCAGGATTGCGTGGAGCTAAGGGGATTCGAACCCCTGACCCCCTCCATGCCATGGAGGTGCGCTACCAGCTGCGCTATAGCCCCAACCCCGCATTATCGCGGAACGTAGACAGCATACAGCCTCTGAGCCCATGCGTCGCATCGGCGCGCCCGGAGGCCCCGGTTCCGTGTCAGCGGCGTCCAGGGTGGTAGATGTCAGAGCGATCCACAACCTCCAGGACCGTGACTACTCGCTTCTCCGCATCGGTCTGGTAGCGGATCCGGTAGTGTCCGCGCCTCGCGGACCAATCGCCCTGAACCGGCGCTACCAGCGGCTTCCCGACGCGTTGCGGATTCTCGAGCAGCGCTCCTGAGATGAACTCCCAGGCGGCGAAGGCCACGGAGGGCGCGAGCGTGAACTCCAGGGCCCGCCTTGCCGGAGCCTTGATTACAAGCCCATATGGCTCGCTCACGCGGACCCCGCCTCGCGGCGGCGTCGTTCCATCAGTGCCGCCATCTCGTCCCCGCTGGTGTCCGGGCCGTCTACGGGACGCTCACCTGACCGCAGTCTGGTGATCTCTCGCTCAAGCCAGAAGATGGTTTCTTCCAATGCCTCAAGGTCATCAACTGGCAGCAGTACCGCGGCCGGCTGGCCGTTCCGGGTGATCGTGTAATGCTCATGGGTCGAAGACACGTCGTTCAGCACCGCAGACAGCTTGTCTTTGGCCTCGGCGATTGAAAGAACTTCCATGGCTATAGTATAGGCCATAATTCTGGCCAACTCAGAGCAGAGTCAGTTGCCCCTCGATGTCAGGACGCCGCACCTTCAGATGCCGCCACTGCGGGAGATCGTCCAGATAAGACCAAGACAGCCGGTGCCACGGCGACGGCCCAAGAGACGCCAACGCCGCCTGATGAGCAGGAGACGGGTACCCGGCGCTCTCGCCAAACGCCCACGGCGCGCCGTCAGCCAAAGACGCCATAAACGAGTCCCGGTGGACCTTCGCGATCACCGACGCGGCCGCCACGGAAACCGAACGCAGGTCCGCCTTCACCTCGCACCGCACCTGCCACGGCGAGCCGATGTAGTTGTGCGACCCGTCGAGCAGCACCGCGTCGGGCGGCGAGGGCAACGCCGAAAGCGCCCGGTGAGCAGCCCGCCGCAGCGCCACGGTCATCCCGGCCGCGTCGATTTCCTCGTGGGAAGAAGACCCGATCCCGTATGCCTCCACCCACGACAACAGCTCGGAAGAAACAGCCGACCTCTTAGCAGCCGACAGCAGCTTGGAATCCGTGAGCCCCGAGGGCGGCACGGGAAACTCAGGGCGCACCACGACCGCGCACACCGTCACCGGCCCGGCCCACGCGCCGCGCCCCACCTCGTCGACCCCCGCGACACGCGACAACCCGTGCGAGGCTAGCTCTCGCTCGATTTCATACCCGGTCACGGGAGTTCATGATGTCACAGCCTCGGTCCGGACGTTGCCCTCGGTGATCGCGCCGCCGCACGACGGGCAGACACGGACCGGATACATCGCGGCGCCGCAGGACTCATGTACCAGCACCACCGGCGGACCAGAGGGCAGCGGCGCCCAGGTGTCGCCCCACTCGAGCATCGCCCCGATGATGGGGCCAAGCGCTCGCCCCTTCGGAGTCAGCTGGTACTCAAAACGCGGCGGGTGCTCGCTATACGCCACCCGCTCAAGGATCCCCGCGGACGTCAGCTTGCGCAGCCGCGCGGTGAGCACGCCGCGCGCCATGCCGGTCTTGGCGAGGAAGTCCTCGAACCGCCGGGTCCCGCGCAGCGCGTCGCGCACGATCAGCAGCGTCCACCACTCGCCGACGACATCGAGGGTCCGGGCGATCGAGCAGTTCATCTCCGACAAGCTAGTCAGCCGCATGCCGAAAAGCATAAAGCCGAGTAAGTCTCTTGACAAGACTAACTAGGCCATGCGACGGTCAGTCTCATGAAAGGACCGACTCGTCCCTGGGCCGTGCTGATCGTGCTCTGTATCGGGACCTTCGCGGTGCTGCTCGACACCACGATCGTGAACGTCGCGCTCCCGAGCCTGGTGACCTCGTTGCACGCGAGCATCGACCAGGC
>JBEKHI010000391.1:0-7655 GCA_050012355.1 Streptosporangiaceae bacterium | reverse complement strand
CAGGCACGCCAGCCTGTACTGGCCGGTGATGCTGCTGGTCAATGGGCACGGCGGCAACGCGACCGCGATCGAGGCCGCGACCAGCCGACTCCGCTACGAGGGTCGCCAGGGCTACGCATGGCACGCGCACGTCCCCGGCGGCGACGCCCACGCCGGGCGCACCGAGACCTCGCTGCTGCTAGCCATCGCGCCGGACACCGTCCGGCTGGAGCAAGCGGCGGCAGGCGACACCCGGCCAACCAGCGAGCTCATGCCGCTGCTGCGCGAGCACGGCGTCCGCGAGATCAGCCCCAACGGAGTGCTCGGCGACCCGGCGGGCGCCTCGGCCGCCGAGGGCGAACGGCTGCTGGCCGACCTCGGGCAGCGGCTCGCAACGGAGATAGCGAACAAAAGTCCGTAGAATATCCGGCTATCTCCTTGAACCGATGGGTTCACGAACCGGACATCAGCGCCGTCTCGCCCGGCTGCCGCGCCCGGCGATTATGGTGGGTGCTGCATTACCGAGGCTCTTGGCTGGTTGGTGCCACACTCACCAGAATCACTCGAGCCCGGAAGCCGCGCGGCCCGCTACTGGAGGGACTCCGAGTTGCCGATCGGGTCGCCGATGAACTCGTGGACGGTGTCGAGGTTGTCGTTGGCCGGGTACTTGGCGGCGGCTGGGCCGTCGGCGAACGCTCGCAGGATGTTGGTGGTGACCTGGCGGACGAAGCCGGGGGTCTTGCCGCCGATGCCGTGCGGCTGGTCGCCGTACAGTGCCTCCACCCAGCGCATGGTTCCGCAGTTGTACACCCCGGCGCCACCGGAGTGCGTGTAGTAGGCGGAGTCCGCGTAGCTGAACTTGCCCTGGCAGGTCAGCGGCGAGTGGGACAGCACCTGGATCGGCCGCTCGAGGGGGTAGGCGGGGTTCACCCGGTCGTACTCGATGCCGACCAGGTTCGGGAAGCTATCCCCCGACCGCACCCCGGTGCCGTTGTATACCCACGCGGACGGCGAGGTGACCACGAACGGGGCGTTCGCCGGGTAACCCTCGTAGATGGTGCCGATGAGCGAGGACTCCGGGTCGGGGTCGGGGGCGTCCCGCCAGTCGCTGGTGACCAGCGCGTTGTTCACCCCGTACATCGGATCGGACAGGTACGAGGTCTTGTAGCAGATCACCTGCCGTCCGTCGTCGGACAGCCGCGTCCGGCGGAACAGCGCGTTCGCGCCCATGAACGCCAGGTTCATCCCCGCGTCCCGCGCGGCCGTCACGTTGGCGCGCTCGGCCGGGGTCCAGTACTCGTCGTGCCCCGGCGAGACCAGCGCGCTCGCGCCGGACAGCAGCGAAGAATCGGCGGCGATGTCAGAGCCGGTCGCGTACGCCAGCGGCAGGCCGAGGGACTCGGCCAGTTTGACAAGGTTCCGTTCGTAGGTGAGGAGCATGTCCGCGCCGTTCATGTCGTACGGCCGGTTCAGGCTCACCACGAGCGACCGCTGCGAGTACGACTGCCCCGGGCCGATGTACAGGTCGTAGCCGCCCCAGGTGTTGTACGCCTGCCAGGTCTGCACCGCGTGCTTGAGCACGATCTTGCCGGTGGTCGAGGCCGACCTGACGACAACCGGCACGTAGCGCTGCGCGCCCGACTCGGCGTCCAGCCTGAGCAGGTACGCGCCCGCCGGCCAGCCGGTGGTGTCGACGGTCAGCACCGGATCCCAGTCGGTGTAGACCGTGTTCGTTCCCGACGTCAGGGCGGCGGCCTTCTGCTGGCCGGTCCGCACCGGCGCGGAGTTCCAGACCTCACGGGCGCCGTCACCGGCGTACCAGCCGAGCCGGAACGCGTGAACCTGGACCGACGGTGACGTCGATGAGACGAACAGGTCCAAGGTCTCCCCCGGCAGCACGCTCTCGGCACTCGCGTACCCCTCGACGTCGGCCTGGGCCCCTAGATGCCTGATCTTCCAGTTCGGGTCGCCTGGCAGCGAATTCTCCGGCACTGCCTTCTTCGTAGCGCGAACCGCCGGGGGCGCGGACGCGCGAGCGGCGGTGTCGCTCATCTGGATGGCAGGCCGCAAGAGCTTGTCCGCCGCTACCGCGACGGCCGCGCCAGCACCGGCGATCCCCAGGCCTAGGATCGCCCGTCTGCTGGTCTTGCCCTCAGTCATGGACATAGTGTGCCCTGTCAATGACAGAAACACCTCAGAGACTCGGCCATGTCTTCGAGCCGTAACCTCTCACCCTTCACGATGCTAATAGTTGCCATAGAGCAAGTATCTGGAGTAGATTAGTCAAACGTGCGCAACGATGTGGTGACTGACCAGCCAATATCCTCCCCCGAAGGTGCGCCGGACGGTCGCTACAAGTGGCTCGCACTCTCCAACACGACACTGTCGATGTCGATGGCCACCATCGACGCCTCGATCGTGATCATCGCGATGCCCGCCATCTTCCGCGGCATCGGGCTGAATCCGCTCACCTCGGGCAACATCACCTATCTGCTGTGGATGATCATCGGGTACCTGCTGGTCCAATCGGTGCTCGTGGTCACGCTGGGCAGGCTGGGCGACATGTTCGGCCGGGTGAAGATCTACAACCTCGGCTTCGTGGTCTTCACGGTCGCCTCGATCGGGCTATCCCTCGATCCGATGAGAGGGGCCGACGGGGCGCTGTGGCTGATCGGCTGGCGGTTCGTCCAGGCGTTCGGCGGCGCCATGCTGATGGCCAACTCGGCCGCCATCCTCACCGACGCGTTCCCCGCCAATAAGCGCGGGATGGCCCTCGGCATCAACCAGATCGCCGGTATCTCCGGCACGTTCGTCGGCCTGCTGCTCGGCGGGTTGCTGTCGGCGTGGGACTGGCGAGCGGTGTTCTGGGTCAACGTGCCGATCGGGCTGTTCGGCACCATCTGGGCGTACCGGTCACTGCGCGAGATCGCGATAACCAAGCGTTCCAGCATCGACTGGGCGGGCAACGTGCTTTTCGCGCTGGGCGCGGGGGTGCTACTGGTCGCCATCACCTACGGAATCCAGCCCTATAAGGGACAGTCGACCGGATGGCACAACCCGAAGGTGGATGCCGGCCTGATCGGCGGCGTCGTCCTGCTGGTGATCTTCTGCGTGGTCGAGACCAAGGTCTCGGACCCGATGTTCCAGATGAAACTGTTCCGGATCAGAGCGTTCGCGGCCGGTAACGCCGCGTCATTGCTCGGCTCCATCGCGCGCGGCGGGCTGCAGTTCATGCTGGTCATCTGGCTAGCCGGGATCTGGCTGCCGTTGCACGGCTACGACTTCACCGTCACCCCATTGTGGGCGGGCATCTACATGATGCCGCTGACCGCCGGGTTCCTGATCGCCGGCCCGATCTCCGGCAGGCTGTCCGACCGGTTCGGCGCGCGGCCATTCGCGACCGCGGGACTGCTGCTGGCGGCCGTCTGCTTCGCCGGGCTCATGTTCCTCCCGGTCGATTTCTCCTACTGGGTGTTCGCGCTGCTGATCTTCGGCAACGGCATCGGCTCCGGCCTGTTCGCCGCGCCGAACACCTCGGCCATCATGTCCGCGGTGCCCGCCCGGCACCGCGGCGCCGCGTCCGGAATGCGCTCCACCTTCCAGAACTCCGGGATGTCGCTGTCCATCGGCATCTTCTTCTCGCTGCTCGCGACCGGGCTGGCCTCGTCGCTGCCCAAGACGCTGAGCCGCGGTCTCATGGCCCAAGGCGTCCCGGCGTCGATCGCGTCCCACGTCGCGCACCTGCCGCCGACCTCGGTCGTGTTCTCGGCCATGCTGGGCTACAACCCGGTGCACACGCTGCTAGACCCCACCGGCATACTGAACAAGCTCCCCGCCAAGAACGTCGCCGTGCTCACCGGACACGAGTTCTTCCCCAACCTGATCGAGGCGCCGTTCCACCACGGGCTGGAAATAGTGTTCGCCGCCGCGGCCATCATGTCGCTGGCTGGCGCGCTTGTCTCGCTGATGCGCGGTAAGCAGTTCTACTTCGAGGATTAGAATCAGATCGTGCCACGCTACGAGTACCGCTGCCGGGCCTGCGGTGACACCTTTGAGGTGACCCGCCCGATGAGCCAGTCTTCCGAACCTTGCGCCTGCCCGCACGGCCACGACGACACGGTGAAGCTACTGTCGGCCGTTGCCGTCGGAGGACGAGCTTCCAGCACGGGCGCCCCGTCCGGTGGCGGATGCTGCGGCGGGGCCTGTGGCTGCGGCGGCTGACCAGCCGACCGCCGTTATGTCTCATATAAGGCATCTCCAGTGGCGCGCCCGGCGCAGTGTTATCACCGGACGCCTGCCTAACATGAGGCCTCGAGGGGCCTCACACGTAGCGACGAAGATGGCCAGGCTTGGCCGCGACGGCGGCCGGGGCCGCCGATCAGCTGGTCTCTTCAGGGCTGCGGCCCGGCGCGAGCACCTGGGGCACGCGCCGGGCGGTCCCGAAATGTGCGTACGAACTGGCCAGACCCACTTGAGGTCTGCCGGTTTCCCAGGACATCGTTATTAGGTGCACATTCCGGATGGTTTCTGGGCGCTCCTCAACGACGCCGAGCGCGACTCGCTCGTGGGCGCCGGACGTACTAGCATGTTCCGCCCCGGTGACACGATGTGCGTCGAGGGCGAGCCGGGCACGCACGTGTTCGTCATCGTCAGCGGCTGGGTGAAGATCGTATCGGTCACCGCCGACGGCCGGGAGATGGTGCTCGGGCTGCGCGGCTACGGCGATATCGTCGGCGAACTGGCCGGCGACGCGGGCGGGTTCCGCACCGCGACGGTCCAGGCGATCAGCCTGGTCCATTCGGTGATCGTCCCGTATCACCGGTTCACCGGCTTCCTGGACACGCACGCGGGCGCCGCGCGGGCCTACCGGCACACGGTGACGCAGCGCTGGGGCGACGCGGCCGCGATGCTCCGCAGCCGGTCGGTGCACACCGGGCCGCAGCGGATCGCGCGGCTGCTGCTCGACCTGGCCGAACGGCACGGCAACGCCAACGGCGACGAGATCGTGGTGGCGATCCCGCTGTCGCAGACCGAGCTGGCCAGCCTGGCCGGCGCCTCCCGCGCGACCGTCACCCGGGCGTTCGCGGGCTGGCGGCGCCGCGGCCTGGTGGACACCGGCCGGCGGCAGGTCACGATCACCAGCGTCACCGCGTTCCGCCGGGTAGCCGGGGCCGCGTTAGCGGAACTCGCTGGCCACCCTGGCCGCCGTACGGCGCGCCCACCCGGACGTGGACATCAAGCCCAATATCAGAACGGCGTAGCCACATCCCGCCATCACCCACCAGCCATCCCGGCTGGCGTCCAGGAAACCGTTGTGCATCGTCCCGTGCAATGACGCGGCCAGCACGGAGCCCACCACCGCGACGCCGAGCGACTGGCCGAGCTGGCGGCTCGAGGAGTTCAGTCCGGAGGCGACGGCGGCCTGGGATTTCGGTACCCCGGACATGACGCCGTTGGTGATCGGCGAGCTGACCATGCCCGCGCCGACGCCGAACAGGGCGTAGGTGGCCAGCAGGAATCCGAACGAGGAGTCATACGACAGCCTGGACAGCGCGGCGCTCGCCAGGGTCAGCGCCGCGCCGGAGATGATCATCGGCAGCCGCGCCCCCCGTCTGGCCACGATCCGGCCCGCGACCGGCGCGCAGAGCGCCATCGCGACCGGCATCGGCACGATCGTCAGCCCGGCCCGCAGCGCCGAGTACCCGCGAACGTCCTGCAGGTAGAGCGTGGTGAGGAACAAGAACGCGGCCATCGCCGAGATCGCGAACACCGCGGTGGCGTTCGCGCAGCTGAACGGCACACTGCGGAAGAACCGGAACTCGATCAGCGGATCGGTCCGGCGCGGCTCGTAGGCCAGCAGGATGGCCAGCGCCGCGGTGGCCAGCAGGAAGAACCCGAAGAGCTTCGGGCTGAACCAGCCGAGCTGCGGGCCCTCGATGATGCCGAAGGCCAGCGCGCCGAACATCACGATCACCAGGATCTGGCCAAGAGGGTCGGGGCGGCGTGCCCGGGCCGCTTTCGAGTCGGGCACGAACAGCGCGGTGAGCGATACAGCGGCTAGGCCGACCGGAATGTTCGCCCAGAAGATGCCGCGCCAGCCGACGGTGCCGACGAGCACGCCGCCCAGCACAGGGCCTAGCGCCATGGACAGCCCGAACACGCCGTCCCACACGCCGATGGCCCTGGCCCGCTCCGCGGGCTTGGTAAAGGTATTGGTGATGATCGCCAGCGCGGCCGGGTTCAGCATCGACCCGCCGATGCCCTGCATCACCCGGAAGGTGATCAGCAGGCTCAGGCTGGGCGCCAGGCTGCACAGCCACGAGCCCAGGGTGAACAACGACAGCCCGACCTGGAAGATCGTCCGGCGGCCGATCCGGTCCGCGAGAGAACCGGAGAACATCAGGAAGCTGGCGAGCACGATCGTGTACCCGGCCGCCACCCATTGCATCCCGGCCACCTGGGTATGCAGCGACTTGCCGATGGCGGGCAGCCCGACGGTGACGATCGTGTTGTCCAGGCCCACCATGAACAAGCTGGTACAGCACACCGCGAGGATGACCGCGCGCCGGCCGCTGCCCACCGCTGGCGCGGGACCCGCTCCGTTTGTCCGCTGGACCGCTGGCAACGGCCGGGGGCCGGGAGGTCGGCCGGGGCTGGTTGGTTGGGGAAGCCCGTCCGGTTTCGGCGGCGGTGCCCTCCACCCGCTGGGTGCGCGGGGTATCTGAGTAGTTACCCGACGTGTCGGGCCGGAGGCAGCGGGCACTGGGGTCATCTTGTCTCCAGGACGGCTACTGGTATCTGATGGAACGGATGCCGGCCGCGGCCGGTTCAACCGGCCGTTGCCAGCGGACAGGAAGCTTGTCTAGGCCTTCCGGAAGGCCATCCGGGATGCCGTCGAGCGCCAAGCCCGGCGATCGGGGCGCCAGGTAGGCCAGCGCCTCCTCAAGCTCGGCACGGGCCAGGCTGGCGCCGAGACAGAAGTGCGGCCCGGCGCCGAACGTCGCGGCCGGCCCATCGCGTTCCGCCGTGATGTCGAAGTGCTCTCCCCCGGCCAGCTGGCGGTTGGCGCGCTCGACGCACACCGCGACGACCGTGCCTTCGGGGAAGAGCACGCCCCGGTATTCGACATCACGCAGGCAGATCCGCGTGATGAATGGACTCGCGGGCTCGAACCTGAGCACCTCGGCCGCCGCCCGCGGCACCAGCCCTGGCCGGGCGGCCAGCAGTTCCCACTGCTCCGGGTAGGTGGCGAACAGCTGGATCGCGTTCGCGAGCTGGTTGCGCACCGGGCCGATTCCCTCCACGATGAGGTTCACCACCAGGTTGACCAGTTCCCGCGAGCTGAGCTGGTCATCGTTCACGCGCGCCGCCACCAGATCGCTGATCAGGTCGCTGGACGGCCGGTGCGGCTTGTCGACGAGCCGGGTGACGTACCTGGTGAGCGCGACCACCGCCCGCTCGATTCGCGGCGCGTTCGCCGCCAGCCCGCGCGGGTCGGATTGCCGCCGCGCCCAGGCTGACCACTCGTCAAGCAGCTGCGCGTCGTCGGAGGGAGCGCCGAGCACCGCCGCGATCAGCTGGGCCGCGTACGGCCGCGCGACCGCCGACACGAACTCGCAGCCGCCCGCCCTGGCCGGCCAGAGCCTGGCCAGCACCTGGCGCATCAGCGGCCGCCA
>JBEKHI010000390.1:0-7707 GCA_050012355.1 Streptosporangiaceae bacterium | reverse complement strand
TCGGATCCGGCCGGTGCGCCTGGTACAGGTCGATGTGGTCGGTACCGAGGCGGCGGAGGCTGTCCTCGACCGCCCGGCTGATCCACCGCCGTGAGTTGCCCGCGTGCTGCGGGTTGTCACCGATCTGGCCGTGGAACTTGGTCGCGACGAAGACATCGTCGCGGCGGCCCTTAAGCGCCCTGCCGAGGATCTCCTCCGAGACGCCCTGGGCGTAAACGTCGGCGGTGTCCACGGCGTTGACTCCGGCCTCGAGCGCCGCGTGGATGATCCGGATGCTCTCTGGCTCGTCCTGCCACCGCCCGAAGTTCATCGTGCCGAGGGTGAGCGGGGTGAGCAGGACGCCGGTGCGGCCGAGCACGCGGTTGACCTCGATGGTCATACGGTTCCTTCCGGTTTTAGAAGAGTCCTGTCGTCGGGGGCTCTTCCCCGGTCAGGTGGTACGCGCCCGCGACCGCGAGCTTCCACTGCCGGGGGTTGTGGTTGGCGGCGGTGCGCGCGTTGCGCCAGTGCCGGTCGAAGCCGAGCTCGCGGCTGGTGATGGAGCCGCCGCCGACGTCGAAGAGCAGCTCCGCCGCCTTGAGCGCGTTCGCGATGGCGACCGCGCCGGCCTGAGCGACCTCGACAGCGGCGGCGGCGCCGGCCCGCCTGGCCTCGGCGCCGCTCAGCCCACGGACGGTGCCGAGAATCTCGGCCGCTAGCAGTACGACGGCGCGGGCCGCCTGGGCGTGCCCGGCGATCTCGCCGACGGTGTGCCGGACGTACGGGTCGTGGACGCTCTTGTCCGCGGTGCTGTGCTTGATCGGCCGCGCCTTGGCGCGGACAAAACCCACCGCGTCGTCGAATGCGCGGGCCGCGATGCCTGCCTGCACGGCGGCCAGGTAGAGCTGCGCGAAGCTCCCCTGCCACGGGTTGCCAGGCGCGGGTTCGCCGGCGATGATCACCTCGTCGTCGCTGACCCGCACGTTGGTGAGCCGGGTGGTCCCGCTGGCGGTCAGCCGCTGTCCCACCGCGTCGAAGTCGTCGAGCCGCTCGACCCCTTCCCGGTGGACCGGGACGGTGAACCGGATGACGGTGCCGTCCTCGGTCTTGGCCTGGGCGGAAAACCAGGCCGCGTACAGGCCACCGGTCGAGTAGTACTTTTCTCCGTTAATGACCCAGCCGCCGGGCTCACGGCGAGCGATCGTGTTGACCGCCCCGCTCGGGCCGCCGGTGCGCTCGTTGCTGGTGCCGGCGAACAAGTCACGGTCGCGCAGCCGCTGCAGGGTTCTCGCCCGGTGGGCCAGGTCCTCCCGGCTCGCGACCTGATTGGCGATCAGGAAGCTGCTGCGCAGTGCCTGTGCGACGTTGGAGTCAGCTCGGGCGATGTCGATGATCACCTCGACGACCTCGCGGAGGGTTCCGCCCGCGCCGCCGTCGGCCTGATCGATCCCGACGAGCGCGATCCCGGCGTCGGCCAGCGCCCGCACGTCGTCGAACGCGTAGTCACGCACTTCCTCCCGGTTCCGGGCGGTGGCGGCCAGCCGCTCGAGGATCGGGACGATCGCCCGGCGGACACCGGCGACGGTGAGCGTCGCGGTGCCGGCGGCCGGGCCGGTGGTGACCGGGTCGTGATGGGTGCCAAGTGTGGTCATGCCAAGACCTCCGCGATCTCCCGCAAGCCAAGCGCCGCGCGCAGCGTCGTTACCGGGGCAGGTGTTACCGGGGATGGCGTTACCGGGGATGGCGTTACCAGATCGCGAAGCAGGTCCGCGATCTCCTCGACGCCGGCCGTCGGCACCAGCTCGACCGCGTCGAGCCGGGTGTCCGCGACCCAGGTGGCCAGCTCCGTGAAGCTGGCCGGGGCTCGGCCGATGAGCGCCACGTCGGCGCGGTCCCTTCCCACCTGCTCAAGGGCCGCCGTGAGCAACAGGTCGGCACCGTCCGACTGCTCCTGGCTCACCACGACGGCGTCGGCGGAGTCCGCGAGCGCGGACCAGCCGAGTACGTCCAGGTCGGCGGCGACCAGGACCGGCCGGCCCTGGACGGACGATGGCCCATCCAGCGGACCCGCGACGCGGTAGAAGCGACCATCGTGCGCGATCGGCCTGATCAGCCTGTCGTCGACGACCAGCGCCCGCTCCTGGTCGCCGATCAGCGCGTCGCGCGGGAACGATTCCCAGAGCCGGGTCAGGATCCGCGCGTACTCGGTCCACCGCCCAGCCGGATCGTCGGCGGCTGGATCCGGCACGGTCGCCGCACTGACCTCGTCACCCCGGCCGGCCCGCAGGACCACGCCGACCCGGCCGCTGGTGGCGCGGTCAAACGAGAGCACCCGGCGTGCGAGGTTGTACGGCGCGTTGTGAGTCGTCGGCACATCGACGAGGTAGCCGAGGTCGCCGTGTCTGCCAGCCAGGTAGGCACCGACGACCGACGGGTCGATGGTGCGTACTCCCGGCGTGCCGTCCACCAGCCGCAGCGCCGCGACTCCGGCCCGCTGGGCGAGTGCCGCGACCGCCTCGGCCTCAGCGAGCGAGACCGGCTGGACCGGCGCGTCCGGGCCGGGGAGCGGCTCTCCGACAACAAGATCGATCAGGACAGCGGTGCTCATCGGGCGGCCTCGAGCGGGTCGCCGTCGCGGGCGCCGGCCGGCACGGCAGGTACGCCGAGCCCCAGGTGATCGCGCAGCGTGGTGCCGTCGTAGTCCTTGCGGAACAGACCGCGGCGTTGCAGCTCGGGGATGAGGTGGTCGGCGAAGTCGTCGAAACCGGACGGCAGCACGTCGGGCATCACGTTGAACCCGTCGGCCGCGCCCTGGCGGAACCAGGTCTCGATGTCGTCGGCGACCTGCTCGGGCGTGCCGACCACGATGCGGTGCCCGCCGCCTCCGGACAGTCTTTTGAGAAGCTTGCCAAGCGTCGGGTTCTCGCTGACGATGATGTCGCGGACCACGCGGTAGAAGGTCTGCGAACCGCGGGCGTCGTCGGGCTCGGGCAGCAGCTCGAGCGGGATCGGCTGGTTGTCGGGCAGCCCGTCGAGGGAGATCCCGAGCTGACCGGCGAGACGTCCTCGCGCATACGCGACGGGCAGCACCTCGTCGAGCAACTCGCGACGTTGCCTTGCCTCGGCAACGGTGCTGCCCAGCACGGTCGACAGCCCGGGGAGGACCACGATCTCCGCGGGATCGCGACCGAACCCGGCTGCCCCCCGCCGCAGCTCGTCGCGGAACGCCCGGGCCTTTCCGATGTCCTGCTCGGCGGAGAAGATGACCTCGCCGACCCGGGCGGCCAGCCGCTTGCCGTCACTGGAGCCCCCGGCCTGGACGACCACCGGCCGGCCTTGCGGGGAGATCAGCTCGGCGCGGTCCGCCCAGGCCGCGACGACCTGTTCGACGAACTCGGCCGCGCGCCGGTAGCGCAGGCCGTGGTCGGGCTCTCCGGTCCGGCCGAAGTTGGCGGCCGCGACGGGGCCCGCGGTGGTCACGACGTTCCAGCCAAACCGGCCGCCGCTGGCGTGGTCCAGGTCGCCCAGCCGGCGGGCGAGCTCGACCGGGTCGTTGTAGGACGAGGACAGCGTCGCGATCAGCCCGACCCGCTCGGTCTGCGCCGCGATCCGCGCCAGCACGGTGGTCGGCTCGAGGTTGTTCCCGGTGCGATGCTTGATCTGCGGGTCCAGCACTGGGCCGTCGGCGAGGAAGATCGCGTCGAGCTTGGCTTCCTCGGCCTTCTTCGCGATCGAGGTGTAGTGCTCGATCGTGTAGCTGGCCAGGCCATCGGTTCCCGGGAACCGCCAGGAGCCGCCGAAGACCCCCGCGTTGAGGATGTTGACGTTGATGTGCAGCTGACCGGTCACTCTATGTTCCTCTCGGCTGCCGACGGACGGTCGCGGTAGTAGCCGGGGACCGGGGCGGTTCCGTTGACGAGGTAGTCGCCGACGATCCGCGGCTTGTAGATCAGCGGGTTGTGCGAGGCCAGGGTGCGCGCGTTACGCCAGTGCCGGTCCAGATGCACCCCGTTGCGGACGGCCGATGACCCGCCGGCGTTGAACGCGATCGCGGCGGCGTCGAGCACGGCTTCGATCACCGCGATCTGCGCGGCCGAGGTGTCCTGGTAGGCACGGGTGTAATCGGCCTCGACGCCGCCGCGGTGCGCGGCCTCGAGCCGTTCGGCGGCGTGCCGCAGCAGGGTGTCCGCGGTCAGGTGCCGCGCGTGGAGCATGCCCACGACGGCCAGCACCTCGGGGTCCTGCGAGGCGGTCTGCGAGACCGCGTGAATGCTGGTGCGGGTGCGACCGCGGACGACGTTGATGGTCTCCGCCACGATGCTGCGAGCGATGCCGGCCAGGTTCGCGAGATGGACGACCTGGACGAACGAGTCGAGCCCGCGCAGCGACTCCTTATAGCGCCCGACGTTCCCCAGATCCTCGACCGGCACCCCATCGAACAGCGTCGTGCCGCTCCCGGTCTGCCGCTGACCGATTCCGTCCCAGTCGTCGACGTGCGTGACCGCTGGGTGCCTGGCCGGAAGCACGACGAAGCCGCGATTCCCCTCCTCGTCGATTACGGCGGCCCGGATGTAGTCCGCGAACCGTGAGCCGGTGGAGTAGAACTTCGTGCCCGACACCAGGCGCCGTCCGTCGGCGTCCGTCCGGACGCGCGTAGTGATGACGCCCCAGCCGGGCGGGTCCTGGCCGGCCGCCACGGCCGCCGACGGCTCGGACTGGGCATTCCCGAAGACGGCACCGTCGCCGATCACGCGCAGCCACTTCGAGCGCACGCGGTCGTCGATCTCCGCCCGGAGGATCTCGGTGGTGGTGAAGTGCCCGCGCCAGATCTGCGGGATGTTCGAGTCGGCCTGCCCGGCCTCGGCGAGAAACTCGAAGAGGGCCGGCAGGGTAACGTCGAAGCCGCCGTACTCCCTTGGAACCCGGAGCCGGCCGAAACCGGCATCGGCCAGTGCCTGAACCAGCGCGTAGGGGTGCTCGCCGCTCAGATCGCGCTCGGCGGCACCCTCGGCAAGCTCAGCGAGGACGGCCCCGATGCGCGCTCGCGCCTCATCGAGCGTCCCTGTCGCGGATGGCACGGTCCGCGGACGGATCGTATCCCTGGTCATGCGCTGACCAGCCGAGCGGGGAACGGTAGCCGGAACCTGTCCCTGATGGTGGACTCCTCGTAGCGTGACGGGAAGACGCCTTCCGCCTGGAGGATCGGGACCACGTCGTTGACGAACCGCTCCAGGTCTTCGGGAAGGACAGGGGCGTGGACGATGAACCCGTCGACTGTGCCGTCGTCCCACCAGTCGAGGATGGCGTCGGCGATCTCCCGGGGGGTGCCGACGACCAGCCGGTGGCCCTCGGCCCGGCGGACCACCTGGCGGATGGTGACCTCCTCGGTGGCGGCCAGGTCGGCGAACGACTTGACGAACCCGATCGCGCCCGGCTGCTCCTGGTGGTAGGCGAACACGGCCGGGTCAAGCACCTCGTCGGGGTCAAGCCCCCGGTCAGCGAGGCCAGTGCGGCGCAGGAAATCGGCGATCAGCTTCTCCTCCCCGCTGGCCCCGTGCAGTGCTTCGTGGCGGCGCAGCGCCTCAGCGCGGGTGTCGCCGATGACCACGACCAGGCCGGGCAGCAAACGGATGGCCCCCGGGTCCCGGCCGTAGGCGGCTGCCCGGCGCCTGATCTCGGCCCCGTAGGCCGCCGCGGTCTGCTTGCTGAGGAGCATGGCGTAGATCAGGTCGGCGTGCCTGGCAGCTAGGTCGATGCCCGCGTCGGACGCTCCCGCCTGGCAGATCACCGGGTGCCCTTGCGGCCCGATCGGCACGTTCAGTGGGCCGGCCACGTCGAAGAAATCCCCGTGATGGTCGATGCGGCGCGCGGTGGCGGAGTCCCACAGCGGTCCATCCGGGCGATCATCGTAGGGCCGGTCCCAGCTCAGCCAGAGCTTCTTGACCACGTCGAGGAACTCATCGGCACGCCGGTAGCGGTCGGCCCGCGGCGGCAGCGGCGCCGCGCCGAAGTTGGCGGCTATGTCCGGATTGAAGCTGGACACCACATTCCAGATGACCCGGCCGCCAGATATCGCGTCCAGGGTCGCCAGGCGCCGGGCCAGGTTGTACGGCGAGTTGTACGACGAGGACGCGGTCAGCACGAACCCGATGTCGGGCACGGCGGCCGCGAGAGCGGCGAACAGCACCGTCGGGTCGAAGCTGTGCAAGGGACGAGACCGGTTGTCCTTCTGTAGTGCTGTGTGGTCGGAGACGAATACCGCGTCAAGGACGCCGTCATGGGCCAGCCGGACGGTCTGGAGGTAGTGGTCCCAGTCGTTGAACCGGCTCCACTTGGTCCCCGGCCATGACCAAGAGGACCCGGCCCAGCCAGTGCTGTTGATGCTCGCGGCGAGATACAGCCGGCGGTCAGCTGCCATAGAACGGCTCGCCGGAGACAAGCTCGGAGGTGCGGCCGTCCACGCCCTCAGGCGCGGTGCCCTCGAGCGTGACCCGGTACAGCACGCGTTCGTGGCCCAGGTGCCCGGCGTCGGGGACGGCCAGGTGGGCGGTCGCCCGGTTGTCCCAGAAGGCCACACTGCCCGGTGCCCAGCGGAACCTGGTGGTGTACTCGGTCCGGGTGGCCTCCTCCCACAGCAGCCGCAGGATCGCGTCGCTCTGGGACGGTGTATAGCCGCGCAGCTCGCGAGGCCCGGCGGTGAAGCCCGGACTGACGAAGAGCGCCCGCTCGCCGGTCTCCGGGTGCACCCGGACGACGGGGTGCCAGGCAACCAGGGCGGCCTGCCGGATCTTGCGGTCCCGCTGGCTGCCGGTGGCGGCCCGCGCGGCGAACGCGTGGCGGGCGTCCAGCGTGTCGGCGAAGTCCCGCAGGCCCTTGGGCAGGTTCTCGTAAGCCGCCACCAGGTTGGCGAACGCCGTGTCCCCACCGTACGGCGGCAGGATGTGCGCCCGGAGGATCGACGCCGCCGGCGGGTTGACCAGGGCGGTCACGTCGGTGTGCCAGCTACTGTCGTAGGAGGTCCGCTTGCGGCCGAGTTGCGCCTCGTACCGGCGGCTGTCGATCGGCAGGATCTCGGGGAACCCCTCCGGGGGGTTCTCCTCGTGCGGGTGGGCCGGAGTGACCTTGCCGAACAGCCGGGCGAACGCGATCTGTTCCGCATGCCCGATCCGCTGATCGCGGAAGAAGACCACCTTGTACGTGAGCAGGGCGGACCGGATCTCGGCCACGGTGGCGGCGTCGAGCGGGCTGCTCAGGTCTACGCCGGAGATCTCGGCCCCGGTGTAGCCCGAAGTCGGTGCGATGTCCAGGCGGGCGGACGAATGCGTGATGGTCATGACGATGGTTCTCCTCCCTGAGCCGGGGTCCGGCTCACGCGGTGCCCGGATGCATCTTCACGTCGGTGAGGATGGCAGGGCACCTTTCTATAGTCGTTATTTCAGACCAATTTGGTCAAGAACTATTCCTATTTTTCTGATCTTTTTAATTGTAAAATGCTTGCTGGTTCTCATGGAAGCCAGATGGGTGCGGCTCCGCGGGAGTGAGTCCGCTCCATTCGTCGGCAACGCGAAAGATCCTTGTACCCAGGGGTACGACAACTCTTCGCGTTACCGCACCCATGCCAGAAAGCCGGGCGACGGTCACGTGCGGACTCCTGCTAGCAGGGGAAGAACCTGATCGCCGACTCGGATGATCTCCCTCTTGTACGGGGTGTCGGACAGCACGAAGTCC
>JBEKHI010000389.1:0-7720 GCA_050012355.1 Streptosporangiaceae bacterium | reverse complement strand
GCAGCTTCGCCTGCAAGCGCTGGAGGACTCCGCGCAGGCCGGACTGCACCTCGGACACCACGAGCGGCTCGTGCCGCAGCTTCGCGACCTGAGCGCCGACCACCCGCTGCGCGAACGTTTCCACGCCCAGCTCATGGTCGCCCTTGTCTGCTCCGGCCGTCAGGCCGAGGCCCTAGCCGCCTACCAGCACGCCCGCCGGGAACTGGTCAGCGAGCTGGGCATCGAACCAGGTCCTGAACTGCGAGATCTGCATGAGCGTATCCTGGCCGGCGACACCATACTGCTGACACCGCCGCGTTCTGAGGGCGTATCCTGGCCGCCCGATACGAGAAGGCATCTGCCAGCTGAGGCGGTCGTTCAGGAACCCACCTCGCCGTCGGCGACAGACAATCCGGTCCCGGTCGTCCCACGGGAGCTGCCCGCCGCGACCTACGGGGCCGTCGGCACCATGCTCGTCGTCGTGACGTGGATAGTAGCCGTGGGGTTCGTGGTCTTCGGCGGGGCGCTGCTGGGCGAGCAGTGCCGCCGGGACAGTCTCGGAGAGTAGCCGGGCCGCAGGATCCGGCCAAGGTTATCGATCCAGTCGTAGGGGCAGGGCGCCAGCCTGGTCTGCGCGACCCAAGGCCACACCGCCCGGCGGGCGCCGATACCGATGCCCCTGCCACAGCGGCAGGACGGCGAGGGAACCAAGCGGTCGCAGGGGTAGACACGCATGATCTCTCTGCGCGTGACACCCCACCGGTCACCGAGTATGCCCGCAGTATCCGCCGTCGGACCGGTCGTGCTCCGCGAGTGCCCGGACGGGCCTCCGCTCACGGACAGTCACGAAACGCTATGAGACCTGCGCGCATTGAACCGCCTGATGGGCGGCTCGGCAATCGCGCAGCATGATCGTCGAGCCGCCCATCAGGCTGATCTGCGTGCTGATTGATGGTCTCGTCCCCGCCGGCGCGGCGGACCAGCGGATGGCCTGGCAGTTCGCGTTTCGGCGGATCCTGTGGCCGGCTTTAGCGGGTGGTCTTGATGAATGCCAGGGCTGTTTCGGCGACGTCTTGCCAGCCGCTGTCGAAGACCAGGGAGTGGCCGCGGTCCGGGATCTGCTGGATGCGGGTGGCGGCGCGGTTGCGTTTCTGTTTTCTGTAGGAGGCGGCGGCGATGGCGTGCGGGGCGATGTGGTCTTTCTCGCCTGTGATGAGCAGCATGGGGCCGCGGTGCGGGTTCTTGGTGTCCACCTTGATCTCGGTGAGCGGGTTGATGTTGGCGGTCGCGGCTTGGAAGAGCGGGATCCCTGAGCCCGGGACGGGATAGGCCTCATACAGCCGCTTGGCCTCGTTCTCGCTGATGGCGTTAGCGAAGGAGTAGCGGAACTGCTCGTAGGTGAGCATGACTGCCCGCCGGTAGTTGGCCGGGTTGCCGATGACTGGCATGGCCGAGCGGAGCGCGGACAGCGGCAGTGGCAGTACTCCGCGGAACGGGGCCGAGTCGATCGCGACGGACGTGGTGGCCAGTCCCTGGCCGGCGAGCTGCTGGGTGATCAGACCGCCGAAGGAGTGTCCGATGATCGCTGGCCTGTGCTGTAGCGCCGCGATGGCTTCGGCCATGTGGCTGGTTACCTGCCCGACGCTCTTGCCCGCGAAGACCCGGGGGTTTGCTCGGGCTTCGCCGGTGGTTGCCGGGTCACCGGGCCAGCCGGGGGCGATGGTGGCGTAGCCGTTCTCCTCGAAGAACGTGCGCCAGGGCTGCCAGCTTGAGGCGAGCATCCACAGGCCGTGAACGAAGACGACCGGCGGCAGGCCGGTCGCGTTCGCCCGGTTGATGTCGTGCGTCTCGCTGGTGCTGAGGCTCATTGATATACCGCCATTCGGGACGGGAGCTGGGAATCCGCCGGCGCTCGTGACCGGCGGCCGGGCTGTCGGACTGCTACTCATCCTTGCGGGCTGGGTGCGGGAAGTCGATGTCCGGGGAGGCACGGTAACAGGGCGCAGATTGTTCCTGAAGACAATGTCTTGTCTGAGCAGGCCAAGATGAGCTGATATATTCCGGCGGTTCGATGGTTACTATTGGCCTGTGGAACAATCGTCACTGGACGATGCCGGCGCCGGGCTCGCTCTGCTCGGCGCGGAGCTACGGGAGCGGGCCGACGAGCTGGCTGACGGGATGGCCGCCCGGATCAGGGCAGCCGTGCCGGTCTACGGCACCGGCACGGTGATCAGCAACGAGGAGCTGCGCCGGACCTGCCTGGATAACATCGGGTTCGTCTTCGGCCCGATCGGGCGCGCCCCGGCGGTCGCATCCCCGGAATCACGCGAGAACGGGCGACGCCGCGCGCAGGCCGGCGTGCCGCTGACGGCTGTGATGGCGGCCTACCGGGTCGCGGCCCGGTACCTGTGGGAGTGCCTCGCCGACACCGCCGCACGCGGCGCGGTGCCTGCCAGTGTCACGCTCCGTGCCGCTTCCGAGATGTGGCTCGCCCTGGACACCTTCACCCAGGAGATGGCCGACGGCTACCGGGAGGAGATCACCTTCCAGGTCCTCAGCCAGGAGGAGGAACGCTCGGCCGTGGTCCAGGCGCTGCTGGAAGGCCGGCTGGATGAGGCCAATCTCTGGGAGGCGGCGGACATCCTGCGGATCCCGCTGCAGGGCAGTTACGTCGTTATCGCCGCGCAGGTCCCAGGCCCTGGACGGCATGCCATCCCGCAGGCGGAAGCGGCGCTCAGGCGTATCGGGGTGATCTCGGCGTGGCGGCTCCTGCACGATGCCGAAGTCGGGATCGCGTGGCTGCCCGGCCCGCGGCCTCACCTGATCCGCCTGGCGGATTCCCTGCACTCGCTCAGCCCAGGCCTGGTCGGGGTCAGCCCGTGCTACGACGATCTCCGGCACACCGCCCGGAATCTGCGGCTGGCCAGGATCGCGCTGCGCAGCGCGTTCGCCGCTCAGCGCGTCACGGTCTTCGACCGGGACCTGCTCGCCGTTGCGGCGGGCAGCGACCCGGAGGTGATGCGGCACGTCGCCGGCAGCATCCTGGAGGCGCTGGGCCAGCTCCCGGCCGGCCAGCGGCCGGTCCTGCTCGCTACCCTCGGCGCCTGGCTCGACAATGGCGGCTCCGCCAGCAAGGCGGCCAGCGTCCTGTTCTGTCACCCCAACACGGTCCGGCACCGGATGCGCCGGCTCCAACAGCTCACCGGACGCTCCCTGTCTGATCCTCGCGGGATAGCCGAACTGAGCCTCGCCTTCGAAATCGACCGCCGGGACGGACCCCTCGCACCTGAGGCAGCGGCAAGCGCCTCACAGGCGGGCGCGAGGTACGAGACTGCGAGCCAGCCCATACCCAGCGCAGAACGCCGCCCTCGCCGTTCATGACGGCCTGCGGGCTGTTCACAGGCAGACCTGGTCGTCTGCACCCGTGCAGGAACCGATGAACCTGAGCATCCCGAACTCGGGATTCCCGTCTCGTGAGCACCGGGGCGATCAACTTGGCCAGCAAGCACTGTCGCACCGACCCAGGCGTGGCCGTCAGCACGGGACCAGGACGGCCGTCCAGGCGTAATCCAGTAATCGAGCCCCACAGGTAAGCGAATCGCAGTGACACGAGTACTGACAGTGCCCGACAGTGAGGTGCGTGCGCAGCCAGATGCCCAACCTGACCGCCCCTCGCCCCGCGCAAGGCACCAGGTCAGCGGCCGTGACAGGGTTGTCGGCCCCACAGGGAGTTGCGACCGAACGACGGCATACGAGCAGATGATCTTACATTTTAGCGCGCCCACACTCTGAAATGTATACTTTTTAGCGTGCTCATCGCCTAAAACGCGTGTGATTGGACTTGGACAGCGAGCGTTCGGAGGATCACCTTGCCGACAAGAATCGGGCAGATCGCCCAAGAGATCGCCCGGATGAATCCGTGGTGGCGGTCACCGGACTGGGCCGAGGCCGATCATGACCTGCGCGAGGTACGGGACAGTGGCCTGGGGTACCGGTCACCGTGCCTGGACAATCTGCAACCAGGCGGCTTGTATTTGCTGCGTGGCCCGCGCCGGGTGGGGAAAACCGTGAGCGTCAAGCAGGCGATCCAGTCGCTGCTGGCAAGCGGGGTACCGCCGCTGGCGATCGTCCGTTTCGCGGCTGACGGTTGGCTGGCCAACGACCTGCGCACCCTGGTGCAGAACGTCGCCCTCCCTCCGGCCCACGAGGGGACCAGCCGGTGGTGGTTCATCGACGAGGTGACGGCGGTCAAGGGCGACTGGGCGACTCAGGTCAAGTGGCTGCGAGACAACGATCCGACGTTCAGCACCGCGACCGTGGTGCTGACCGGTTCCAACGCGGAAAGCCTCACGAGCGCGTCCGGCACCCTCGCCGGGCGTCGTGGCCGGGTGTCCGATACAGACCGGACGCTGCTGCCCGTGGGATTTCGCACCTTCGCCCAGTTGCTCCGGCCTGAACTTGCAGCGCTCCCCAGGCTGCCCGTCGGCCGGCTCCATTCCAGGGAAGCCGCACAAGGCTACAACGCGGCCCTGCCCTGGCTCGATGACCTCGTCCGACTCTGGGAGGTCTACCTTCAGTACGGCGGGTTCCCGGTGGCCGTCGCGGCGGCCCGGCAGGCGCAGCCGACTCCAGCCTGGTTCATCGACGACCTGTTCGCCGTGCTGCACCGCGACGCTTTCGCCTCCAGCCGACTGTCGGAGAGCCAGACCAGCGCCCTGGTGGCAAGGCTCTGGGCGGGCATGGGATCTCCGGTCAATACCAGCCGTATCGGCGCGGACACGGACGTCAGTCATGACGCGGTAGCACGGCACGTCGGCTATCTGCGCGACTCCTACCTCCTGTGGTCATGCCCGCAGACCGCTGACGGCGCGTACATCAGACGCGACCGAAGTCCCGAGAAGCTGTACGCCATCGACCCCGTAATCGCGCGGCTGTCGTATCTGCGGAATCCCGTGCGATCCGACGTGGACAGCACGATACTTACGGAGATGCAGGTCGGCATGGCGCTACGGCGCGCCACCTTCGCAGGTGGCCGGCCCTGGACGGCCGATGAGGTGGTCTTCTACCACCGCACGAAGAGCCGCAAGGAAATCGACTTCGTCGGCGAACCCCTTGCCGGGACGGCCGTTGAAGGCAAGTACATCGAGACCGGCAGGTGGCGAGGCGAGGCGGTCACCGTCAAGGCTTCAGACTGGGCAGGCGTACTCACCACCCGCAACGTGCTCGATTGCACAGACCCGGCTGACGCATGGGCCGTTCCCGCCGGAATCCTTGCCGCTCTCGTCGACACCTGATCCTCGCGCGTGGGCCATCGCCCACCTGAATTCTCCGGCCATCCGGCGGCGGAAGCTCTGTTCGAGGTAACCCCTGACGGGATGGCGATGAGCGACGGAAACGATGTTTGCCGAACTCCCGGCAATGGCCAGTGCGTTCGCGCCCCCGGCGGCGTGCGATCAGGTCATCGCCGACTTCGACGATTTCTGGCGGGATCAGATATGGTTCCGGCTTTGGTCTCGGTGCGGGCTTCCCGCTCCGTACGCTGGTCTGCATGACCGGGCTAAGCGAGGCTTAGCTTAACGCGATGATTGAAGAGGCCACCGTCGACTGCAACGACGAGGAAGAGGCGCTTACCGGGTTCGCGACGTTGGTCGAGGAGAACCTGGAGGTTCCGTTCGAGACCACGGTCCTCGGGGTCACGGTGACCGTGACGGGCGTGACCCACACGTCTCACGGCCTGGTGGCCGACTGTGCTCGCGGCCGGCATCGGCAGGAGATCCACGTCCTTGACCTACCGTTGCCTAAGCCGCCCCCGAAGGGTGCGGAGTGGATCGCGGCGTACCGGCACTGGACACGGTAGGGCCGCCCGGGTGAGCGAGTACCAGTACTACGAGTTCCTAGCCCTGGACAGGCCGCTGACCAGCAAGCAGCGCGAAGAACTCCGGCAGCTGTCAACCCGCGCCGAGATCACCGCGACCCGGTTCACTAACGAGTACCACTGGGGCAGCTTCCGCGGCGACCCGCAGCAGATGATGGCGGCCTACTTCGACGCCTTCCTCTACCTGGCCAACTGGGGCACCCGTCACCTGATGTTCCGCGTCCTCCGGACCGCGCTTGACACCGAGTACGCCGGGCAGTACTGCTACACCGACGCCGCGTCGCTCATCGAGACCGACGATCACCTGATCATCTCCCTGTACGCAACCGCGACCCGGACGATTCCTGGGACGAGACGGCCGGGGAGCTCGGAGGCATGGCCGCGGCTCGGTCGGAGATCCTCGGCGGCGATCACCGCCTGCTGTACCTGGCGTGGCTGATGGGAATCCAATGGGACCAAGCGGACGACGAGGACACCGAGCCCCCGGTGCCCGCCGGCCTGGCGGACCTCAGCGGCGCCCTGCGGGCCGTCGCCGACTTCCTGGACATCGACGAGGACCTGCTCGCGGTAGCCGCTGAAGCAAGCCCTCCTGCTGCGACGATTCCGAGGCAGCACCCCAGACCAGAACGAACCCGCCCAGCCCGCCCGGACGGCAGCCCAGCTGTGGACGGCGGCCGAGGCACGCAGGACCGTCCGCGAGGAATCCTAGGCGCGGGCCCGCCGTGCCGAAGGAGAACGCGCGGCAACTGCCAAAGCCGCCGCTTACAACGAGCGCCTGGACCATCTCGCCGCCAGAGCCAAAGCCGCCTGGCGGGAGGCCGAGAACCTCATCGAAACCAAGAAGCCCCGCGACTACGACCTTGCGGTCGCACTGCTGCGCGACCTGTCCGCTCTGGCCCGCCGCGATGGCGACCACGACACGTTCACCGTCCGCTTCCTGCAACTGCGGTCCAGGCACGAGCGCAAACCATCGCTCCAAGAACGCTTCGACAAGGCCAGACTTCCCCAGCACCTGTAAAAAGCGAGATGCGGCCCGATGCCGGGCTCCAACGGGGAGCCCGTGATCGTCCTGGTCGGGTTCGACAAGAAGGCAATCGGGGACGTTTTCTAACCTCCTTAAACGCAGGCTCGGGATCCCGAAGGCACGACCAGAGCCAGCGAACCGAGCGCGTCACCAGCAGGAATCACGAAGCGTGTCAGCATCTCCTGCCAACTCTGATCGCAGGTACTACATTGCGCCGTCCCAGACGCCTATACCTTTACCGACGATGCCCACAGCCTCTCCCGGCTGCGACTCAAACGGCTTTGGCCATAGTGGTCTAGACCACTATGTATTGATGGTTGCTGGTGGGTCCAGTGTGGGAGCAGCCCTCTGTGCTTGCTCGGCGGGCGGATGTTGGCGGCTAGCGGCTTGCCAAAAACGGGCCGGCTGGTCTAGGCCAGTGATTACGGTGTTCCCGGGCACGGCGACGGCGGTCCGTGTTGTGGCCGGGCTTTCCCGCTCAGCTGACCGGCCGGGCGGCGCGGCGCGGTTTCTCCCGCTCCGCCAGGCCGAGGATGTCCAGCGCGACCAGGACGCCGCCGGCAAAGGCGACCGGCATGACCACGATCGCCAGCAGCGGGATCATGCACAGCAGGGCGGCCGGGAGCCCAAGTCCGACGGCCAGCATCCGGCGACGCCGCAGCATCGCCGTCCGGTCGCGGAGGCCGAAGCCGCGCCGGTAAAACGGGACCGCGACGACCTCGAGCGCCATGAACCACCCGGCCACCAGCGCTACCAGGACCGGAACCACGCTCTGCCCCACGACCGGGAGAAAACCGGCGATGAACAGGGGGACAGTGAACATCCCCGAGCGCAGCAGCGAC
>JBEKHI010000388.1:0-7777 GCA_050012355.1 Streptosporangiaceae bacterium | reverse complement strand
GGAGTTCCGCGGTGACCGTGCCCTTACCGACCCCAGAGGGGCCGGAGAGCACGGTCAGCCGTGAATGCCGCCGCGCCCCAGGGGCGCGGTCGGCTATCAGCACGGACGCATCAGAGGTCAGCGCTGAACTCCTGCTCGAGAGCCGAACGCTGCTTGGCTCCGAGACCGCGGACTCGTCGGGATTCCGCGATTCCGAGCCTTTCCATGATCTGCTTTGCCCGAACCTTGCCCACACCGGGAAGGGACTCAAGGAGAGCGGAGACCTTCATCTTGCCAATGATGTCATCAGTGGAACCTTCCTTGATGACTTCGGACAAGGTGGTCGCTCCGCGCTTGAGGCGATTCTTGACTTCGGCGCGTTCCTTGCGCGCTCGGGCAGCCTTCGCAAGTGCTTCGGCGCGGTCTTCGGGGCTGAGGGGAGGAAGAGCCACTCGGGGTCACCTCGGGTTTCGTCGGAAAAAGGTTGGTCGGGAGGGGAAACTAGCGAGTCAAGCACCTTTTTGGCAACGCGAACCCCCGTTTATGTCCTCACAAATTCAGATATATTACTCTTCGCGTATGAACAATTACTCAGCGTAGCCATTTCTATATGCTTTGGCGTTCCACCGGGGGCCTGGCTGGCGGTCTTTGAAAAGGCCACCATCCCTACCTGGGCCGGATAACCAGGGCCGCTGCCAGCCCACATGGGAATGCAATTGCAATCCCACACGGCGCCGGCCACTTGCCCAGAACCGCCGCCGCCTAGCGGGTCGCGACCGCACCGAGTGCGATCACTCCGCCAGCCACCCCTGTTGCGCAAGCCGCCGTCCCGCCGAGGGCCACCGCCTCGCGAGCCACCGTCACGCGCATCGCGCCGACTGTCCCGCCGCGACCCGCGCTCCCGGCGCTCTAGGCGCTCGCGAACTTGTGTCACGGCATGGCTACTGTCCAACCATACACGCAGGACAAGGGGCGTGCGGGACAACCCTGACAGCGCTCCCAGGTACCGCCCGAGCCCCGCCCCGGCCGGACAGCGCGCGCGAGACACCCACCCCGCACGGCCCGCGCCATCCACGCACAACGCCATACTTTGCGCGTTTAGCCCGTTTTGCACCTGTTTGGGCATGACTGATGTGGTTCCTTTACGCCGACGAACCAAAGTCTTGATCGGACATTTTACCCAGTGCAGCGCGCCTGTCACAGTATGACGTCCGCAGAAGTCGCCTTCATCCACCCCAGCGCCGGGCGCCAATCCCTCGTGCGCGTTAATAGCGGACGCGAATGTCTCATGTGCGCCATTCGCTTTGGCGCGAATGAGCACGCAAACTTCTTCCGCGCCCGCCAAGATGCACCCGCGAATCACTCACGAAACTCACACTCACCGTTCTCAGCCCCTGCCGTCCCGCCCAGTCACCGCCCCTAACGCCAGCGATGGCCCACCGCTGGCACTAGAGCGCTATCGATGACCCATCGCTGGGGCCCTTTCCGGACTCGCGCTCGCTTGCCCCCCGAGGACTAGCACGCCCCGGGACTAGCACTCCCCCGGGTCCGCGACGCACTCGACTACCGGGTGTGCGAGTGGCGAATTGGGCAGGTGTGACTAACGAGCCGTCGCGCCGAGAGGCCGGATGCTGGTTGGTGCCGCACTGACCAGCCTCTTTGCTTGATAGTGCAGCACTCACCAGCAAAAGCGCCGCCGCCGCAGGTCCTTCGGAGCTCCGTCGGGGGCGTTATGTCCGGTTAGTCGCACTTCGCCGCAAGGGGCGGACCGCCGCGGGGCCAGAGGCGGACCGCCCGCGAGCGAGGGCAGGCGGGAGCGGGCGGGGTCAGGTGGCGGATTGGGGGACGTGGCGGAGGGAGGCGGCTACGGCGGCCGCGGCGGCGCCGGGGTCGGCGGCTCGGGTGATGGGGCGGCCGATCACTAGGAGGTCGGCGCCGGCGCGGAGCGCCTCTTCTGGGGTGGCGACCCGGGCCTGGTCGTTCGTAGCCGAGCCTGAGGGCCGCACTCCGGGGGTAATGATGGTGACGTCGGGTCCAACCTCGGCCCGGACGGCAGCGGCCTCCTGGGGCGAGCAGACGATGCCGCAGGCGCCCGCGTCGACGGCGAGGACGGCCAGCCGGCGTACCTCATCGCCCGTGGGGCCCGAGACGCCGAGCCGCGCTAGGTCCTGGTCGCCGAGCGACGTGAGGACGGTGACGGCCGCCACACAGGTCCCTGGCGCGGCCTCCACGGCCGCCTTGACCATCTCGGGGCCGCCAAGCGCGTGCACGGTGAGGATGTCGGGCCGCAGCCGCCAGACGGCGTGGGCAGCCCCGGCCACCGTGGCGGGGATGTCGAGCAGCTTCAGGTCAAGGAAGATCCGCACGCCGCTGGCGCCTCGCACCGACGCGACCACATCGGGCCCGTAGCGCAGGTAAAGCTCGAGGCCGATCTTGACGGTCGAGACGTGCGGTGTGACCATTCCCGCCCACCGGGCGGCGGTCTCCAGGTCAGGCGCGTCCAGCGCGACAGCGACTGGGGCAGGCACAGGGTTACTCACAGCGACTCCAATCCGGCGAGCAACTACGTACTCACGTTAAGCCATGAACCCTGGTGGGCGCGGCCCACCACGTCCGATGCTCGGTCGACTCCCCGAGCCACCAGCTCTTCTTCCAGCTCCCGCTGGATCCGCGCGCAGGCCGACGGATCGTGGAACAGCACGGTCCCGACGGCCACCATCGACGCGCCCGCCAGCATGAGTTCCAGCGCGTCCCGGCCGTGGGCAACCCCGCCGGCCGCGATGATGGGCACGTCGGGAAACGCCTCGTGGACCTGCCATACGCATTGCACCGCGACCGGCCGGATCGCCGGTCCTGACAGCCCGCCGTGCACGGTGGACGAGATCGGCGAGCCCTGGCGGCGGGCGGCGAGGTCGATCACCATGCCCGGCATCGTGTTGATCATCGACAGCCCGTCACACCCGGCCGACACGCAGGCGCGGGCGACGTCGATGATGTTGGCCATGTTCGGCGACAGCTTGGCGAAAACGGGGATGTCGTACCGGGCGCTGCCGCGGACCGCGGCCACCACCCGGGCCGACGCGGCCGGGTCGATCGCGAAGTGACGGCCGGCGTTCTCCGAGTCCGGGCAGCCGAGGTTGAGCTCGATCGCCGTCACGCCCGCCGCGTCGGACAGCCGGGTCGCGAGCGCCGCGTACGACCGGACATTGGAACCCGCGATCGACACCACCGCCCGTGCGCCGCGCGACAGCAGCCACGGCAGGTCGCGCTGCAAGAACGCGTCGATCCCCGGTCCCTGCAGCCCCACGGAACTCACGAAACCCGAAGGCGTCTCGGCCAGCCGCGGCGCCGGGTTGCCCGCCCGCGGTTCGAGCGTCACCGACTTGGTGGTCACCGCGCCGATCCGGGCGACATCCATGAACTGGGCCAGCTCGCGCCCGACCCCCGCGCAGCCCGCGGCGGTCAGCACCGGGCTCGGCAACTCGGCGTTCCCGAGCCTGGTCCGCAGGTCAGCCGGCACGATGATCGGCCTCCGGTGAAGCCGGAGCGGACGGCCGGGGTTTCCAGCCAGGCGCGCCGAGCGCGTCGAACGGGATGGTGCCCAGGTCGTCCCAGCGCACTAGGTCACCGCGGAACACTGGCCCCTCCACACACGAGCGCACCATGCGGGTGATCCCGTCGGTGCCGATGACCGGTAGCACGCAGCCCGAGCACACCCCGGTCCCGCAGGTCATCGGCTCGGTTACCAGTGCCTGGACGGGAATGGCGTACCGCGACGCGAGCGCGCACACCGCGCGCAGCACCCCGGATGGAGCACACGCATAGATGACGTCCGTGCGGGCCTGCTGGATGACAGTGCCGAGCGCGTCCACCACCGAACCGCGCGCGCCCAGCGTCCCGTCGGTGGTGACGATCGTCGCCGACCGGCCGGCCCGGCGCGCGGTCAGCGCGCCGTACACCCGGTCCGCCGACGCGCCGCCGAGCAGGAAGTCGGCCTGGCAGCCACGCTCGTTCAGCCGCGAGGAGAGCGAGAACAGCGGAGCGCTGCCTGGCCCGACCCCGAGCAGCAGGCAGACCGCCGGTTCCTTCGGTACCGGGAACGGCCGCCCGAGCGGTCCCACCACGTCCAGAACGTCGCGTGACCGGCAGCCCGCCAGCCAGGATGTCCCGGGGCCATCGGCCGCGAACACGAACTCCACCGTGCCGCCGTGGTCTGGCCGGACGTCGCGCACCGCGAAGGCACGGCGACCGAGCATCGAGCTTCGCTCGCCACCGACCGCGACCGTGATGAACTGGCCGGGACGGAACTTCGTAGCGATCGCCGGGGCGACCACGGTCATCGCGACAAAGGCGTCAACCCGGCGCACGGTCAGCACGGTCCCGCGGACCTGCACCGCCGTCACGCCATCCTCCGATTGCCTCGCCAGTTCGGCCCCCTAACCGGCAGCGCCGCGCAGCCGCGCCGCGTACTCCTGCAGCGTCCGGACGCCAATGTCGCCACGGATCACAGCCTCGATGCCCTGTACCGCGGCGGCGAGCCCGGCGACCGTGGTGACGCAGGGTACGCCGCGTCGCACCGCCGCCGTCCGGATACCGTAACCATCCAGCCGGACGGCCGCGCCAGTGCCGAAGGGGGTGTTCACGATCAGGTCTACCTCACCGTCGAGGATGCGAGTGACAACCGTGGGCTCTCCGTCCGCGCCAGGACCATCTGACTGCTTTCGAACGATCTTGGCATGAACGCCGTTTCTGCGCAGGACCTCGGCCGTTCCAGTTGTCGCCCAGATCTCGAAACCTAGGTCCGCTAGCCGCTTCACCGGGAAGACCATGGCGCGTTTGTCACGGTTCGCCACCGAGACGAACACCCGTCCCTTGACCGGCAGTGACCCGTAGACAGCGGCCTGCGACTTGGCGTACGCGGTGCCGAACATCTCGTCGATGCCCATCACCTCGCCAGTGGACCGCATCTCGGGACCGAGCACGGTGTCCACGCCCTGCCCGGCCGCATCCCTGAACCGCCCGAACGGCAGCACCGCCTCCTTCACCGCGACCGGTGCGTCCATCGGCAGCGAGCCGCCGTCCCCGGAAGCGGGCAGCAGCCCGGACGAGCGCAGCGAAGCGATCGAGGCGCCCAGCATGACCAGCGCGCAGGCCTTGGCGAGCGGCACCGCGGTCGCCTTGGACACGAACGGCACTGTGCGGGACGCTCGCGGGTTGGCCTCCAGCACGTAGAGCACTCCCCCGGCTACCGCGTACTGGACGTTCAGCAGGCCGCGTACGCCCGTACCGCGGGCAATCGCGAGCGTCGCCGCGCGGATATCCTCCACGTCCGAATGCCCGAGCGTGATCGGCGGGATCGCGCACGCCGAGTCGCCGGAGTGGATGCCGGCCTCCTCGATGTGCTCCATGACGCCGCCGAGGTACAGCTCGCTGCCGTCGTACAGCGCGTCCACGTCGACCTCGATCGCGTCGTCGAGGAACCGGTCGATCAGCACCGGGTGGTCTGGCGAGACCTCGATAGCCCGCGCCACGTAAGACCGCAGCGACGGCTCGTCGTAGACGATCTCCATGCCGCGCCCGCCGAGCACGTACGACGGCCGGACCAGCACCGGGTAACCGATCTCGGTGGCCACCGCGACGGCTTCGTCAACGTCGAGGGCGGTGCCGCTGCGCGGCGCCACCAGGCCCGCCTCGGCCAGCACCGAGGAGAACTCGCCGCGGTCCTCGGCGGCGTGGATCGCCGCCGGCGAGGTACCCACGATCGGCACCCCGGCCTGCTCGAGGCCGCGCGCCAGCCCCAGCGGGGTCTGCCCGCCGAGCTGCACGATCACGCCGGCGACCTGGCCGCTGCGCTGTTCGGCGTGCACGACCTCGAGCACGTCCTCGAGAGTCAGCGGCTCGAAGTACAGCCGCGAGGAGGTGTCGTAGTCGGTGGAGACCGTCTCCGGGTTGCAGTTGACCATCACGGTCTCGTAGCCGGCGTCGCGCAGCGCGAACGACGCGTGTACGCAGGCGTAGTCGAACTCGATGCCCTGGCCGATCCGGTTCGGCCCGCTGCCGAGGATGATGACCTTGGGCCGTTCCCCCGGTGGCACCTCGTCGTACTCGTCATACGACGAGTACAGGTACGGGGTCCGCGCGGCGAACTCGGCGGCGCAGGTGTCCACCGCGTGGAATACCGGCCGGATGTCCAGGCTGTGGCGCAGCGCCCGCACCTGGTCCTCGCCGATCCCGCGCAGGCTGGCGAGCTGCGCGTCGGAGAAGCCCCGGCGCTTGGCGAGCCGGAGCAGGCCGGCGTCGAGCTGGGGAGCCACCCGCACTCGTTCTGATATCTCAAAAATTACGGCGAGCTGCTGGACGAACCACGGGTCGATCCGGGTGGCGGTCACCACTGCCTCGACGCTCGCGCCCGACGCGAGCGCGCGCATCATCGTGTGCAACCGCCCGTCGTGGGGGGTGCGGCACTGTTCAAGCAGTTCCGCCCGATCGCCTTTTTTGAACCAGAACGGCGCATGGCTGGTCTCCGTGGACCGCAGTGCCTTCTGCAGTGCCTCGGGGAAATCGCGGCCGATGGCCATCGCCTCACCGACCGACTTCATGTGGGTGGTGAGCGTGATGTCGGCGCCGGGGAACTTCTCGAAGGCGAAACGCGGCACCTTCACCACCACGTAGTCCAGCGACGGCTCGAAGGAGGCCGGGGTCTGCCCGGTGATGTCGTTCGGTATCTCGTCGAGCGTGTAGCCGATCGCGAGCTTGGTGGCGATCTTGGCGATCGGGAACCCGGTCGCCTTGGACGCCAGGGCGCTTGACCGGGACACCCGCGGGTTCATCTCGATGACCACCATCCGGCCGGTCTCCGGGTTGACCGCGAACTGGATGTTGCAGCCGCCGGTGTCCACGCCGACCGCGCGGATGATCTGGATCGCGACATCCCGCATGTGCTGGTACTCGCGGTCGGTCAGCGTCATCGCCGGGGCGACGGTGACGCTGTCCCCAGTGTGCACGCCCATCGGGTCGACGTTCTCGATCGAGCAGACGATGACGACATTGTCGTTTTTGTCGCGCATCAGCTCGAGCTCGAACTCCTTCCACCCGATGATGGACTCCTCGAGGAGCACCTCGGTGGTCGGGCTCGCGTCCAGGCCGGTGCCCGCGATGCGGCGCACGTCTTCCTCGTTGTATGCGATCCCGGATCCGAGCCCGCCGAGGGTGAAGCTCGGCCTGACGACGACTGGGTAGTGGAGCTCCGTGGCCGCTTCGAGGCAGTCGTCCATGGTGTGGCAGATCATGCTGCGCGGCACGTCGGCGCCGAGGCCTATGACGATCCGCTTGAAGCGCTCGCGATCCTCGCAGGCCTCGATCGCGTCCATGTCCGCGCCGATGAGCTTGACGTTGTACCGGTCGAGCGTGCCCGCCTGGTGTAGCTCCACCGCGGCGTTCAGCGCCGTCTGGCCGCCCAGGGTAGGCAGCAGGGCGTCGGGCTTTTCTCTGGCGATCACCTTTTCCAGCACGGAGGCGGTGATCGGCTCCACGTAGGTGGCGTCGGCGAACTCCGGGTCGGTCATGATCGTCGCCGGGTTGGAGTTCACCAGCGCGACCCGGATCCCCTCTTCCTTGAGCACCCGGCAAGCCTGAGTCCCCGAGTAGTCGAACTCACACCCCTGCCCGATAACAATCGGCCCCGACCCAATAACCAGCACCGACTCAATGTCGTCCCGCCTAGGCATCCGCCGTCTCCCCCTCCGCCTCGCGGCCCCCGCGGCCCCCGCGGCCCCCGCGGCCCCCGCGGCCCCCGCGG
>JBEKHI010000387.1:0-7779 GCA_050012355.1 Streptosporangiaceae bacterium | reverse complement strand
TACTGGTTCACCAACAGCGCAGCGTCGTCCGGCCGCATCTACTGGGAGAACAAATCGGGCACTTTCGCCGGCCCGAAGCTGACGCTTCCGGTCGCGGTGACCGTCTTCCCGAAGGACATCCCGCGCCTGCCACGAAGCTGGATCGAAGACACCTACAGCAATCTGATCCACTACGGCGAGGCCAGCAAGGGCGGGCACTTCGCGGCCCTGGAACAGCCCGAGATCCTGGTCAGCGAAATCCGCACCGGCCTGCGCACCCTCCGTTCCTGACCCTAGCGCGCGAGCTCAGGAGCCCACGCGCATCACTCCGGGGACCTCGGCCGATCTTCGGGCGCGGTCGGCAACGCGCGGAGCGCCCTGGCCGGCACTATCCGGCGACGGGCTCGCCGCCGAGGGCGGCCCCGCCGGGGCCTGGCGGTAGCCTGGCGGGCGTGGACTGTGCCGGGCTGCCAGCGAGTGACCTGGACGTGGAGTCGTCGGCCTGGCTGCGCCGCCTGAGATCCGGTGACCTGGAGCAGCAGGCGGCCGAGCGTGAGCTGCACGCCAGGCTGGTCCGTATCGCGCTAGCCGAAGTCCGGCGCCGGTCGGCTAGCACCCCGGTGACCGGCCAAGAGCTCGATGACGTCGCGCACCAGGCCGCGGATGACGCCATGCTCGCCATCGTGGCCAAGCTGGATGACTTTCGTGGCGAGAGCAGGTTCATCACGTGGGCGTACCGGTTCGTCATCTTGGAGGTGTCAAGCAAGCTCGGCAGGCACTACTGGCGCCACCCGCCGGTCGCGCTGGATGCCGGGCAGTGGGAGCGGCTCCCGGACCGGTTCGGGATCGACCCGGCGCGGCACGCCGAGGCGGCGGTCATCCTCGCTGAGGTGCGCCGCGTCGTCGATGAGGAGATGACCGCGCACCAGCGGCGGGTCTTCGTGGCGATCGTCGTCGACGGGATCCCGCTCGACGCACTGGCCGCCAGGCTCGGCCTTCAGCGCAACGCCATTTATAAGGTCATTTTCGACGCCCGGCGTAAGATCCGCCGGGCGCTGGCCGCCAACGGGTACCTGGACGAGCCAGGCTTGGAGCAGCGATGAGCGACCTGGAGAGACTGAAGCGGTTCCTGCAGACCGACCCGGGCGACGCCGGCTGCGAGGAGGCGATGGCCGTTTTGCACATCTACGCAGACCTCACCGCTGCGGACGGCGACGCGGCTGGATGCTACCCCGGGGTGGCCGCCCACCTGGCGGCATGCGGTCCGTGCGGCGAGGATTTCGCCGGGCTCCTCGCGGCGGTCACCAATGGCTAGCGGGGCGGCTGACCCAGGCGGCGCGCCCGGCCGTGAGGTACTCGCGTTCGACCTGTACGGGACGCTGGTCGACCCGATCGCCATCTCCGGTGAGCTCGGCCGTGTTCTCGGCGAGGCTGACGGCGGAGAGACGGCCAGGCTGTGGCGTCTGAAGCAGCTGGAATACTCCTTCCGGCTCACGGCGATGGGCCGTTACGAGGACTTCGGCTGGGTGACGTCACGCGCGCTTGACTTCGCCCTCGCCTCCATCGGGGCTCGCCTGCCGGACGGGCAGGCCCGGCGGCTCGTCGAGCTCTATGACCATCTGGAGCCGTTCCCGGACGCCGTCCCCGCGCTGCGGGCGCTTTCTGGCCTGGGGTATGAGCTTGCGGTGTTTTCTAACGGGACCCCCGCCATGATCGGGAACTGCCTTGCTAATAGCGGCCTAGGGGAGTTCTTCGGCCAGCGGATCAGCGTCGATGAGGTCCGCGTGTTCAAGCCGTCGCCCGTGGTGTATGACCACGCGGCCAGGCGATTGTCTCGCCCTATGGGGCAGGTCCGGCTGGTCACCAGCAATGCCTTTGATTGTGTCGGGGCCAGCGCGGCCGGGATGCGCACGGCCTGGGTGAACCGGTCGGCCGCCCCGTTTGACACGATCGGCGGTCAGCCGGACCTCACCGTGCCTGCCCTGGACCAGCTGCCTGCCGCGCTGGCTGGCTGACGTCCCAGATGGCCCCGGTGTCGTCGCTGGCCAGGTGAGCGAGCAGCGCTGCGGCGGAGTGCTCGGGGGTGATGAGGGTGCCCTCGGCGTAGTTCCTGGTGAACCGCTGGTGCAGGCCCGCGCCGATGCGCTCGGGGTCTTGCCCGCGGATCCAGGCCTGCATCGCGGTGTCGACCCCGCCCGGCCGGTAGACGTTGACGGTCACGCCGGTGCCGTGGAGTTCGGCGGCGAGGTTGACGGTGTGCGCCTCCAGCGCGGCCTTCGTGGCCGCGTAGGTGTTCCCGCGGATCATCCCGGCCGGGTTGGCGACAATCCCGCTGGAGACGTTGACGACGCGGCCCCAGCCGACCTCCAGCATGCCGGGCAAGACGGCGGCGGTTAGCGCGGCTGGCGCGACGACGTTGACCTCGAAAGCAAGTCGCAGGTCCCCGGCCTTGATGCCGTCGGTGGGGCCGAGCGGCTCGACGGTAGCCGCGTTGTTGACCAGGATGTCAACGCGGCCTGCCGCGAGTACGGTCGCCGCCGCGCGGCCGCGCTGTTCCTGGTCAGCCAGGTCAGCGGGAACAACACCGATCCGCTGAGCGGGCACGCCCCTGTCGCGCAGCAGCGCGCGGGTCTCCTCCAGCTGCCCGGCAGTCCGGGCGAGCAGGATCACGTGAGCGCCGGTGTCGGCCAGCCGGAGCGCGACGGCGCGACCGATGCCGCGCCCGGCCCCGGTGATCAGCGCGGTCTTGCCAGCGAGGTCAGTTGTCATCACAGTCTCCTCAGCGGTTGACGATGATTAGCGGCGGCCGGCGGTGATGTCTTACCGGGGGAGGTCCTCGTGAAATCCACTGGTAAGACCCAGAGCTGAGCCGACGCTTAGATGCTGGGCGGTCGGTATGTCACCGCCGCGAGCACCCGTGAAGGAGATCCGCGATGCCTCTGCTCAACCCTGGCGACCCATTCCCGCGGCTGACGATCAGCAGCACCACCGGCGGACAGGCGCTTACCCTCCCGGACGCGTTCGCCGGGGAGTTCGCCGTCGTGCTGTTCTACCGGGGTGCCTGGTGCCCGTACTGTAACGCGCAGCTGCGCGCCTTCGAACGGGCCGGTGAGACGCTGGCCGATAACGGCATCCGTGTCGTCGCCCTCTCGGTTGACGACAAGGAGACCACCGCCGCGCTGGTCGCTAAGCATAAGCTGACCTTCCCGGTCGGCTACGGGGCCGACGGGGAAGCCGTCGCCGCGCTCACCGGTGCCTTCGTCAACCCAGACCCGGTGTACCTGCAGTCCACCGGCTTCGTCCTCGACCCGGCCGGGAAGGTTGTCGTCAGCGTGTATTCCAGCGGCGCCATCGGCCGGCTCGTTCCCGACGATGTCGTCGGCCTGGTCCGCTACCTGCGCGAGCATCCGGCCTGAGGGTTCGGGGATGGCCGACCGGAGGTGGGATGCGGACAGCAGTGCCACCGCGACCAGCCGCTGCTCGACGCGAACGAACACGCGGTCGCCGTGCCGCCATTGCCCCATGACACGGAGGTCGGCATCCGCGACGGCACGCAGCAAGGCGGTCGTGCCCATACGGGCCCAGGGGAAGACCGGGCCGCGCCGGCCGTCGGGGTGTTCGAGCCATGCGATCAGCTGCTCGTCGACGTTGCCGGGCTCGGCTTCGACAAGGATCTGGCCGCCCGGCGCCACCAGCTGGGCGCAGCGCCGCAGCAGGCGGGCGGGCTGACCGCCGATGCCGATATTGCCGTCCGCGAGCAGCACGGTAGCCCAGCGGCCCTCCCCGGGCAGCGGATCGAACACAGAACGGTGCAGGGCGGTTGCCCCTGCGCGGCGTACCCGGGCCACCGCGGCCCGCGAGATGTCCACGCCCAGCGCTGGAATTCCCCGTTCTGTCAGCGCTACCGTAAGCCGACCGGGGCCGCAGCCGACGTCGAGGACCGGACCATGGCAGTGCCGGAGCAGTTCCTCGTCGGCCGCATCGGGCGGCCCGCACCACCGGGACACCTGGAGCGGCAGCGCGCGACCGTCAGCCGTCCGCAGGATCAGCGTCGCGGCCTGCTCGCGCATCGCCTCTTCGTACAGGGCGATCGCCCCCGCCATCATGCCGTTTCCCCGAGGCCGAGCGCCCAGAATCCGCCATCGACAGCCGGGCCGAACACGGCATCGGCCGCTTGCCAGTCCACCGTGAGCTGAGCGGGGGTTACCTGCGGCGTGTCCATTCCGATCAGCAGAGCCGGACCCCCGACGGCGGCGAAAGCATCGGCGAGGCGTTCGCCGAGCGGGCCACCGCACTGCGGCACGACGTCGAACCCGGCGGGCAACCACGGACCTGGCTCACCGTCCAAGACCAGCACCCGCCGCCGGGCTGGCGCTGTGAGCACGGCGTGCAGCGTGTCAGCGAGAGCGGCCTCGGCCAGCATGGCTGCCTGCTCGTGCGTGCATGGCGGCACCAGCCGCGTCTTGACCCGGCCGGGCACTGGTTGCTTCGCGATGACGAGCAGCGTGGTGGCCATCACCGGGCGAGCACCTGGCTCATGTCCCGCACGGCCCGTACGCTGCCTCGTACGGTGCCCGTCACTTTGGACTTTCCGATGCGTGGCAGGTAGGTCACCTCGACCTCGGACACTCGCCAGCCAGCGGCCGCCGCGTTCATGACCATCTCCAGCGGGTAGCCGAACCGCTGGTCGGCGAGGTTCAGGCTGAGCAGCGCCTCCCGGCCCGCGGCCCGCATCGGTCCCAGGTCACGGATCCCCAGTCCGGTACGGTGGCGGACCCGCCGGGCCAGTTCCCGGTTGGCCAGCCTGGCCGGCAATGGCCAGGCGTTTCGCTGGTGCGTCCGGCGTCGGCCCAGGACCAGGTCGGCCTGGTCCGCTAGCAGCGGCCCGATCAGGAGGGGGAACTGCTGCGGATCCAGGCTGCCGTCACAGTCGCAGAAGCAGACTAGGTCGGCGGTCGCCGCCAGCAGGCCGGCCTGGGCGGCTGCCCCGAAGCCCCGGACCGGCTCGGGCACCACCGTCGCGCCGAGCGACCTAGCGACTTCGCCAGACCCGTCGGTGGAGCAGTTGTCGACGACAATAGGCCGGAAACCGGCTGGCATCCGGTCGAGAATCCATGGCAATGCCGACGCCTCGTTCAGGCACGGCAAGATTACGTCAACGATCATGGCTGCGACGTTATTAGCCGCGCTGACCTGGCACTGGCGCTAGAGCCTTACAAAATGAAGAACTCAAGCTTTGCGTTTATGACAATCTAAAGAAATATCCGACCATAACGCCGAAATTTGAGTCTTGCCGTTCCCGATGACTGCCCGGACGTTCTTAAACTCAAGTCGTGGACGCGCGCATTCTCGTTGTCGAAGATGACCTGACGGTGGCTGAAGTCGTCGTGGACTACCTGCGTCATGCCGGGCTTGAGCCCAGGCACGCGCTGGACGGGCATACCGCGCTGGAGATCGCCGCGTCATGGCGGCCAGAACTGGTCGTGCTCGACCTGATGCTGCCGGGAGTCAGCGGGCTGGAGGTGTGCAGGCGGCTGCGCGAGGGGCAGGACGCGCAGGTGCCGCTGCCGGTGATCATGCTGACCGCGCTCGGCGAGGAGAGCGACCGTGTGCTGGGCCTTGAGAGCGGCGCCGACGACTACGTGACCAAGCCGTTCAGCCCGCGGGAGCTCACGCTGCGGGTCCAGGCCGTCCTGCGGCGGGCCCGCGCGGCCGGCGCGGCGGCGGAAGCCACGCCGCGGCCCATCCGCTCGGGACGCCTAGAGGTCGACGTGGCGGGACGGCGCGCCCGCTGCGACGGGCGGGTGCTGGACCTGACGGTGCGTGAGTTTGACTTGCTAGTCTTCTTCGTGTCCCATCCAGGGCGGGCGTTTACCCGGGCTGAGCTGCTTGAGCAGGTCTGGGGCTGGTCGTTCGGTGATCTGTCGACGATTACCGTGTACGTCCGCCGGCTGCGGGACAAGGTCGAGCAGGAGCCTGCCTCACCGGTCCAGCTCCAGACGGTCTGGGGCGTCGGCTACCGCTGGGAGGCGCACCCGTCATGAACGCCCAGATCCAGATTGTCCTGATCGCGGCGGGCTGCACGAGCGCCGTGGGCCTAGTGGGCATGGGTATCATCCGGCTGCTGCGCCGGGCACCGCTCCGGGTTTCGATTCAGGCGAGCGGCGCCGTCGCCGTGCTCGCGATCGTGGCCGGAACGCTTGGTACCGCCGAGGCGATGTTCCTGTCCCAGCATGATCTCGGCGTCGTCGTTATGGTGTGCGTTGTTGCTGGTGTTGTGGCTTTTGCCGTCAGCTGGTTGCTCGGGCGGCAGGTCGAGTCCGGCAGCGCGGCATTGCGGCGGGCCGCGCGGTCGCTCGGCGACGAGGCGGGCCAGTTCCAGCCCCCGGAGCTGCCGCTGGCGGCGGATTTCGCGGCCTTGTCCCGGGAGCTGACGGACACCAGCGCGAAGCTCGCGAAGTCCCGTGAGCGGGAGCGTGCGCTCGAGCAGTCCCGCCGGCAGCTGGTGGCCTGGGTCTCGCATGACCTGCGCACTCCGCTGGCCGGTCTGCGCGCGATGGCGGAGGCGCTGGAGGATGGCCTGGCTGCCGACCCGCCCCGCTACCACAAGCAGATGAGGGCCGAGGCCGAACGGCTGGCCACCATGGTCGATGACCTGTTCGAGCTGTCCCGCATCCATTCCGGCACCTTGCAGCTGTCTACTGATCAGATAGCGCTGGATGACCTGGTCAGTGACGTGCTCGCGAGCACCGAGGCGCTGGCGCGGGAACGCGGTGTGCGGCTGGATGGCAAGGCGACGGGCCAGCTTGCTGTCCGCGCCGACCCGCGCGAGCTGTCCCGTGCGCTCACTAACCTGCTGGCCAATGCCATCCGGCACACCCCGCCGGGGGGCTGCGTGCACGTCGAGGCGACGCCAGATGGCGGGGACGCCCTGCTGGCGGTCGCCGATGGCTGCGGCGGCATCCCCGAAGCCGACCTTCCGTATGTCTTCGACCTCGCCTGGCGCGGCACCGATGCCCGCAGCCCCGCGCCCGGCAGTGGTGCGGGCCTCGGCCTCGCGATCGTGCGCGGCGTTGTGGAAGCTCACCAGGGCAGCGTGCGCGTGGCTAATACCGAGGTCGGCTGCTGTTTTGAGATGAGGCTGCCCGCCTGCTCGTGAATCGGCTGCCGTCAGGTCAGAACCCGGTCGGCTGGCGCCGCTGCGAACTCCGCGATCCCCTCGGCGAACGGCACGGTTGCCTGCCAGCGTAGTTCCCGCCGGATGCGCTCGCTGGACGCGGTGACGTGCCGGACGTCGCCGAGCCGGTACTCGCCGGTGACAACGGGGCTGGGACCGCCGCAAGCGTCGGCCAGCGCCGAGGCTAGCTGACCGACGGTGCGCGGGGTACCGCTGCCCACGTTGTAGGGGCGCAGGACACCTGGTCGGGTGGGGGTGAGTGCTTCCAGCGCGGCGACTGTGGCGCGGGCGACATCGCGGACGTGCACGAAGTCGCGTCGCTGTGCCCCGTCCTCGAAGACCCGCGGCGCGCGGCCGGCGGCCAGGGCGGAGCGGAAGAACGACGCCACTCCGGCGTACGGCGTATCGCGGGGCATGCCGGGGCCGTACACGTTGTGATAGCGCAGTGCTATTGCCTGACCCTCGGTCGTCCTGGCCCAGGAGCCTGCGAGGTGCTCCTGGGCGACCTTGGTGGCGGCATAGACGTTGCGCGGCCCGAGCGGCGCTTCCTCCGGTACCAGCTCCGGTGACAGCGACCCGCCGCAGCGCTCGCAGCGCGGCTCGAACCTGCCCGCGTCGAGGTC
>JBEKHI010000386.1:0-7873 GCA_050012355.1 Streptosporangiaceae bacterium | reverse complement strand
CCTCCGAGGAACATATGCGGCAAAACGGCGCCCGAGGCGCCGCGACCCGCCCGGAGTACACAGGGCAGCGGGTTACCGGGGGTCGGCGGTCATCGTGGCGGGTGTCGCTTGCGTCAGTAGCGTGATCGCGCCGCACATCACGGCGAAGGAGGCCGCGGCCGTCGCCAGTACGTCAGCGTCGGTGGTGAAATGCTCCTCATAGAGCCACACGCTCAACGCGATGCTGACGATCGGGTCGACGATCACCAGGAAAGGCTGAGAAAATCGCAGTGGCCCGACGTGCAGCGCCGTCTGCTGCAGGAACAGCGCCACCACACTGCCCAGCGCCAGCGCGTATACCGGCCAGTGGGCGAACATTCCGGCGACACCAAACTCGGTCAGCGTATCCGTCGTGGCCTTGATGAACGTTGCTACCAGGGCCCACATCACAGCACAGGCGGTGGCGTACAAAGCCGCCCGCATACCCGGCGATCCCCAGTGGGCCAGGAGCGCCAGCAAAGCCGCGACGGCGCAGCACGCGAGCATTGCCGTGACCCAGTGGTGACTGGTCGGCGTGGACCGGCCATCAGTGGGCTCCCCGGAGATGAGGAACACCGTCAGGCTGGCGCAGGCGACCGCCGCGGCCGCCCAGCCGACAACGGGAATCGACTGGCGAATCCAGAACCGGCGCAAGACCAGCATGAAGACCAGTTCGGTCGCCAGCAGGGGTTGCACGATCGAGAGCAGTCCGTCAGACAGGGCCAAGGCCTGGAACACGAATGCTCCCACCTGGGCGGCCGAGCCGAAAAGCCACAACCGGTCGCGGAACAGGTACCAGACAAGCCGCCAGCCCTTCGCCCGGCGTGGCGCGCCGGTGCTCGCGACGTGCTGGGCGGCTTCGTTGACCGCGTTGCACAGCGCCGCTAGCAGGGCGAAGACGATGACCATAGCCGGCCCGCAGCTCGCTTACAGGGCTCCCTTGACCTCATCGCCCACCGGATGCGGGGCCAGCACCTGCACGTCCAGCCGGCCGCTGAGCTTGCCCTTCAGGCTGGCAGCCAGCTCAGCCAGTTCCGGGCTCTTGGAATGGGCCGCCAGCGCGTCCTGCGACGTGTACTTCTCGATCATGACGAGCCGGTCGGGCCCCTCGTGCAGCGCGTACAGCTCACACCCTGGATCTTCCTGCACCCGCGGAATCGCCGCCTCGAAGGCCGCGATCACTTCCGCGCGGTGTTCCGGCAGCGGAAAGGCGGTGGCGACGACGACTACGCTCATTCGCCACTCGTTCCCGCTCTACGCGTAACTAACACCTGTCAGCACAGCCACGTGGGGTCCCAGGCGTGCACGTACTGGGAGCCGACGCACCGCGGCTGGTACACGGCGATGAGCTGCCGGACGATTTCCCCGCGCTGGGCGACGCTGTCGCCGGGGATCTCGTACCAGCACGCGTACAGGTTCCACCGGGAGCCGGCCCGTGCGATCCAGCACCCGGCCCTTGGGTGCCGGAACGGGAAGCCCGCCCCCGACAGGTCACCCGACTGATCGACGTCGAGCACCGCGTACCGGTCACGATCCAGATCCGGCTTGCGGACGATCGCGTAGACGGCGGCGACCGGCGGGGGAGCCCAGCCCGCGAGCACTCGCGGCCCCTCGAACGGGTAACCGGCCAGCGACCCCAGCCGGATCATCGCAGCCCTGCCAGCAGCGTGGCCAGTCGCGTCAGGTCGCGCAGATCACGGCCGGGAACCAGCAGGTCGATGTGCGGCCGGGCGACGGTCAGGCCGACCGGGAGGACGGCGGCCCCGGCGTGCGGGCTAACCCAGACGAGCCGGAAGCACAGCCGCCGCAGCGACGCTATCGCGATCGCCAGCGATTCAGGTGAGCCCGGTCTAGCCCGTCGGAGCAGATCACCACGATCCCGCCGCGCCGGGCCCACGACCGGACGAAAGAGTCCAGCGACGCCCCGATCCTGGTCCCCGCGTCCCAGTCGAACGCCGTCCGCGCCGCCTCGGCGATCGCCCCATCCGGGTCCCGCCCGGCGAGCGCGGGCGTGATCCGGGTCAGCCGGGTGCCGAAGCAGAACACCTCGGTGCGTTCCAGCGCTGACCATGCGAAGTACGCGAACTGCAGTAGCGCTCGCGAGTAGTCCGCCATCGAGCCGGAGATATCCAGCAGGAACACCACCGGGCGCGGTCGGACGCGCCGCCGTCGCCAGCGCGGCGGACCCAGCTCACCGCCGGTGCACATCGACTCGCGGATCACCCGCCGCACGTCCGGGCGGGTACCGCGGGGTCCGCGCTCGTACCGGCGGGTCCGGCGCCGCGGCGGCGACAGCCGCAGGCGTGCCATGATCGCGCGCAGCGCCGCCAGTTCCTCCGCCGAACACGTGGCGAAGCTTTTCTCCCTGAGCACCTCGGCGTCGGACGCCGACCAGCCGAGAGCCGCGGGGTCGCCGGGGGATGGGTCGCGGCGTTCTGCATCGGGAATGATCAACGTCGCGGCGGAACTCGGTACGGCGGGAACCGGGGATGCGGCGCCCGGCCCCGGCCGCCCTCAGGAAGAACTGGCGGAACACATCGTCATATGTCGGTACATCGCGGCGGCGATGGACTAGGGCGCACCGCCCGGACCAGTACATGTCAGGCAGATCGGTGGGGTCGAGCAACGCCAAGGCCGCGTACCAGGTGACCACGTCCCCGGAGCCTGCCGCCACTCCGGCCGCGCGCAGCCGCGCGGCGAAGGCCGTAACCACGTCCGTCAGTTCGCCAGCCACGCCCGCACCAGTTCAAGATCTTCATGATCCTTAACGACGGTTCCTAGTGTCTCGGGCACCAGTTCCTCGGCTCCGAGGAAGGCGAGCGTGCGGGTCCAGTCGATCGTCTCGGCAACGCCGGGTGGCTTGGCCAGGTCCAGTTCACGCAGCCGCTGCACCGCGGCGACCACCTTGCCGAGCAGGACGTCTCCAGCCTCGGGGACGCGGATCGCGACGATCTCCGCCTCGCGCTCGGCCGAGGGGTAGCCGATCCAGTGGTAGAGGCACCGGCGCTTGAGCGCGTCATGGAGTTCCCGGGTGCGGTTGGAGGTGAGCACGACCAGCGGCGGACGCGACGCGGCGATGGTACCGATCTCCGGGATGGTCACCTGGAAGTCGGACAGTATCTCCAGCAGGAACGCCTCGAACTCGTCGTCGGCCCGGTCGATCTCGTCGATCAGCAGCACGGCCTGGTCGCCCGCCCTGATCGCGGACAGCAGCGGCCGCTCGGTCAGGAACTCGGGCCCGTAAAGATCCGTGGTCCGCTCCGCGCGAATGTTCAGCAGCTGGCGGGCGTAATCCCATTCGTACAGCGCCTGGCCCGCGTCGATGCCCTCGTAACACTGCAACCTGATCAGCCGGCGGCGCAGCACGGTGGCCAGCGCCTTCGCGACCTCGGTCTTGCCGGTGCCGACCTCGCCCTCCAGCAGCACCGGGCGGTTCAGCGACAGCGCGATAAACAGCGCGGCGGCGAGCCCTCTGTCAGCGAGGTAGCCGTCGGTCTCGAGTGCCGCCGCGAGGTCAGCGGGACTCTTCATGGACGCGGTCGCGCAGCTTGCCCTCGCGTTTCAGCGTCGCGCGCCAGGCGGCGCGCAGGTCACCGTCGTACTCCTGCGCCAGCTCGTCGAAACCGACATCCGTCATGCGCTTGCACGATCTGGCGTCGGCGCAGTCGATGTCGTCCTGTGCGCGAGCGGACCAGATGTCCCGCAAAACCCGCAGTTCCTCCGCGCTTATCACTGTAAGCCGGTGAAAGGTGATTAGCTAGCTTCCGCCATCATCGCGGTCCCGGCGGTGCGGAAACCGAGCCGGGTATAGACCCTGGCCACCGCGTCGTCGGTCGCGGACAGGAAAACAATGTCATTGCCCTGGGCGAGCGCGTCGGCGGCGAGCATGGCGGTCAGCGCCGCGCCTAGCCCCTGCCGTCGTGATGCCGGGAGCACGCCCACCCCGGTTATCTCGGCGACCCCGTCCGCTGCCTGGTAGCTGCCGGCCGCGACCGCCCCCTCGGGCCCGAAGGCGGCGCCGAGCACCGACTGGCCAGAGCGTAGCCGGTCGCGCAGCATGTCCATGGTGCCGCCGTCGTGCCCGGCCGCGACCTTGTCCCGTTCACCGGGTCCCGCCTCCGCGGTGCCGGTCCCCGGGTACCCGAAGGCGACGGCGGGCACCGCCCAGACCTGATGCAGATCGGGGTCATCCGGCGCGAGCAACCGGACGGCGATGTCATCGGGCGGCGTCGTCGGCCGCAGCGGTCCGTCCAGAACCATCAGCGGGTGCGCACGTACCTCGAGCCCGGCGTCGTCGGCCGCGAGGGTCATGTCGGGGGAGGCCTGCAGGATCCACTCGAACGATTCCGGGATCAGCAGCTCACGCTGCCGGGCGCGCACCTTCCGCACGTCGGCCACGGTGACCTGCGCGCGGTCGCCTAGCCGCGGCCGGGCGTAGTAAGGCCATCCCGCGCCCGCGGGCACGAAGAGCACCAGTGGCCCGTATTCCTCCGCCTGGGCACGGTGCCTCGGCATCGCGTCGCAGAAAGCGTCAATCCGCTCAATGATCTCGTTATCGCTCACAGCAGTACTAACTTTATGGCCCGAACGTCGCGGGTTCCAACAAGGTTCGAGCTACGTTTGCCTGTCCGTAAGGATCTGCTGTCCGGATCCCCGGACAGAATGGTCGCCATCCACCACCAACACCTGGAGATCTTGTGAAGTACGAGGGGCCGCTGCCGAGGCGATTGACCCACGGCGTCAATAGGTTCGTAACCGGCCTGCACTCCTCTCCGCGGTGGGGACGGCTGGTGAGCAGGCATCTCACGATCGTGACGTACACCGGACGGCGCTCTGGCCGTACCTTCAGCACGCCGGTTGGCTACCGCCGGGCCGGGGACACGGTCACGATCTCGGTGGAGCTACCTGAGCGCAAGACCTGGTGGCGAAATTTCACCGGCGACGGCGGTTCGCTATCGCTGCACTTGGACGGAGCCGATCGCACTGGGCACGCGGTCGCCTTGGTCGACGACAAGGGCCGGGCCACCGTCACCGTACGCCTCGACAACTAAGGCCGCGCTCCCGCCCGGTGTTGACGCCCGGGTCGGTCACGAGCTTGCGCAAAGTGTCCTATATCGAACAATGTTCGTCTTTCGAACACTGTTCGTTCTGCGTGTTATGCTGAGGCGGTGGCCGACAGGAGTGTTTCGCGTGGAGCTGTTTCCCGTGATCAGTGGGCAGCCCAGATCGAGGCGCTGGACGGGACGCGGACTCCGCCGCGGGTTCGTAAGGCGCCGATCACGGTCGGCAGGATCCTGGATGCCGCGTTCCGGTTGGTCGAGGCCGAGGGTTTCGACGCCTTGACGATGCGCCGCGTCGCCGCCGCCCTCGACACCGGTCCTGGCTCGTTGTACGCGCACGTCCGGAACAAGGCGGAGCTCGACGACCTGCTGGTCGGAGCGCTCAGTGCGCGGGTGACGTTGCCCGCGCCCGACCCTGCCGGCTGGAGCGCACAGGTCATCGACGTGTGCCGGCAGCTGCGTGACCAGTACCTCCGGTACCCGGGGATCTCGCGGGCCGCACTGTCGGCCGCCCCGAACAGCCTGGACACGCTTCGGGTCGCCGAGGGCATGCTCGCGATCCTGCTGGCCGGCGGGGTGCCGCCGCAGACCGCCGCGTGGACGATCGACGCCGCGTTGCTCTACGTCGCCGCCTACAGCTTCGAGGCATCGCTGCGACGGGACCCCATCACGGACACGGACGGGCGGGTACTCGATCGAGCGGAACGCATCGAGCGTTTCCGGATGCTGCCCGCCACCCGCTTCCCGAACACGGTCGCGTACGCGCGCGAGCTGACCGCCGGCGACGGACACGACCGGTTCGACTTCACGCTCGGCCTGCTGTTTCGAGGACTCAGCCCGGACGACCAACACGATCGACCTCCGGGTCGAGAGCGGAGCAACTCATGAAGGCAGTCCAGTTCAGCCAGTTTGGAGGCCCAGAGGTCCTGGAGATCGTGGATCTTCGAGATCCGCACCCGGGCCCCGGCCAGGTCCGGATCGCGGTGCGCGCCGCCGGCGTCAACGCGAGCGACTGGAAGAAGCGTCAAGGCCTGATGGACCAGGAGCTCCCGCAGACCTTGGGCTACGAAGCGGCGGGCATCGTCGACGAGCTCGGAGAGGACGTCACCGACGTCGCTATCGGTGACCGCGTGTTCGGGTTCTCCGCCGACGGCGCCTCCCAGGCGGAACTGGCGGTGCTGTCCTGGTACGCGCCCATCCCGCCCTCGCTCGGCTTCGCGGCGGCGGCCGCATTGCCGGCCGCGGTCGAGACGGCCGCGCGGGCGCTTGACCAGCTCGGCGTCGAGAGCGGTAGCACGGTGCTCATCAACGGCGCCTCCGGCAGCGTCGGCAGTGCCGCCGTCCAGCTCGCCGTGGCCCGCGGCGCCCGCGTGATCGGCACCGGCAGTCCTGCCACTCACGATTACCTGCGCTCGCTCGGCGCCGAGCCCGTCGCCTACGGTGACGGCATGGCGGAGCGGGTCAGTGCGCTCGTTCCCGGCGGCGTCGACCTAGCGCTCGACGTCGCCGGGAGCGGCGTCCTGCCCGAGCTCATCAAACTCGCGGGCGGCCCGGAGCACGTCATCACGATCGCCGACTTCGCCGGCGCGCAGCAGTATGGCGTGCGGTTCAGCAGAGGTGACACGGGCCGGGCGCTCTACGCGGTCGCCCAGATCGGCGACCTGATCGAATCCGGCCGGTTCTCGGTCCCGGTCGGGCAGACGTTCCCGCTGACCGACGTCGCGGAGGCGCACCGCGTCGGCGAGGCGGGTCACGTGCGCGGAAAGCTCGTGCTGCTGGCCGGCTGACGCGCCATCCACCGGGTCTGCCCGGCTTCGCGCTAGGCGGCGATGGCGGGGGGACGCGGGGCGCGGCGCAGCCATTGCCAGAACGTGCGTCGCGGCTGGCGGGGCGGAGGTGGCGGAGGTGGCGGCCCGGCGGTGATACTTCCGCCGCGAACCGAGCCCGCGATCTCGACGCGCAGCTGGACGGAGACGCCCGGGCCGGGCGGCTTGGGCAGTGTGACGCTCCCGCCGTGCACCGATATGTCACCGGCGTCCACCTCGACGCCCGGCCTGGTGATCAGCCTGAATCCTGAGCCTCTCACCTCGGCGGTGATACGCAGCAGCGGCTGCGTGATGACCGCCTCGGTGAAGTCCAGCGTCACGGCGCCGCCTCTCACCTTGACATCCAGTTCCTTCGGCACTACCCAGCGGCCGTCCCGGCGGACACAGCTTCCGCGGACGTGGATCCGGGCCAGATCCTTCGGCGTGGCGCTCACCGTGCCCGCGCCGGGCGGCACGAGACTGGCACCCGGAGTGGCCGGGAGGTCGGCAGTCAGCGGCGCGAGCTCGGCGTAGGTCCTCGCGGTCAGCGCGCGTTCCAGCCGGTCGTCCAGTTCTTCGGGGGAGAGCCGGCCGTCCCCGGCGGCTACTCGCAGCAGTTCCACAACCTGATCCCGGTCCGCGTGCGATGCGCGGAGTCCCTCGCCCGCTACGACGGCCGGCAGGTCGTTCTGGCCGCCTGCGCTGGATGGTGGATCCGACATGCCCAAACCCTAAGGCAACGCGCCGATGCGCGCCACGCCAGAGGCGTCATCTTGCAGCGATGTCCTCGTGGCCTACTTTGGTGCACTTCGCGTCGGCAGGCTCGCGGCGGTTCACGAAGCGGACATCCGGGCCATCTCGCCCGGCGATTGTGGTCGGTGCTGCATTACCCATACTCTGACCGGAAAGTCCCTCCCCCGGCCGGTGCGCGGCAGCGGACCGATTCTGGGCGGTGCGACGCTGACCAGCAAAGAGCGCGGGCAGTGCCAC
>JBEKHI010000385.1:0-15623 GCA_050012355.1 Streptosporangiaceae bacterium | reverse complement strand
CGGTCCACGTCGGTCGGCGTCTTCCAGCGCCGGTAGCGCACGTCGAGTACCTGGCTCTGCCAGACCGCTTCGGCGACCTGGGTCAAGTAGGGCACGTCACTGTCGGGTGCGTACCAGCCAGGCGCGTCGAGGTGGAAGCGTGACCGCATGCGGTCCGCCTGTGCCCGCAGCTCGGGAGGAAGCGCGGCGTGCAGCTTGAGCTGGGCCGTCGCGAGGGCCGATGCCATGCCCAGTTCCGCGGCCGGTCCCGGGATCCCGGACAGGAACAGCGCCTCCGCCTCGGTCGCGTTAAACCCGGTCAGCCGGGTCCGGTACCCGCCGAGCAACTCATAGCCACCCGCGTGACCAGCATCGCCGTACAACGGGACGCCGGAAGCGTGCAGCGCCTCGATGTCGCGGTAGACAGTGCGGACCGAGACCTCCAGTTCGGCCGCGAGCTGGGCGGCCGTCATCCGGCCGCGATTCTGCAGCAAGAGCAGGATTGACAGCAGACGGCTCGACTTCACTGACACAAGATGTCAGTGGAGTGGCTCTACTGTCCAGGTATGAATGATTTCGACTTCTTCACCGGCGTCTGGGACATACGCAACCAGTGGCGGACGGACTTCCTTGACGAGACCAGCGAGTGGGAGGAGTTCCCGGGCGTCAACCGCGCCAGCCGGGTCTTCGACGGCGCGGCGAACTTCGACGAGGTCGACTTTCCGACCAAGGGTTTCAGCGGTCTCACCCTGCGGCTCTACGATCCCGAACTCATGCAATGGTCGCTGTACTGGGCCAGCAAGCGTACCGGCAGGCTGTTTCCGCCGGTCGTCGGCCGGTTCGTCAACGGCCGGGGTGAGTTCTACGGGGATGACACCCACGACGGCAAGGACATCCGGGCCCGCTTCATCTGGTCGGGCATCACCGCCGGCTCGGCCCGGTGGGAGCAGGCCTTCTCGGTCGACCAGGAGCACACCTGGATCACCAACTGGATCATGGAAATGACCCGCCGACCGGAGTAACCGAGGCGTGGGCGGGGGTTACGCTGAGCGGAATCTGCGGTGCAGGTCGCGAACCTGCTCGGCTAGTTCCGGGGCGGGGCCCGCCACCGCGACGCCGCGAACGACATCCGGGATCGCCAGCGGTAGGACCGGGGCCGGGCCGACTCCCAGCTCGGTGAGCCAGGTGCCCATCTGCTCCGTCGAGGTCGCGTAAACGATGCGCCCAAGCCCGACCCAGCCGTGGGCGGCGGCGCACATCGGGCAGTGCTCGCCCGAGGTGTAGACGGTTGCCGTTGCTCGTTCCCGCGGGGTCAGGTTCGTCGCCGCCCAGCGCGCCAGCTCGAACTCCGGGTGACGCGTCGGATCGCCCGCGCTCAGCTCCCGGTTCCGGTCCTCGGCGAGAACGGTTCCGTCCTCGGCGACCAGCACCGAGCCGAACGGAAAGTCGCCGGCCTCAACGGCCTCCGTCGCCAGTTTCACGCAGCGGCGCAGGTATCGCAGATCTGCCTCAGTGACCTCTTGTGTCATGGTCGCTCCTCACGCTGGCGGACTATCGCCGCGAGTGCGTACCACGCGGCCTCCGGGTGATGTTAATCCGGTCTCGAGAAATCACGCAGATTAGGGGATGCCGGATCACCTGGATCGACAGAACGCTGGAGCGATTATCCGGTTTATGACGGAGGGACGATGTCGGATGCGCGCCACCGAATTCGACTGGCGGCTGCTGGCCGCCTGCCGGACCGTTGATCCTGAACTGTTCTTTCCCATCTCGACGTCGGACCTGGGACTCCGGCAGGCCGCGCGGGCGAAGGCGGTCTGCGCGGAGTGCTGGGTACGTTCGGAATGCCTGGCGTTCGCGCTGGTCACCCGGCAGGTACACGGCGTGTGGGGCGGACTGACGGAGCAGGAACGCGTCTTTCTGGCCAGGACAGCGTGCCGTTTAGCTTGTTTGGGGATCAGGCTTGCGGTGCGCGCTTCCTCTTCCCGGCCCCCATGGATGTCCCATCGCCGGGGCTCTAGGAAACACTTCAAAATAAGGTGCGTTTGCGAGTCTTGACCGTCGTTTACTACGCGCCGACAGGCTCGCGGCGGGTCCATGAACCGGACATCCGTGCCATCTCGCCCCGCTGCCCCGCCCGGCAATTGCGGGCAGTGCTGCATTACCAATACTCTTTTCTTGGTAGTGCAGCACTCACCATAATTACTCGAACGCATGGTCGACAGCGAGGGCCGGCACAACCGGGTGATACCGCACCAAACCAGTCGGCCGCGACGACACGCCGAGAACTCAGGTTGTTTCTCTAGCGCCAGCGATGGGACATCCATGGGGTCATAGAGGCGCCCCCGAGAGCATCAGGCACTATGGGCAGGCGCCTGACCGAGCAGGAACGCGTCTTTCTGGCCAGGACAGCGTTTACGAAGACCTCATCACGACCGCGCGTCGTCGGTGGCGCGGTCGGCCGTCTGGGCGCCGGGAAGCTGCCCGGCGAGTTCGAGGCGGGCCTGCACCTGGCGGTCGGTGTCGGTCGGTTCGCCGCCCAGTGGCAGAGCGCGCGGGTAGAGTCCGCGGGCCAGCACCGGGTTGAGTTCCGCGGCGTACATGCTTAGCTTGGCCAGCAGCAGCAGGAACGCGACGATGCCGATGACCGTGCCGAACGCTCCGTAGGTCGCCGAGGTGTTCTTCAGCTGGTGGGTGATCAGTCCGGTTCCGATGGTGATCAGCGCGGTGAACGCGACCGCGCCGGCGATCGCCCCGGGGATCAGGCCACGCGGTCCGATCGCCTTGGCCGTCAGCGACGTGAAGGCCGCGAAGTACAGTCCGGTGTTGATGACCAGCAGGCCGATCAAGACCGGGATCCTGATCGCGTAGCTGGTCGTGCCGCCGGTGGCGTAGGTGGTGACGAAGGCGTTAATGACGAACGTGGCGCCGATGGTGAGCAGCCCGGCCAGGCTGCGCCCGAGCCGCGGCAGGAAGCCGGTGCGCTGATCCCGGGGGATGTTCCAGACGGTGGCCATCGCCTGCTGCGCGGTCTGGGTGACGCCCTGGGCGCCGTACAGCAGGCCGATCAGGCCGATGATCAGCCCGAGGGTGCTGCCGTGCAGGGCGTCGCGGCTGGCGGGGTTGAAGCTAGAGCCGATGACCGGGAACTCGTGCAGCGTGCTGACGATGCCGGTCCCGATTGACTGGGCGCCGATGAAGCCGAACAGCGTCACCACGACCAGCAGCAGCGGGAAGATCGCGGTGAAGCCGTACCATGCCAGCGCCACGACCAGCAGGTTGGCGTTGTCGTCGCCGAACTTCTTCAGTACCGCGTAAGGTACGCCCGCCCACCGGGTGCGGCGCTGCCAGCCGTCGACCGCCGTCATTACCCGCCGCACGAGCCCGACCGGGTTCGCCGCCTTGACGTCCATTGAACGCTGCTACCCCAAGGCTTGCGGCCCTAACCCACCAGTGAGACCGTGCGGTCCAGCAGGCCGGATAAGCGGCTCAGCGAACCGGAAGCGCTCTTGCTTCGTCCCGCCATCACGTACTTCACCAGGCTGACGAGAACCTGCCTCACGGACTCACGCCGCCGCGCGTCGCACAACACGATGGGGACCTCGGGTCCCAGGCTCAGCGCGATCCTGATGTCATCCGGTTCGAAACGGGGCGCGCCGTCGAAGCAGTTGACCGCGACGACGAACGGGATATCGCTGTGCTCGAAATAGTCGATAGAGGCGAAACAATCGGCGACGCGGCGCGTATCGGCCATCACGACCGCACCCAGCGCACCTACCGCCAGTTCGTCCCACATGAACCAGAAACGTTCCTGCCCAGGCGTGCCAAACAGATAGAGCACAAGCCCGGAGGGGAAGCTGATCCGGCCGAAATCCATGGCCACCGTGGTAGTGGTCTTGGCTTGCACGGCTTGGGTGTCGTCTATGCCAATGCTGCGATCACTCAACGGCTCCTCGGTCCGCAGTGGCCTGATCTCGCTGATCGAGCCGACCAGGGTGGTCTTTCCGACGCCGAAGCCCCCGGCGATGAGGAATTTGGCTGTCGGTGGCACGTCAGTGTCGGCCGGCGTCCGGTCAAAGGGATTCGAGTCCATCGAGCACCATCCTCAGTAGGCGCTGGTCAGCTTGGGGCTTTCGTTGTGCACGGACAATCCTGAGCAGGTCCGCGTCGATAAGGTCGCCGAGCAGAACGCGGACCACCCCGACGGGAAGGTCGGTCTCGGACGCCACATCGACGATGGGCGTGGGGCGGCGGCAAGCGGCAAGGATCCGCCGGTGTTCCGGCCCCGGCCGGAACCCCGGCGGCGGCCACTCGCGGGTGACCATCACGACGTCGATGAGGCTGAAGGACGCACCACTGGATGGCGTGGTCCGTCCCTTCGTCACCGCGTAGGGCCGGACCACCGGCCCGGCATCCCTGTCCAGCCAGCGTTCCCCAGAACCGTCCTGGGCGGTCACTCCGTGCCTGATTCGTCGTCGTCAGGAAATCTCGGCTCGGCCGCCAGGTACTTACCCATTCGGCGCACGAGCATCGCCATTTCGTAGGCGATAACACCGACATTCGGATCTCCGGATGTCAGCACCGCGAGACACGTGCCGCGACCCGCCGCGATGACGAATAGGAACGCGAATTCCATCTCGATGATCGTCTGCCGCACTTTACCGCCACGGAAACGCTCACCGGTGCCTCTGGCAAGACTTTGCACCCCGGCCGCCAAGGCGGACAGATGTTCGCTTTCCTCGCGGGTCAGGCCGCGCGAGGAGGCCACTACCAGTCCGTCCCGGGACAGGATAAGTGCCTGTTCGACAGGCTCGACTTTGTCGACGAGGTTGTCCAGGAGCCAGCTCAATTGTCCAGTTGTGTCGGTCTGTGTCATTGTCCTGCCTCGCTATTAGTGAGTTCCGTCATCCGGGGCGCCTTCGGGATTATCGAGATCGTCTACGCGTCCGAGTTGCCACCCCTGTTGCATCATGTCCATCATGTCCCTGGTCGCCTCGGGCGACCGCTCGTCGATATCCGGCTCCGCGGCCCCGGCCAACCGGTCACGATCGCGCAGATGCGGAGCGAGGGTTGCCTGCGGGACCCTGATGGGCATCCCGAGGTGGCTGCCGGACGAGGTGGGGGCGGGCAGCCCGGGCTCGGCTGGCGAGACTGGCGCGGGAGCGTGCGACTCGCGTGAATCGTTGCGCTCCAGCTCTTCCTGCCGGTACGCCTGTCCCCGGGATTCCGCGGGCTGGAATGCCTGCGGCCACGGTGTCATCGCCTCGGCGTCCCACGGAGAGCGCGCGGGCGCGTCGAAGATTCTCGGCGCGTCGGCTCCGTTGACGGGCAGGTCCTGGCTGGGGCTCGCGAGACGACCCGTCGCGGCCCGGGGGAGCGGCTGCCGCCTGACCACGCTGTCGGGAAAGTCCGCGGCGACGGGGGAGGGCGGAGACCCGTTCGCGGCCGGTCCCCAGACATCGCTGGGCACGGGCTGCTCATCCTCTTCGCGCACCACCACGCCGAACGGCAGCCGGAGAATCGCGGTGGTGCCTCCGTAGACGGACTCGCGCAGCGAGACCTTGATGTTGTGCCGGGCCGCCAGCTGGGCGACGATGAACAGCCCGAGCTGGTCGCTGGTGGCGAGGTCGAATTCCGGCGGCCTGGAGAGCCGCCGGTTGATCTCGGCTCGTTCCTCCTCGCTCAGGCCGAGGCCCCGGTCCTCGATTTCGGCGACCAGACCGGTGCCTACCCGGTCGGCCCTGACCTCGATGCGCGTGTTCGGCGGCGAGAAGACCGTCGCGTTCTCGACGAGTTCGGCAGCCAGGTGAATGATGTCGTTGACCGCGTTTCCGGCCACCAGGTCGCGAGATTCGCTGACCACATCGACCCGCACGTAGTCCTCGACCTCGGCTACCGCGGCCCGCAGCACGTCGACCACCGGCACCGGCTCGCGCCAGCCGCGGCCAGGGGTGGAGCCGGACAAGATGATCAAGCCCTCGGCATGCCGGCGCATCCGGGTAGTGAGGTGGTCGAGCCGGAACAGTTCGGCGAGCGTCTCCGGGTCGCTGGTCCGGCGTTCCATCAGGTCCAGCAATCCCAGCTGCCGGTGCAGCAGCGACTGGTTACGCATCGAGATGTTCTGGAAGACCTGGTTGACTCCCTTGCGCAGCCTGGCCTGGTCGACCGCGGCGCTGACCGCCGCGCCCTGGACCGTGGCGAAGGACTGCGCGACGTTGGAGATCTCCTGGATCGTGCTTTGCTGCGGCGGCGGGGACTCGGCGGCCACATCGACGTCCTCGCCTTGCCGAAGCCGTTCCACGACTCGCGGCAACCGCTCCTCGGCCATGCCGCGCACGCTGGTGTGCAGCCTTCCCAGGTCACCCGTGACCTTGCGGCCGAACCAGCCCAGCAGGAAGACCGACGCGAGGACGGCGACGAGCCCGACGCCGCCCGCGAGCACCGCCTCGGTAACGAGCCGGTCGCTTTGCGAGGCACCCATCGCCGCCAGCACGTTCCCGGCCTGACCCTGCGCCTTTTGCGAGCTGAGCAGGTATGTTCCGGTAGCCGAGGGCCAGCTGGGGTTGACCGGGATCGTGCTCCCCGTGCTGGCCAGGACCTGGCTTTCCATTGTCGTGAATTGCTGGTACCCGGCGCTGTTACCGACGTAGCTCGCGTCGAGGTCCGTCGGCATCAGCGCGAGGCACTCGTTCAGCAGTGACTGTCGCTGGGCCGCGCTCTCGGCGAACAGTTCGCGGGCGGCGGCGCTCATCTGGCCGCGATCAGCTAGCGCGCCGTCAACGAGGGCGGCCTCCCGGCCGGCCATCTCGAGCGAGTAGGCGCCATCCGAGGCTCCGATCGAGACACCGGTCAGCGATCCGCCCCGGTCCTGAGCCGACGACACGAAGAAGTGGAACTCTGCGTCGACGATGTTGCTGTAGTCCTGGAACGCCGCGGTCGGGCTCAGCGTGCCGGAGTCGACACCCTGCCGTATCTTCCCGATCTGATCGATATCCGAGCCGAAGGCGTCCAGTGCCGACCTGGACCGGGCGGAGAGCAGGTTCTGATCGGTCAGGAGTGCGGCCTGGGCCACCGGGATCGCCTGGTTGACGAGCTTCTCCGCGGAGAGCAGGGCCGCGTCCGAGGAACGCCGGTCTCCCAGCAGCCACAGGTAGGCCTGCAGCCGCTCCTGGGGAAGCTCGACGGTCAGGGCGCTGATACCGGAGTTTATAGCACGGGTGCTCGAATTATAGTCATGGTCTGTAATAGCGGAGTTGATCGTGATGCTCGCCGCGAAGCCCCACAGTGCTATCAGGGATACCAGTGGCAGTGCGAACATGCTGATCAGGAACAGCCGTATAGGCCGCGAACGGACAGGACGCCTGAAATTCGCCATTGCGCCTCGCACGAAACATGCACGGGGGGAGGCGTCGGCTATCAGCCCATGGCAAAGACACGCAGGCCCAAGCCAAGCCTGACGTCCAAAACCTGGTAGAAGCCGGACCCCCCCGACGTGACCAAGCCATCAATTGGGGTAAATCAAGATATTTGTGACCCTAACACTGGCATCCGGCAACCAGTGGGATTTATCACCAAGATCGTTAGCAAGTCGCGATCTTGGGTATGCGGCCCTGTCGCAGCTGTGACCTGCCGGTTCTCGTGAGTGAGCGCCGTTTGGAAAACGGTGCGATTGACGTCGCTTAGGGACATGTATTTGTTCATTTTGTGAACACGCGGTACCCCCGCGTATTGGCGTCCTCCCCATCCGCCCCGCCGAGCCCCCGCCGGTGCCGTGATCGGGGTTCGCATGGCTCGGCGTGCCCGGCGGAAGGGTGAACTTGGTCGAGGACCTAGTGCCGGGAGCGACCGACACCGAGGTCCAGTCGCTGGTTCTGGCGTAGGTCACCACGCCGGTGGCGCAGTTGGTGATCCGGACTAGCGGGAAGTTGGTGTTGTCCTGGACGTCGTCGCCGTAGGCCGCTCCCTGGTCCAGCCCGGCGAGCTGCCGGCCGGACAGGCTGTAAGTCCGGCCCGGGGCTAGCCTCGTGGAACTCAGGGAGGTGATGGAAGGCTCCCACGCCGGGTGAGGCGTCCCGCCGGCCGTATAGACCTCCATCTGGTTGCTGCCGTCGTTGAACAGCACCTGCCCGTTCGGCAGCGCCAGCATCCGCGTGTAGTAACTCGAGTCGTTCGGAGCGTTGGGCACGTCCGGGACCTGGGCGAGCGTGTTCGAGTTCGCGTCGTAGACGAAGAAGTGGGTCGGCGTGTTGTACACGCACGCGCTCACGTCGAACAGCACGTTTCCGTCCGGCAGGATCGACCCCGGTCCGTCAGCGCTGTCGTATTCCTCGCCGTCGATGGCCGGGATCTCCGGACCGGCGACCCAGGTGCCCGCGGTGCCGGCCCGGTATTCATACAGCGCGGTCTGCGTCTTCGCGTCGGTGGTGCACGCCGTGGGGGGCTGCTGGGTGCTCGATCCGGCCCCGACCACGAACGTGTCGCCGCCCGGCATCTCGACCTGCGGCCCGATCTCGACGACCGGGAGCGGATCAACAGGATTGCCGTTCGCGGCCGTGTTTCCCGCGAACGACCAGGACCTGGTGCCCGGGTTGTATAGCTGAGTCTGGCCCTCCGCCCAGAGATCGAGCGTCAGCAACTGACCGCTCGGCTCCAGGGTCCAGCCCTCCTCATCGTTCGGATCGTTCTTGCCGGTCGCCGGTATGACCGTCCACTTCAGCGTTTTCGCGTTGAGCAGCGCATCATCAACGGTGAGATCCGGATCCGTCAGGCAGGTCTGGCACGGCTGCTGGAGCATGAAGGTGCCGTCCGTCAGCACATCGCTGGCGGCGTCGCCTATGTTCGTCCAGCCCGGCGGCGGTGCGACGGAGGCCCAGGTATTGGACACCGGATTGTAGATCGCACCTTGGTCCGACCACTCGGCGTTTTCCCCGATATATTCGCCGCCCTCGACGATCATGCGTCCGTCGGGCAGCACCGCCGACGCGAAATATAGCGGCGTATAGGCGGCGGCCATCGACGCGATCCGGCTCCAGGTTCCGTCGATGTAGCTGCCATTCGAAGCCGGCGTCAGCTTCCACCATTGGTTCGTCCCGCCGGTGGTGTTGTTGTCCGGTTCGTCGTGAACGAGGACCGTTCCGTCGCTTTCCACCAGCATGGTGCCGGGCGTCCCGAACGGCGGCGGGTTCTTCAGCGCCGTCCACGGTGACGCCGTGTCGGCCGGTCCGAGATACGGCTTCGACTCCGCTGGCTCCGCGCGCTCCAGGGGCGGACGCGGGCCAGCTAGCCCCGTTTTGGCGGGCGTCTGAGTGGTCGCGTGGGCCGACGCATCCGGCGTACCGGAGATCACCACCCCCGCGAGCGCGGCCGCGCAGGAGGCTCCGACGGCGAGTATGGCAAGTCGACGACGTGATGGCATCAAACCCTCCTCGGCGTTCGGCATAGCCCAAAAGTAGACCCATATTTGCCAACAAAATAGACCTATATCGATCCGCCAAATCGCGTCGGCCGGTACTAGTGAGCAAATATCCGCTTTCAGGGATTCGAGACAAGTGCCGGGCGCTATGAGGCGGAGAACGCGTCGTTATGGACAAACTTTTTTATCAAAACGGCGGGTGGTGACGTCGGGACGGTCAGCATCACCCGGTTTCCGGGCGAGGGATTCTGGTGGGTGCTGCAGTACCCAGCAAACAGTCTTGGTAATGCGACACCCACCAGAATCGCCAGGTGCGGCGGCCGGGTGAGATGGGATGGATGTCCGGTTCATGGACTCGAGACTGCCCGCGCGAGCAGCGTTTCTTGGAGGTTTCCTACAACATAAGGCGCTGGTATACGTTGGACCAGGCATTGGTCATCGTCGTCGCTATCTAGCAGGATAGACGCAGGTGAAGGCGGCGCTCGGGTTCCGGGCATCGCCTTCTGCGCGTTAGTGCCAGGAGGCTCATCTGGTGTTCAGTCGTGTCGCCATCGTCAACCGCGGAGAGGCCGCGATGCGGCTTATCCACGCCGTCCGGGATCTGTCCGGACAGACAGGTGCCCGGATCGAGACGGTAGCTCTCTACACCGACGCGGACCGCGGCGCCACGTTCGTCCGGGAGGCTGACCTGGCCTACTCGCTTGGGCCGGCGTCGGCCCGCCCGTACCTTGACTACGCCGTGCTCGAGCGCGCGCTGACCGAGACCGGGGCCGACGCGGCCTGGGTGGGCTGGGGCTTCGTCGCCGAGGATCCGGTGTTCGCCGAGCTGTGCCAGAAGATCGGTGTCACCTTTGTCGGGCCGGACGCGGAGGCGATGCGACAGCTTGGCGACAAGATCGGCGCCAAGCTGATCGCCGAGGACGCGGGCGTCCCGGTCGCGCCGTGGAGCCGGGGGCCGGTCGTCACCCTCGAAGACGCGCTAGCGCAAGCCGAGCGGATCGGCTACCCGCTGATGCTGAAGGCCACCGCGGGCGGCGGCGGGCGCGGCATCCGCGTCATCACCGCACCCGGGGAACTCGCCGAGGCGTTCGAGCGCACCAGCGACGAAGCGCTGCGCGCGTTCGGCAGCGGGACCCTGTTCCTGGAGCGACTGATCACCGGGGCCCGGCACGTCGAGGTTCAGATGATCGCCGACGGCCAGGGGACGGCCTGGGCGCTCGGCGTCCGGGACTGCTCGGTGCAGCGGCGCAACCAGAAGGTCATCGAGGAGTCCGCCTCTCCCGTCCTCACGCCGGCGCAGACGGCTGAGCTGAAGGCGTCCGCCGAACGGCTGGCGCTAGCGGTGGGCTACCGGGGCGCGGCGACCGTCGAGTTCCTTTACCACCCGGGCGACCAGCGGTTCTCCTTCCTCGAGGTCAACACGCGGCTGCAGGTCGAGCACCCGGTCACCGAACTGACCACCGGCCTGGACCTGGTCCGGCTCCAGTTGCACGTGGCCGGCGGCGGACGGCTCGAACGCAGCAAGCCAGCGGAGTCCGGGCACGCCATCGAGGCACGGCTCAACGCGGAGGACGCGGACCGCGATTTCGCGCCCGCGCCGGGCCGCATCGTCCGGCTGGCGCTGCCCGCCGGTCCCGGCATCCGGGTCGACACCGGAGTCGGCGAGGGCGACACCATCCCGGCCGACTTCGACTCGATGATCGCGAAGATCATCGCCTACGGCGGCGACCGGGACGAGGCCCTGGGCAGGCTGCGCCGCGCGATGGCCGAGACCACCGTGATCATCGAGGGCGGCGCCACCAACAAGAGCTTCGTGCTCGACCTGCTCGATCAGCCCGAGGTAATCGACGGCACCGCCGACACCGGCTGGATCGACCGGGTACGCGGCGAAGGCCGGCTCACCGCCCACCAGCACTCCGCCGTCGCGCTCGTCGCGGCCGCGATCGAGGCATACACCGACGATGAGGAGATCAGCCGGCAGCAGCTGCTGGCCTCCGCGTACGGCGGCCGCCCGCACGCCCAGCACGAGCCCGGCCGGCCGCTCGACCTGAAACTCCGCGGTGCCGGCTACCGGCTCCGCGTCTCGAGGCTCGGGCCGGACCGGTTCCGCGTCGTGGTGTCCGCCGATGGCACGGATCCGGCCGACGCGAAACTGGCCGAGGTGGAGATCGAGCGGTTCGACGACCACAGCGGGCGGATCACGGTCAACGGCGAGCGGTTCCGGCTGATCACGGCCACCCACGGGCCCATCCATTTCGTCGAGGTCGACGGCGTCGCGCACCGGATCAGCCTTGATGAGGGCGGAGTGGTGCGTTCGCCCGCGCCCGCCCTGGTGGTCGCGACCCCGCTTAAGGTCGGGGACGAGGTCGAGGCGAACGCGCCGGTCCTCGTGCTCGAGAGCATGAAGATGGAGACGGTGCTGCGGGCGCCGTTCGCCGCCCGGATCCGTGAGTGCCAGGTGTCGGTGGGCAGTCAGGTCGCGTCCGGCGCGCCGCTGCTGCGGCTCGAGCCGCTCACCGACGCGGCCGAGCAGGCGGTCAGCGAATCAGGACCGGCCGCCGAGATCGACCTGCCCGCCGAAGCCACCGGCATCCCGGCGGTCGGCCGGCTCGACCGGTGCCTGCTGGACCTGCGGAGCCTGCTGCTCGGCTTCGACGGCGACGCCGCCGACCGCAAGCGCCTGCTGGCCGGCTACCTGACCGCGCGCGCCGAGCTCGGTGGCCAGCCGGTGCCGGGCGAGCTGGACCTGCTCGCCGTCTTCGCCGACCTGTCGGAACTGAGCCGCAACAAACCGGGCAACGACCCGGAGACTGCGCCGGGCAGCGCGGTGCACAGCCCCCGCGAGTACTTCCACAGCTACCTGCGCAGTCTCGACGTCGAGCGGGCCGGCGTCACCGAGGGCTTCCAGTCCAGGCTGCGCCGGGTGCTCGGTCATTACGGCGTCACCGAACTGGACCGGACGCCGGAGCTGGAGACGGCGGTCTTCCGGATCTTCCTGGCCCAGCAGCGGATGACGGACGGCGCCGCGATCGTCTCCGAACTGCTGCGGCAATGGCAGGCCAGCGCGCTGCCCGCCGAGCCGTTGCGCGAGCAGGCCGGGCTGGGCCTTGAGCACCTCATCGAGGCCACTCAGGTGCGGTTCCCGGCGACCAGCGACCTCGCCCGCGGCGTGGCGTTCCGCTGGTTCGCGCAGCCGCTGCTGCGCCGCAACCGGGCCCGGGTTTACACCGCGATCCGCGCTCATCTGAGCTACCTGGACCAGCACCCGGACGCGCCGGACCGCGCGGCCCGGATCCAGGCGATGGTGGCCAGTTCCGAGCCGCTGGTCCGGCTGATCGGCCAGCGGATCAGCCGGGACCGGGCCGGGACGGAAACCGATCACGCGCCGTTGCTCGAGGTGCTGACCCGCCGCTACTACGGCAACCGGGCACTGTCCGACGTGTCCGCGTGCGACGTTGGCGGCTGCCGGTTCGTCACGGCGGCGTACCCGGGCCCTGGCGAGGTGACGATGGTGGCGGCGACGGCCGTCGGCATCACCCGGCTGCCGGACGCGATCGCCGCCATCGACGAGCTCGCTGGTCCGGCCGCGGCTGGCAGCCTGGCCGCTGACGTATACCTCGCCTGGGCGGACCAGCCGGAAGGTGACGCGCTCGCGGCGGCGGTCACCGAGCTCGTGATGGCCCGGCCGCTGCCCGCGGCGATCGCCAGGATCACCGTCACGGTCGCCGGTGCCCGGGGCACCGCCATGCAGCACCATTTCACGTTCCGTCGCGGTGGCGACGCGGTGCTCACCGAGGACCGGCTGATCCGTGGCCTGCATCCGGAGATCGCGCAGCGACTGCAGCTGGACCGGCTGCGAGAATTCGACCTCACCCGGCTGCCGTCCGCGGACGAGGAGATCTACCTGTTCAAGGCGGTCGCCAAGACCAACAAGGCAGACGAACGGCTGGTAGCGATGGGCCAGGTCCGGGACCTGACGCCGCTGCGTGAGGCGGATGGCAGGCTGGTGGCGCTGCCCGAACTGGAAGACACGCTGGCCGGCTGCCTGGACGCGATCCGCGGGGTTCAGGCGAACCGCCCGCAGAACAAGCGGTTCGCCACCAACCGGATCTTGATGTACGTCTGGTCGTTGAGCGAGTTCACGCTGGAGGAGCTGACCCCGCTCGCGCAGCGGATCCGGCCGACCGTGACGGGCGCCGGGCTTGAGGAAGTCCAGTTCATCGTGCGCCAGCGCCGCGACGACGCGAACGGGGAACTGACCGAGACGTCGGTGCGGATCAGTGACGACACCCACGGCGTCGTCCGGCTGCGCATCGGGTCGCCGTCGACCGAGCCGGTGCGGCCGCTCGACGACTACCGGCAGAAGGTACTGAGCGCGGCCCGGCGCGGCAACGTGTACCCGTACGAGCTGACCCGCATGCAGGCAGGTAAGGGCGGTACCTTCACCGAGCACGACCTCGACGAATCCGGTGCGCTTGTTCCGGTGGACAGGCCGAAGGGGCAGAACACGGCCGGCATCGTGGCCGGGGTGGTCAGCACGCCGACCACGGTGCATCCCGAAGGCGTCCAACGCGTCGTGCTGCTCGGCGATCCCACCAAGACGCTCGGCGCGCTGTCGGAGCCGGAGTGCGCACGGGTGATCGGCGCGCTCGACCTCGCCGAGCGGCTGCGGCTGCCGGTCGAGTGGTTCGCGCTGTCGGCGGGCGCGAAGATCTCGATGGACTCCGGCACCGAGAACCTGGACTGGGTGGCCGCCGCCCTCAAGCGCATCGTCGAGTTCACCCAGGCAGGCGGCGAGATCAACATCGTGGTCGCCGGGATCACCGTCGGCGGCCAGCCGTACTGGACCGCCGAGGCCACGATGCTCATGCACACCAAGGGGATCCTGGTGATGACGCCGGACTCGGCGATGGTGCTGACCGGTAAGCAGTCCCTGGACTTCTCCGGCGGGGTGTCGGCCGAGGACAACTTCGGCATCGGCGGCTACGACCGGGTGATGGGTCCCAACGGCCAGGCGCAGTACTGGGCGCCGGATCTGCCGGCCGCCTGCGACATCCTGATGGCGCACTACGACCACGCTTATATCGCGCCGGGTGAGACGGCGCCGCGGCAGGCCGCCACCGACGACCCCAGCGACCGCGACGTCTCCGCTTACCCGCACACGATGGCGGGCAGCGACTTCGCCTCGGTCGGCGAGATCTTCTCGGCCGAGCACAACCCGGACCGAAAGAAGCCATTCGACATCCGCACGGTGATGCGGGCGCTGTCGGACCAGGACCACCCGGTGCTGGAGCGCTGGGCGGGGATGGCCGACGCGGACATGTCGGTGGTACAGGACGTGCGGCTCGGCGGCTGGCCGGTCTGCCTGATCGGCATCGAGTCCCGGTCGGTGAGCAGGCGCGGGTTCCCGCCGACCGATGGCCCGGACACCTACACCGCGGGCACCCTGTTCCCGCTGTCGTCGAAGAAGACCGCGCGCGCGATCAACGCCGCGTCTGGCAGCCGGCCGCTGGTAGTGCTGGCCAACCTGTCCGGGTTCGACGGCTCGCCCGAGTCGATGCGCAAACTGCAGCTGGAGTACGGCGCGGAGATCGGCCGGGCGATCGTCAACTTCGAGGGTCCGATCGTGTTCTGCGTAATCTCCCGCTACCACGGCGGCGCGTTCGTGGTGTTCTCCAAGGCGCTCAACCCGGACATGACCGTGCTAGCGCTGGAGGGCTCGTTCGCGTCGGTGCTGGGTGGTGCCCCGGCGGCGGCCGTGGTGTTCTCCGGCGAGGTGAACAAGCGCACCGCGGCCGACCCTCGGGTGGTGGAGTTGCGGGCTGCGCGCAGCCCCCGGCTGGCCGAGGTCCAGGCCTCGGTGCGATCGGAGAAGCTGGGCGAGGTCGCCGCGGAGTTCGACCGCATCCACAGCATCCAGCGCGCGGTTGAGGTCGGCTCGGTCGACGCGATCATCAGCGTCGCGCAGCTGCGGCCAGCGATCATCGACGCTATCGAGCGTGGCCTCCGTCGCTGACCGTCAGAGTTGCCACCCGCCGTTATGGCAAAATGCTCGATGACCGCGACGCGGTCAGCCGAAGGTGAACGAGTAGGCCGCCAGCCCGGGGGAGAGCTTGACGGTTATGGTGCCGCTGCTCGCGGTCGGTTCGGTGGCGACGGTGTAGATGTCGGGGATGCCGGAGACCCGGATGACCTTGGTCGTGCCGTCGCCGGAGACGGTGAGGGTGCCGGT
>JBEKHI010000384.1:0-7930 GCA_050012355.1 Streptosporangiaceae bacterium | reverse complement strand
CGACCCAGCCCCCCTCCCCCGATCTCGCGAGATCGATCTGGGAAATCATGTCCGACTTCGTCCACCGTTATGACCCGGCCGACGAGCTACGCCAGGCACTCGCCCTCGGCCGCGGCACCGGCCGGGTCAAGGCCCTCTTGAGCCTGGCCGACGGGCCGTTGACCTTGGCCGAACTCGCGCAGCGAATCGGCATCGACCCGCCCTACGCCACGATCATCGCGAACGAACTGCAGGCTCTCGGGCTGCTCGCGCGTACGCAAGACGATCACGACCGCAGGCGCAAACCGGTGGAGCTGACCGCCCGCGGCCGTGAGGCCGTGAAGACAGCGCAGGACATCATCGCCCGCCCGCCATCCCCGCTAAGCGACATGCCGGCAGCCGACCTCGCCAGGCTCCGGGACCTTCTCGAACAGCTGACGCCCGTTGAGTAACGGATTTAGGCCTGTCTGTTTATTCTTGATTTCCGTGCGGCTCATTCCCATCAGATGATTTCCCGGCGAGTGCCAGGTCTACCTATCAAGCACCTGATCACAGATGGAGGATGCGATGCGGCCACCGGCACAGCACCCCGGACTTCAGGGATGGCAGCGGCTGGCCGGCACGTGGGCGACCGAGGCCACTCATCCGGCCCTCCCCGGCACCGTCATAACCGGACAGGCCACGTTCGAGTGGCTAGAGGACCAGCGGTTCCTGATCTGGCGCTCGCACCACGACCATCCAGAGATTCCCGATGCGATCGCGGTCACCGGGATCATCGACGGGAAGCCATCCATGCATTACTTCGACCCCCGCGGCGTGCACCGGGTATTCGCGGCCGGCATCACTGCCAGCACGTGGCGATTCTGGAACGGCGTACCCGGGTTCAGCCAGCGATTCACCGGCGTCCTCAGCGAGGATGGCGACACGATCACCGGGCAGGGCCAGCTGTCTCGTGACGGGTCCACCTGGGAGGACGACCTCGCGATCACCTACCGCAGGAGCCCGGGCACGTCCCGGCCCGGCCTCAACGCGATGGCGCGGCGGGTAATCGACGCCAACCACTACATGACGCTGGCCACGACCGATCCCGGCGGCCGACCGCGACTGTCGCCGGTGTACTACACCCCCGCACGGTACTCGGACTTCTACTGGGTCTCCTCACCCCAGGCCCAGCACTCGCGCAACCTGGCAGAGCGCCCCGGCGCCGAGATCGTGATCTTCGACTCCACCGCGCCCGCCGGCGACGGCGAGGCCGTCTACATCACGGCCACCGCCACAGCGGTACCCGACGACGAACTGGACGCCGTCTGCCCCGAAGCATTCAGGACCACAGCCGGCGCACGACGGCTCACCCTCGACGACCTGCGGGGCGGTGCCCTGCGGCTCTACGTCGCCCGCACCAGATCATGCGAGGTCCACATCGCCGCCGATCACCCAGTCCATGGCCGCGGCGCCGACACTCGCCAGCAAGCCGACCCCACCTCGACAGGTTTACGCGGCCTTTACCCAGTCTCCTCGGCGGACGTACCCGATGCCCAGTGAGCGGGCGACCAGTCTCCCGCTGGGTTCGTGGTTTGCCCCACTTCGATCAGGTAACCGTCGGGATCGCGGATGTAGCAGCGGGTCTCGTACTGGTGCCGTTTCGGCGGCGTCAGGAATTGAGCACCGCGGGCACTCCACTCGGCGTACACGGCCTCGATGTCCTTGACCCGGAAATTGAGGAAGCTGCTGATCCGGTCCGGATCAGGCGGCGTCTCCAGGGTGACCGTCGGCTTGTCATCGGTCGGCCCTCCGCCGGCATTGATGACGATCCAGCTGTTGGATAGCGCGACAACGGTCGGCGTTCCGGAGAAGAGCACCCGGCCGCCGAGTACTTCGGTGTAGAAGCGCCGAGAGCGCTCGACGTCGTCCGAGGCGATGAAGTAGCCCAGCAGAATTCCTTCTGGGAGCGACGGGAGCTCGGCCACCTGGCACCTCCACCGGCTGGGTCTCACGCCCCGCTTACGACGGACCGCAGCCCGATGTTACTCTCCTCACCCGCTTGACCACCCGGCACCATGCCCGCACGGCTCGTCGAAGCAGCCGGGCGTGCCTCTCGTGGCGACCCGGACCACTACCTGGACCGGGCCGAAAGCCGCGCATCAACACGTACGGCAACAGCTTCACCGAATGCAACCAGGTCAGCGACGGCGAGACGTGGCAGGAGTACCTAGCCGGCCATCTCGGCAAGCCAGTCGGGAACTTTGGCGTCGGCGGCTACGGCCTGTATCAGGCCTATCTCCGGATGCTCCGGGTGGAGCGGACAGCCGATGGCGCGGAGTACGTGATCTTCTATGTGTGGGGCGACGATCCGGCCCGCAGCATCATGCGCTGCCATTGGGGCCAGATCTACCCCTGGCACACGCAAGCTTCGCTGGAGCAGGGGCTGTTCAATGGCAACCCCTGGGCGCACGTCGAGATCGATCTGGAGACCGGTTCGTTCGCCGAGCTTGAGAACCCGCTGTCTACGCCTGAGTCGCTCTACGCGATGTGCGACCCGGAGTGGATGCTGGAGCATCTCCGCGACGATCTCGCGACGCAGCTCGCAGTTTACGCAGGCGAACCGGACTACGAGGAGCCCGGGAAGATCGCCGAGCTCGACCGTCCGGCGATCGACCGACTCGCCGAGGTGCTGGACTTCCCCTTCGACTGGGGCGCAGACTCAGACCAGCGGCGGCAGGCGGCGATGCTGCTCAGCCGGATCATGCCAAGACGAGACGAGCCGTCTCGTTGCAGGGTACAGTCTGGCCATGGTGTCCCGTCAGCCTGATGAGAGTCGTCGTAGTGAGCGAGCCCGGCAGGCGATTCATGCGGCGACTGCGCAGCTGCTGGCTTCGACCAGCTATGACGCCATCACGATCGAGAAAATCGCGGCACAGGCGGGCGTGGGCAAGCAGACCATCTACCGGTGGTGGCCGTCGAAGGCCGCAATCATCGTTGATGTCTGGGCCGAGGTAATCGCGCCCCGCGTGGCATTCCCTGATACGGGCGATCTGGAGGCCGACCTTCGGGCGCAGCTGACCCGGATGCTTGACGTGCTTGCCGAACCGGTGCTCGGCCTCAACTACATGGCTGTGATCGCTGACAGTCAGCGTGACGAGCGGCTGGCGGCCGACCTGTCGGCCCGCATCTTCGCTCCGCGCATTGCCGACACGAAAGACCGGTTGCGATCGGCACAGGCCGCCGGCCAGATGCGCGATGACATCGATGTGGATTCCGTCACCGACCTGCTCTACGGCGGAATCTTCTTTCGGAGCCTGTTCCGCCTAGCCCCGCTCGACCGCACGCAGCCCGACACGCTCGTCGCAGCCCTGATCCAGGGGATCGGCCCACTCCGCTAACCCCCGCCGACCCGCCGCAAGACGAGACGAAGCGTATTGTTTGTCGTAGCGAGACGATACGTATCGTCTCTCCAGTGCAGATCTCGACTTTCGAGGAGATGGCCTCATGGACCTCAACAACTCGGTCGTACTCGTGACCGGCGCATCGTCCGGCATCGGTGCCGCCACAGCCCAAGCAGCGTCGCGGGCCGGCGCCCAGGTGGTGCTCGCCGCCCGACGACAGGACCGCATCCGCCAACTCGCCACCGACCTGGGTGATGCCCTCGCAGTGGGTTGCGACGTCACCGACGCAGGCCAAGTCGCGGACGCGGTTCGGACGACCATGGACAAGTTCGGCCGGCTCGACGTGCTGGTCAACAACGCCGGACAGGGACTCACCGCATCGATCGAAGAAACCGGCCCGGCCGATTTCCGCGCCATCCTGGACCTGAACCTGACCGCGCCATTGATCACGATGCAGGCGGTGCTGCCGGTCATGCGGGCGCAGGGCGGCGGTGCGATCGTGAACGTGAGTTCGGGGACGGTCTTCTCGGTACTTCCGCTCTCGGGCGCGTATGCGGCGTCCAAGCAGGGTCTAGCGATGCTGTCAGCAACCGCCCGGCTCGAACTTGCCGACGCCGGCATCGTCGTCTCGACCTTCTACCCGTTTGTCACCAGCACCGAGTTCGTCGACTCCATCAAGGCGGGCAAAGAGGCAGCGACGCAGATGATGTCCGACGGCGGGCTGAAGGCGCAGCCGCCAGAACTGGCAGCCGACGCGATCATCGACCTGATCCGCAGCGGTGCCGAGCGGGCCGACATGGTTCCCCAGCAGTTCGGGGGCACTTACCAGGACTGAGGTAGCACCTGCGGGACGCCGGCTCTGTTCGGCCGAAGCGCAGGGTCAGGCGACCGCAGGCGCAGGCCTACCTTCTCCAGGCCGGCGATGCTGCGCGTCATAGCCGGGGCAGGGCAGGGCGGCGGCGCGGCACGTGCCAGGTCGCGTAGGGGCGCACGAGAGCGGCGTGCTGCGCGGGGCGGCCGGCGAGGATCTCGCCGAGCCAGGGTGCCCGAGGCCGAGTACCTCGCTGACGAACGTGCGGGCAGCCCGCGCCCGCTCCGCCCGGCAAGCGCCACGCTCTCCCGGACCGCCACCCTGGCCATCACCGCACCCGCCCTTCCCTGGCCGTTACCCAGCGTGGGGCAGGTGATGGGTCCGAACCATCGTAGGCTGAGCCGACGGTTTACAGGCCGCGTGCTTCGCCGCAGTCGCACGGCGCTGACCTGCGCCTATGACCGAGGGGGGCTTAGCGGCGCGGCGGCCAGCGGAAGGATGAGTTCTTCCATCACCTGGGCGGTGAAACTGGCGTCGGGGAGCTCACCGAAGATGAGCAGGTGGTGGATGGCCAGGGCCGGGAAAACTGAGATCAGCAGGTCTAGGTTGCGGTCCTGCGGAATCTCGCCTCGGGCGACGGCTCGTTCAAAGACCTGCCTGAGCCTGGCGCCGCCCCGGCCGATGAACTCCTCGCGGATGACCTGACGGAGCTCGGGGTTGCGGGCCAGCGCGCTGACCACGCCGAGCACGAGCTTGGCGTCGAAGCGGACATCGGGACTGTCGGACCGGTTTGCCAAAGCATCGAGGTCGCCGCGGAGCGACCCCGTGTCAGGCATCTCACCTGACTTCCTGAGACACTTGAGCGCGTCAACCACGAGCTCGGCCTTGCCCGACCAGCGGCGATAGATCGTCATCTTGCTCGCCTTGGCGCGGGCCGCCACCGCGTCGATGCTCAGGCGGTCGTAGCCGATCTCGGCCAGCAGCTCAAGCGCGGCGTCGCGAAGCGCGGCGTCACGGGAGGCATCCAGCTGGCGGCCTCGGTGAGTGCTGGTCTCCTGGGCCTCGTGGCTGATGGCTGAGTCCATGGTTCCTCTTTCGCACTCACCGTTGGGGTGCCCGATTCGCTGGCCAACACCCTACGGTACAGTTTCCTCCTAAAGGGGTACGAGACAGTATCGTATCTGCGGTCAGCAGATAACGGGCGGTACGGGCGGAGCGGAGCGCAAGCATGTTTGTGCGACTAGGACGGGGCGTAGTCAGGCATCCGTGGCTAGTGATCGGGATCTGGGTCGTGGCGGCGGTCGCGATCATCGGGCTGGCGCCCAAGTTGGCCACCAACAGCAACGAGTCCTCGTTCCTGCCCAGCCACTATCAGTCTGTGCAGGCCCAGAACCTGCAGCAGAGCGCCTTCCCGGCCGCGGCGGCACCGGGCGCGATCGTGGTGTTCGAGCGGGCGGACGGCGGCAAGCTCACGGCCGCCGACTCGAGCCTGGTCGATAACATCGCCACCAAGCTGGCGGCCGACCACATCCCGACGCTGAGCACTATGCAGGCCGGGCCGCCATCGGCGAACAAGCTCATCCAGACGATCTCGATACAGATACCCAACGTCAACGGTGAGCTCACCACCGCGCAGACCAACGCCATCGGGACACTCAGGTCTAACCTGGCATCGCTCGTGTCCGGCACGGACCTCAAGGCGGGCGTGACCGGGACGGTGCCCGAAGACGTGGACTCCGCGTCAACGGGCAACAAGGCGCAAGAGATCGTCTTCATGGGCACCATCCTGCTCATCATCGTCTTGCTGCTCATCATCTTCCGCAGCCCCATCATCGTCCTGCTCCCGCTGCTCACCATCGGCCTCGTCTCCCAGATCGCCAACGGGCTCATCGACTTTGTGAGCAAGGCGGCTGGCTGGAGCGGCCAGAGCCTCACGTCGATCCTGCTGATCGTGGTGCTGTTCGGGGTGGGCACCGACTACATCCTGTTCCTGCTCTTCCGGTACCGGGAGCGGCTGCGCTCGGGTGAGCCCTCCAAGCAGGCCATGGAGAGCGCCATCGCACGGGTCGGGCCGGCTATCGCCACCGCGGCTGGCGCGGTGATGATCGCGTTCCTGGCGCTGACGCTGTCCAGCCTGTCGCTGTTCCGCCAGCTCGGACCGGCCCTGGCCATCGCCGTCTTCAGCGCGGCGACGGCCGGACTGACGCTCGTGCCCGCCGTCGTCTCGCTGCTCGGCACCCGCGTCTTCTGGCCCTCGAAAGCCTGGAAGACCGAGCCGAAGGCGGCGCGGTTCACCGCTATCGGGCAGGCACTCGGACGGCACCCGGGTCGCTTCGCGGGGACGACCGTGGTGCTGCTCGGCCTGCTCGGGATCGTCTCCTTCGGCTTCCACCCGACATTCGACCTCACCTCGGGCAACACCTCCACCACCCAGTCCGCCATATACGCCAACGTGCTGCTCAAGGGGTTCCCGGCCGGCGACACCGATCCGACCGACGTGCTCGTGCAATCGACCGACGGAAAGCCGCTCGATACCGCGTCGCTCAGGTCGTTCGAGGCGCGGCTCGCCAAGGTGCCCGGCGTGGCCTCAGTGAGCCCGGCGAAGGTGAACTCCAGCGGCGACGTGGCGGACTACACCGTGATCCTGTCGGCCTCGGGCGAGTCCGCCACAGCGATGAACACGGTCCGCGGGCCGCTGGACACCGTCGTGCGCGGTGATGCCCCGGCCGGGAGCCGCGCGCTAGTCGGCGGCATCACCTCGGTGTACGTGGACCTCGAGTCGGCCATGGAACACGACTACTCCATCGTGTTCCCGGTGGCCGCCGCGGTGATCCTCATCATCCTCGGGCTGCTGCTGCAGAGCCTCGTGGCGCCCTGGTACCTGATGATCTTCGTCGGCCTCGGCTTCGCCGCCACCCTGGGAGCCTCGGTGGGCGTCTTCCAGGACCTCGGCAATCAGAGCGGGCTCACGTTCATCCTGCCGATCATGATGTACCTGTTCGTGGTGGCGCTCGGCACCGACTACAACATCCTGATGGTTTCTCGGCTGCGGGAGGAGGCCACCGAGGGCAAGACCCCGCGGGACGCGGCGGCCGTGGCGCTCAAGCACGCCGGGCCGACGATCGCCTCGGCCGGGCTGATCCTGGCCGGGACCTTCGCCTCGCTGATCCTGGCCGGCGGGTCCACGTTCGAGCAGATGGGCTTCGCGATCTCGTGCGGCATTGTCATCGCGGCGTTCGTGATGGCGATGTTCCTGACGCCATCGACGACGGCAATGCTCGGGAGCCGCGCGTGGTGGCCGGGACACCAGAACCGTGGCGGCCATGGTGACCAGGCGACCAGAGGCGGCGAGCCAACCAGGCTCGACACTGCCCGCGGAGCCCACACCTGACGGGGGCAGCCGAAGATGTTACGGGTGGCGGTGCCGGCGTAATTCCAGGGCCCTCTCAACGATCACCTGTCCGCGCAGACCGCTGCCTTCGTGTTCCCAGCGCACCGTGACCGACACGTCGTCTGGGCTACAGGTCGGCAACTCCGTCCCGCCGGAACGACTAGCCGAATCACCTTGGTGGCCAGTCCCCATCCGGTGTCCTCTCCGCTTGGTCGATGAGGTTCAGCGAGATCATCCATAGTTCCCGCGCGGTGTCGGGGTCAACCGCCCATTGCTTGACGCCGTGGCTGTTCTGGAACAGGTCGGCGTCGTTGGGCACCGTGCGGGCCTCCCGGCCGTCGTCAAGGTAATGACCGCCGGTATGGG
>JBEKHI010000383.1:0-7940 GCA_050012355.1 Streptosporangiaceae bacterium | reverse complement strand
CACGATCAGGGCCAGCAGGGCCACGCCCATCGCGGTACGGACGCCCACCAGGATCGACGGGAGCGCGGCGGGCAGGATGATCCGCATGATGATGGCGGCGCGGCTCAAGCCGAACGTCTTTCCCGCCTCCACCAGCTTCCGGTCAACGAGCCGCACCGCCGCGTACGTGTTGATGTAAGCCGGGAACGCGCTCGCCATCGCGATCAGGATGATCTTCATCTGCTGACCGATGCCGAACCAGATGATGAACAGCGGCACCAGGGCGATGAACGGGATCACGCGCACGATCTGAAAGGTCGCGTCAAACAAGTCCTCGAAACTCCGGAACAGCCCGTTCAGTACGCCGAAGGGGATCCCGACCGCGAGGCCGAAGAGGAGGCCCAGCCCGGCTCGCGACAGCGACGCGGGGATGGCCGCCTCGATTTGGCCGTTTTGCCAGAGCTCCTTGAACCCCGCCAGCACCTGGGTGGGTGAGGGCAGGCTGAACGAGGTGCTCGATGCCTTAACCGACGCGAGCTGCCAGCCGGCCAGCACGAGGACGGGGACGAGGATCTTGAGCGTCACCCGGCCAGGCTTCGTCAGCCGTACGAGCTTGCGCTGCGACTGCTCAACTGGCAGTACCTTGACGTAGACAGTCATGGCCGGATTACAGGCGCCTTCCAGGTAGTCGCTGCTGGCGGGGCAGAGCCGGACCGGTGCTCGATCGGACTATCAGGTCGGCGGGCAGCCGATGATGACTCCCGGTGGTCCGTCCGGAAAGCGCCTTGAACAGCTCACGCGCGGCCGCGGTCCCGGCCTCGCTCACCGGCGCCGCCACCGTCGTGAGCGGCGGACTCGATATCTCTGCCAGCCACAGCCCGTCGAAGCCGATGACGCTCAGGTCACGTCCCACCACGACGCCCAGCTCGGCAGCGCGCGTCATCAGTCCGAGAGCCGTCAGGTCATTGAAGGCGATCACCGCCGTGCATTCGGTACTCAGCACCAGGTCAGTGGCCCGCTGGCCGGCCGCGAAGCTGGGCTGGAACGGTCCCAGTTCGACGACCTCTACCTCAAGCTGCCGCGCCGCGGCGCGCAATGCGTCCAGCCGCTCGATGCTCGACAGGAACCGGCGCGGCCCGGCCAGGTAGGCGATCTGCCGATGACCAAGCGCGACCAGGTGCTCGACTGCTTGCACCATGCCCTCACCGGAAGGAAGGAGGACACCCGGGATCCCGGCGATCTCGCGGTTGACAACGACGATCGGTATCTCGGCCGCGAGCGCGATGATGTCGCTTTCTTCCATCCGCGACGACACGAGCAGCAGTCCGTCGACATGACGGGCCATGGCTCGGGCGATCTCGGCCTCTGTTTCCGGGTCGTTCTCGCTCGCGCCCATGAACAGCGGTGACTGCTGGGTCACCGCTTCGTGCTGCACGGCCTTGAGCAGTGGCTGGAAGTACGGATTCCCCGTGTCCGGAACGATCACGCCGATGTTGCCGGTGCGCTGGCGTGATGCGGCGCTCACGAGGCCCGGCGGCTGGTATCCGATCTGGCTGGCTATTTCCAGCACCCGCGCGCGAGTCGCCGCGTTTACCGATCCCGGGCGGTTGAACGCTCGCGACACGGTCGACTTCGACACGGCCGCTCTCGTCGCGACCTCGTCGATCGTGGCCATCGAACTCACCCCCAATCTCGGCATGACTGCATCATCTGCCAAGTTGCTGCAACCTGTCAAGTTTTTCGAGCGACTTCATAGGAATAGCAGTACAGAGCATGTATAGATCTGTCATTCTGAGTTGTCCAGGGCCGATTCCCCGATCCCCGCCTGGATCTGTTGCTGAAATACTTCAAAGTTGCTGCAACCAATCGAGCAGCGAGAAGGAGCACACCCAGATGTCCGATCTACCGGGACAGGACCCAGCCCGGCTCCCCTGGGAGCCGTCACGCACGCAACCGCCCGTCACCATCACCAAGGTGCGCGCCATCTGTACCGCCCCGGAGGGCACCCGCCTTGTCGTGGTGAAGGTCGAGACGAGCGAACCCGGCCTCTACGGCGTCGGCTGCGCGACCTTCTCGCAACGGGCGCACGCCGTCGCGTGCGCCGTCGATGAGTACCTCGGGCCGCTGGCCGCGGGCCGCGACCCGGGCGACATCGAGGACATCTGGCAGGCGTGCCAGCTGTCCTCGTACTGGCGGAGCGGACCGGTACTGAACAACGCGCTCTCCGGCCTCGACCAGGCACTATGGGACATCAAGGCGAAGCGCGCGGGAATGCCGCTCTATCAGATCCTCGGCGGTCGCTGCCGCCGGGCCGCCGACGTGTACGTCCATGTCAAGGGCACCGACTTCGCCGAAATCGAAGATCGGGCACGGGCCTGTATGGAGGGCGGCTACCGGTACGTGCGATGCCAGCCGGCCGCGCCGGGCCGGCTGGACATGAAGCAGCCGGCCTGGGATCCGCAGGCGTACCGCCGCCTGGTACCGCGGTTGTTCGACCATCTCCGCGGCACGCTCGGTGCGGAAATCGAGCTGATCCACGACGTTCACGAGCGGCTTGCGCCCATCGCGGCCATCCAGCTCGCCAAGGACCTCGAGCAGTTCAGGCTCTTCTACCTCGAGGACGTGTTCGCACCCGAGGATCACGACTACCTGCCGATCCTGAGGGCGCAGTCAGCGACGCCGATCGCGGTCGGCGAGCTGTGCGTGAATCCGCACGAGTATGTTCCGTTCATCAAGGACCGGCTGATCGACTTCATCCGGGCCCATGTATCGGCGATCGGCGGCCTTACGCCCGCCCGCAAGCTCACCGCGCTGTGCGAGTTCTTCGGTGTGCGCACCGCCTGGCACGGGCCTGATGACGTGTCGCCGGTGGGGCACGCCGCCCAGTTGCATCTCGGCCTCGCGAGCCCGAACTTCGGCATCCAGGAAGCCCATCTCTTCAACGATGCCGCGCGCAGTGTCTTCCCTGGACTGCCCGAGATCCATGACGGCGCGATGTGGGCGAACGACGTACCGGGTCTGGGCGTCGACATCGACGAGGAGATGGCGGCGCGGTTCCCGTTCGCCGATCACCCGCTCAACGCCAGCTGGCCCACCGTCCGCCGGGCCGACGGGACCGTGATCCGCCCGTAGGCCCCGCGCCCGCCAACCTGCGTAACAGTTTCCAGGTGACGCCGGTGAGCTGTTCTGATACCTGCCACAGCCGCCGGGCGGTCTCCTCGTTCCTGGCCGCCGCGGCCGGCTGCCCTTCGGCCGGGTAGCCGCGCAGCTCAAGGAATCCGCCCGGGCCGTAGAACCGGCCGCTCTGGGCGGCGGGGTCGACAGCGGCGTAGAGTTCGGGCAGTGCGCCCATCGCGGCGCTCTGGGCGATGAGCCGGTTGCTGACCTTCATCAGCTGCTTGGCCACGCCGGTCGGGCCGGTGCTCTGCAGGTTGGTGTCTGAATATCCCGGGTGAGCGATCACCGAACGGACACCGATCCCGGCCGCGCGCACGCGACGGTCCAGCTCAAGGCGTTGTTGATGAGCACGTCCACCGCGATCCCGTCTCCCAGGATCGCCGCGGCGAAATCCCGTACCGAGTCCAGGTCGGCGAGGTCGAGTGCCCGGAAATACCAACTCCCTATTTTGGTACTCAGTACCGAAGACGGTATATGGTTCCATGTATCGCCTAACCGAGAATTGAGGAACCTAGCATGGCTGCGCGCGCAGGCGTCGCGCCGGTCATACCCGGCAAACAGGAAACGCGCCGTTAGCGCTGGTGGATGGTGATGACGGTCCAGGCGCCGAGGGTGATGCGGTCCCCGTCGTTGAGCGGGGTCTGCTGGCCGATCGGGACCTCGGCACCGTTCAGCTCGGTGCCGTTGGCCGAGCCAGGGTCGATGACCGCCCAGCCGCCGTCGGGGGTTGTCATCAGGACCGCGTGCAGCCTGCTGATGCCGGGGTCGAGCGGAGGGCCGGTCAGGTCGATGGCCGGGTTGAGGCCACGGGACGGGCTGCGCCTGCCGATCTGGACTTCGTTGCCGGTGAGCTGGAACCTGCGTTCTGGGCAGTAGGCGGGGAACGGGATGTCGTCGGCGTCTGGCCCGCTGGCCTCCCGCACCCGGTCGTAGTAACCGCGGTCGGCGCCCACGACGGCCGTCCAGGTGGCGGACAGGTCAGGAGTGACGGACGGGGCAGGTGCTTGGCCGTTGGTGAAGTTGAAGCCGCAGGACTCGCAGAACTGGCCGGACTTCGGCGCCCCGCACTGCGGGCACGCCGCGGCCGCGGGCGGCGCAACCGCTTCCGGGACAACCGCCGACGGAGCAGACGGAGCGCTCATCAGCATGCCGCAGACGTCGCAGTAGTCATCGCTGGCGGAGTCGTGGCCTGACGGGCAGACAACCATGGATCAGCCTTGGTCCTTCTTGACGCGGACGGTTTTCGTGGACCTGGTGTCCAGCGCCATCTCGTCGGCGTCCTCGACCTTTTTCTTCAGCCGGACGGTGCCGGTGGCAGCGTCCACCACGTCGACCACCTTGGATAGCAGCTTGGCGGTGTCCTCGTTGCCCGACGACGCGGCCAGCGCGACCGCGCGGCCGAGCTTGGAGGTCGCCGTCTCCTCATCGCCGGCCTTGCGCGCCTCCAGCCCGTCCTGGATCACCTGGGCCAGCTCCGCCTGCCCGGTGTAGTGCGCGACCCGGGAGTTGATCTTGGTCGACAGCGCCTCGTCGTCGGTCCACACCGCCCGGACCAGTCCTTGGCCGAGAACATCTCCCGACGAGCCCGACACCAGCGACACCCGGGCGGCCAGCATCTCCTGTCCGACGCCGGCCGGGTTCACGTCGACGCACACGTGGTAGTCCCGGCTCTCCCCCGCCGCCCACGCACCCGTCGGGTAGTCACCGGCCTGCGGCGACGTCGCGGTCCGGCGCGGCGTCAGGTCCTCCATCTGGGGCGCCACCTGCTTGACGAAGCTGATCCGCGCGTGCTGCGGCGTCCAGACCCGCAGCGTGATGTCGGCGACCTGCTTGCCCATCGCGTTTTCCATCATCGTGGTGAAGTCGGCCACCAGCCCGGAAGGGTCGGCCACGATGTCGACGGTACCGAGCAGCACCGACGAGACGCGGCGCAATTCGGCCACTTCCCAGTCGGTCCCGACTCCTCGGCAGTCGCAGCTGAACGTGCCTTCACACAGCCCGATGGCCGCGCTTAGCTGCTCAGGAGTCTCGTGCTGGTTCCGCCCGTCGGTGAGCAGTATCGCGTGCCGCAGCGTCGCCGGACGCGTCTGAAAGATCCGGTATGCCAGCCGCAGCCACTGCCCGATCGCGGTGCCGCCGTTGGCCCGCAGGCTCTGGGCCGCTTCTTTGGCCTCCGCGCGGGTGGCGGCGCTCGCGATCGCCATCGTCCCGTCCGCCGGGTACACCGGCCAGGCGTTGCTGGTGCCCGCCACGATCGCGAACGCGGTGCCTTCGCGCAACGCGTCGACCGCGGCCGCCGTCGCCGCCCGAGCCGAGGCGATCTTGGTCCGCGGCACGTCCATCGACCCGGAGCAGTCCACGATGATGATCTCGGCGGCGGGGCCGGAGGCAACTGCCACCTCGTCCCCCGACGTCACCGTGACCACGGCATTGACGGTCCGGCCGCCTTCTGGAAGGTAAAGGTTCTGATCGATGTCGACGGTGAAACCGGTCATGACTGCTCCCTCAACGGAACGGGCACCAGCACGACGGTGATGTTGTCTATGCCTCCGGCGTCAATCGCGAACTTCACCAGCTCGCCAGCCGTTCCCAGCGGATCGGTCACCGCCGCCGGCAGCGTCCGCTCGGCGAGGTCGTCCGCGTCCGGCAGGTAATTCCACAGCCCGTCAGAACACACCAGCACGACCCCTCGGCCCGGCGGGCTGAACCGCTCGATATGTGCCTCGGGCTCGGTGAAATCCGCGCCCAGCCATCGGGTGATCACGTGGGCGTGCCGGGATGCCATCGCCTGGGCCTCGTTGAGCAGGCCCGATTCCACCATTTCCTGCGCCAGCGAATCGTCAGTGGTCAGCCGCCGCGACTCTGCGTCCTCGGCGAGCCAGTAGGCGCGGCTGTCACCCAGCCAGCACAGGGTGACGCCGTCCGGCTCGACGATGACCGAGATGAAGGTGGCCGACGGAGACCCGTCCGCGCCGTTCAGCGCGTTCAGCTTGATAGCGGCCTCGTGCACGGCCTCAAGCGAGGCCGCCTCGACGTCCTCGCCGAGCCGCACCGACCCGAGCAGCGCCCGGACCGCGGTCCGGGCGGCGGCGATCGACGCCTCGTCGGACCGTGGTGAGCTCGATACCCCGTCGCAGACCACCCCGATCGCGACCGGCCCGTCGGCGGTATCGGCGGTCGCGAGGGCCATCGCGTCCTCGTTCCGCTGATGCCGCAGACCCCGGTCCGTCACCCCGGCGATCAGCCCGAGATCGAGTTCGGCGTGGTCCCGGCCGGACGGGACTTTTCGCCCGCACGACGCGCAGTAACCTTCCGCCGTCACCTCAGGCGGCTGGTCGATGGCCGGGTCAGAAGAACAAACTAGGCATTCCATAACGACGTCGGGTGACTCTCCGCTGTCCACCGCTGGCGCCAGCTCTGTGCCGCAGGCCTCACAGAACGCATCACCTGGAGCAGCGGGCTCTCCGCACGACGGGCATGGGGTCATAGCAGCGTCCGCGGACGGATGGCGTTGGCCATATCAACCAGCTCAATTCTGCGTTTACGGTCGGAAACCAGCCGCGCCTGAGCGCGGTAACAGCGTTCGAGACCGAAACGCAGCGACCGTTCATCGGGCTGGCATCCGAGAATCTTCCCAGGTGGAGGCTGCTCTAGTGCCGTCCGCAGTATTGTCGCGGACAGCTCCTGCCGCCTTGCCTCGTCTATAGCGGGTAGCTTGCCGAGCCGAGCGGCGGCGCCCAGCAGGTCCTCGCCGGTGGACCCGGCCACAGCAGCGATCTCGACGGCCTGGATCTGCGCCGCGAGGTGATAACTGGACGTCTCGGGCACCTGGGACAACACCTCCACCGCCCCGTCCCGGTCCCCGCCGTCCAGCAGGCAACGAGCCAGGCCGAACGCGGCGCTGATGTAGGACCGGTCAACGGTCCACACCAGCCGGAAGAACCTGGCCGCCTCGGCGCTGTTCCCGGCCGCCTCGGCCGCGAGGGCCAGTGCCAGCTTGGGCGCCAGCTCGCCCGGCAATTCGTCGTATACCGCCGCGAACGCGCCGCGCGCCGTCTCCGCGTCTCCCCTGGCGAGCGCGGTCAGCCCGTTGTACCAGGCGATCTGCCAGTCCCCAGGGTCGGCGGCGGCTAGCTCGCCGAGTACCTGCACCGCACCGGCGGTGTCGCCGGACTCGATCCTGGCACGGACCAGCGCGAGCGCCATCTCCGGCGAGGACGCCACTTCCGGTGGCACCCCGGAGCCCTGGGTGATCGCATCCTCCAGTGCCTGGGCCCGCCGAGCGGGTGACAGGCCGGCGAACGTCGCCAGGTATCCGGCGGCTGGGTCGGTGCGGTCAACCTGCGGCATTGGCAGCCCGGCGATGACCTCGGCGGCGGTTGGCTTGCCTTCGGCGCCGATCCCCCGCAGCTCGGGACTAAACAAGGTGGAGAACGCGGGTCGCTGCGCCCCGTCGGCGATCGCGATCACCTCGCGGAGCACGCCGGTGAGCTGGTCGGCCATCTCCCCGGCCGAACCGAATCTGCGGTCCGGGTCGGCGTGCGTGCCGCGGCGCAGCAGCCGGGCGAACGACTCGTTCTCGTCCAGCAGCGGAACACCGTCGGGCAGCGTGAACTTGTACTGCCCCTGGTATCCCTTGAAGTCGAAGGTCAGCACCGCCAGCGACCGCGCGACCGTGTACAGGTCCGAGGAAACCGAGGGACCCTCGTCGGCGATTTCCGGCGCCTGGTAGCCGACGGTGCCGTAGATCGGCCCGTCCCCGTCGGTGGCGCGGACCCCGCCCA
>JBEKHI010000382.1:0-7944 GCA_050012355.1 Streptosporangiaceae bacterium | reverse complement strand
CGCTGCGGGCGGGGGTTCCTTGGGCTCGGGGGATCGATCCGGCTATGTGGCGGCGGGCGTTCCGGGAGGCGGGGAGGCGGGCGCCGTCGGCGTGGCCGGATTTCGCGGGGCTGGCCGAGCTGCGCGGCGAGGTCGCGGGGTACCTGCGGCGGGCACGGGCGCTCGTCGCGGCGCCAGAACAGATCCTCATCACCCGGGGGGTAACCAGCGGCCTGGCGCTGCTGGCCGGCGAGGTGCTGCGGCCGGGGGACCGGGTGGGAGTGGAGGAGCCCGGTTACGAGGTCGCGCGGGCGGTGCTCGCCAGGGCCGGGGCGGTGGTCGTGCCGTGCCGGGCCGACGCGCACGGGCTGGTGCCCGGCGAACTCCCGCAGGACCTGCGGATGGTGTACACGACGCCCGCGCACCAGTACCCGCTGGGCGGACGGCTGCCGGTCGCGCGCCGCCGGGCGCTGATCGCGTGGGCGCGCGCAACCGGGGCGCTGATCATCGAGGACGACTACGACAGCGAGTTCCGCTATGACGTGGCGCCGCTGCCATCGCTGTACGGGATGGACCCGGAAGTGGTGGTCTACCTGGGCACCACCTCCAAGATCCTCACCCCGGCCCTCGGCACCGGCTGGCTGGTCGGACCCGCCGAGCTGATGGCGACCCTGGCCGGGCGGCGCGGTGACCGGCCCGCCGAACCGGTCCAGCAGGCGGTCCTGAGCATGCTGCGCGCCGGTGACCTGGAACGGCATGTCCGCAAGATGCGCCTGGAATACGCCCGCCGCCGCGCGGTGGTCGTCGAGACGCTGCGCGACAGCGGGCGGCTGCTCGGCGACACGGCCGGCCTGCACGTAGTGCTCCAGCTGCCCGACCGCGACGCGGCCACCCGGGTCCGCTACGCTGCCGCGCGGAAGCACGTCTCGGTTCGCGGGCTTGACGAGTACTTCGCCGGACCGCCGTCCGTTCACGGCCTGGTCATCGGCTACGGCGCCGCCAGCCTGCCGGAGATCAGGGAGGCGGCGACGGTCCTCCGCGAGCTGCTGTTAGCCGACGGCGGCGGCGAGCGGCGTCCGGATGTCGATGTCCGTATCTGGTCCTGGGGGCTTGGACACCCGGGTCACCGGGACCAGGTGCGCGCCGGTGAGCCGGTCGATGTCGATGGCGCCGGGTCCGAAGCTCTGGCATTCCGGCACCTGCGACGCGCCGAAGTGCCCGCCCTGAGCCCACCGCCTGCGGGACCGCTGCCCGGTCAGCTCGCCGGTGGCGGCGGGCGCCCCGGCCGGCCAGCGGCGCGGCACGTTCCACGAGTCCAGCCAGCCGAGTATCGTGGCGAGCCCCGGCAGCGGACCGTTGGTGAACGGTTCGTCAGGCCGGGCGAGCACGCCGAGCTGGGCGCAGATCCTGCCGTCGGAGCTGACCGGAATGACCTGGTCAAGTACGCCGTGACCGCGCCAGCTCAGGCACTCGGGAGTGCCGAGCGCGCGGCCGGCCCGCAGGATGGAGATGAGCTGCGCGATATCGCCGGTCACCGGGTCCCAGATCAGGTGACACGGCCGGCCTTCGGACAGGAGTCGCTCGGCGGCCGACTGGACCGACACCGCGCCCGGCCGGGCACCCAGCGTCAGCCACACAGCTCTAGGTGCGCCGCCTCTCAGGGGTCCCCCGTCGGTCTCCGCCCGGATGCATTTCACGCCTGGCATCCATGCGTATGCCACAGGCTTCCCCTCCTATCGGTCTAGACCTGCTCTTTTACCTGCTTACGTCACCGACGCGGAATAGTCCAGAGGCAACTAGCCGGCTTTTGCGTGGATAGCGTTAGGCTTTGCCGAATGGCGGAGGTACCTGGCATCGCGAGCATCGAACGGTTGCGACGCTGGATCGCGTACGAGGCAAGGGTTCCAGGCGAGCTCGCCGGCGCCGAGCTGATCGCTGGCGGCCGATCCAACCTCACATACCGGCTCGATCTCGGAGATACCCGGCTGGTGCTGCGCCGCCCGCCGCTCGGTCACGTGCTGCCGACCGCGCACGACATGAGCCGCGAGTACCGGGTGCTCACCGCGCTGCGAGACACCGCGGTCCCGGTGCCCGAGGCTGTCGAGTTCTGCGCGGATGCCGACATCATCGGCGCGCCGTTTTACCTGATGGGGGAGGTGCCCGGCGTGGTACTGCGCACCGCGTCAGACAGCGCCGCCGCGCTGACGCCGGCGCAGGCCGGCGAGCTCTCGGACGTGCTGGCGCGGACACTCGCCGCGATCCACGCGGTGGACATCACCGGGCTTGATGGCCTCGGCCGCGGCGCCGGGTACCTGCGCCGGCAACTCGCCCGCTGGCAGCGGCAGTGGGAACTGTCCGCGACCAGGGAGGTCGACGGCTACCCGGAGCTCGTCGCCCGGCTCGAGGCCGCGCTGCCACCCGACGGCGAGGTGACGCTGGTCCACGGCGATTTCCGGCTGGACAACACGATCGTCGCGCTGCAACCCGTCCCGCGGGTGGCCGCGGTCGTGGACTGGGAGATGGCCACACTCGGCGACCCGCTCGCCGACCTTGGCCTCACCCTGACATATTGGGCAGATCCTGGCCATAACGACGAGAGCTTGCCGGTCGGGCAACCGACGGCGGTCGATGGGTTCGCCACTCGTGCGGAGTTTGCCGCCAGGTACGCCGAACTCACCGGGCGAGACGTGTCCCGGATGGGGTACTACATCGCCTTCGGCTGCTTCAAGCTCGCGGTGGTGCTGGAGGGGATCAACGCCCGCTACCTCAAGCATCTCACGGTGGGTGACGGCTTCGAAGCGGAGGGCCCGGCCGTCCCGGTGCTGATCGCCCGCGCTCACGCGTCCCTCGATGCGTGAGCGCTGTGGGCTCGCTTTGGGGGCACCCGGCCCGGCGCCCCGCTCATCTGCCGGGTTTGTGCCGAGGGGAAACGCGCCCCAAGCCGCTTTATCCCATCCAAGCAACCCGGCAGCCCCGCTTTCGCCGGACCGAGTGGGAGGCCCGGCGCCCCGCTTTCGCCGGGCCTCACCCTCAATGACGCATCATCGCGCTGGGCGGTTCACGCAATTCCGCGCCGTTTGCTATCTGTTATCAAACCGGCGTCTCGGCTAGTCGGGAGACCAGCGTGGCGATCCGCGCGGACACTTCTTCTGGTGGCCAGCCGACCGGCATCCGCGCCCGGATCGGACCGAAGCCGCGCAGCCGCAGCGCCTCCTTCACCCGGCCGACCGACGCTCCGGTGGCGACCAGATCGGAGACGAACGACTGCCACCCGGCCGCCGTCGCCTCGTCGCCGGCGGCCAGCGCCGCGGCGAGTCCGGCGAAGACCTCTGGGTACGCGGCCGCCCGAGCCGAGATGATCCCCGCCCCGCCGTTATCGAGCACGCCCGCGAGGTCATTGTCGCTACCGGCGTAGACGCGCGAGCCAGGACACGCCGCCACGCAGTCGGCCAGCAAATCGGAGGCCGCGCCGCTGAGCTTGACTCCGGCCAGCCCGGCCTCCGCCGACAGGCTGGCGAATTCGTCTACCGGGACGACACGCCCCGTACGTTCTGGAAAAAAATAGCCGTACAGCGCGGCGTCGGGTGCGGCGGCGCGGATGCTCAGGTAGTACTCCCGCAGCTCCGCGGGGGTGACGGCGTTGTAATACGGCGTGACGGCGGCAAGGTGACGCGCGCCCGCTCGCCAGGCCGCGGCGGCGAGCCGGGCGGCCTGGCGAGCGGACGGCGCGCCCACGTGCGCGATCACCCGGTCCTGGCCGGCGATGGACAGCGCGAGGTCGAACAGCGTCAGCCGCTCGGAGTCCTCGAGCGCGGGGAACTCGCCGGTGCTGCCCGCGACCATCAGCCCGTCGGTCCGTGACGCGGCGAACTCCATGAGCCGCCGGGTCACGGCGGTGTCAAGCTCGCCATCGGAGGTGAAGGGAACAGGTACGGAGGTGAGCACGACACCGGGCATGAAGGTCTCCTACACCACGGGGTTGAAGTAAGCCTTTGTCGCGGGTTTCCAGAGCATGAACACGGTGACGGCGCCGATCACCCAGGTGAGTCCGACGAAGACGATCGACAAGATCGCACGGTCCTCGGTGAACGTGGCGACCGACTCCAGCGTGTACAGGGCGAACAGAACAGTGGAGACGATCTGCGACCAGCGTCGCCCGTTGCGCGCGCCGCGGGCCATCATGAGCCACAGTGCGATGCCAATGACGCCAAATACCACAGTGGTGACAATGAGATACTCGAACACCTGGTTGATCTGCGTGGTGGTGAGTTTAGGGTCAGAGCTGTGCAGTTCACTCTTGATGCTGCCCAGACTGGCCAGCGACACGACCAAATAGACGAGGGTGACAGCCGCGCCGGCGTACATCAGCCGGACGGCGTTGAGTACAGGCGCGGGAGCATCGGCCGGGGTAATCACCTTGTCTGCGCCCGGGAACTTCTTATACATGGACCTGTCCTGGATATAATGATAATTGCCGGACGGCCGGGGGCCTCGGCTTGGCAGGGAAAGCTAGCTTCCGAGCATAGTGGTCAGCATTGCTGCCCGGAACGTGGCTATCGCGGTATCATGCCTGCGGGCACGAACAGTGCAGTCGAGGGAGGGCCGTGCCGTGATTCCCGGGCACCCGAGCGGCGGTCCTACCGTCCTCCGCATCATGCTTGGTGCTCAGCTGCGCAGACTCCGTGAGCAAGCGGGCATCAGCAGGGACGACGCTGGTTATCACATCCGCGCGTCCGGTTCCAAGATCAGCCGGATGGAGCTGGGTCGCGTCTCGTTCCGTGAGCGTGACGTGCTCGACCTCGCTGACCTTTACGGCGTGATCGGGTCGGTCGAACGCGACGGCCTGCTGACCTTGGTCCGCGAGGCCAACGCCGCCCCTTGGTGGCAGAAGTTCGGCGACGCGATGCCCGACTGGTTCGCCATGTACGTGGGCCTCGAGGAGTCCGCCGCGCTGATCCGCGGTTACGACATCCAGTTCGTTCCCGGGTTGCTGCAGACCGAAGAGTACGCGCGGGCCGTGATCCAGACCGGCGCCGCGGAGGTGCCGCAGAGCGAGATCGAGCGCCGGGTGGCGCTGCGGCTGGGCAGGCAGAAGCTGCTCACCAAGGAGCAAGCGCCGAAGTTCTGGGCGATCGTGGACGAGGCCGCCCTGCGGCGGCCGATCGGCGGCCACGAGGTGATGCGCGGCCAGTTGCGCCGGCTGATTGCCATCGCCGACGACCCGAACGTCACGCTCCAGGTCATGCCGTTCCGTTTTGGCGGCCATGTGGCGGAGGGCGGCGCGTTCACCATCCTGCGGTTCTCCGACCCGGAGATGATGGACGTCGTGTACCTGGAGCAGCTGACCTCGGCGCAGTACCTAGACAAGACCGATGACCTCGACCGGTACGCTGCGGTCATGGAACGGTTGTCAGTGACGGCGGCCTCGCCGGAGCGGACGCGCGAGATCCTCGCCGAGATGCTCAAGGAGGCCTGAGCGTGCCCCTGCACAACGGCATGCCCGCCTCACAGCTCACCGGGGCCGTCTGGCGGCGGCTCGGATCGGTGGAACTCGCCGTACTTGAGGACGGTCGGGTCGCGATGCGCAACGCCTCCGACGCGAGCGGCCCGGCGCTGATCTACACCCGGGCCGAGATCGAAGCTCTCATCGGCGGCGCGAAGGACGGAGATTTCGACGGCCTCCTCGCCTGAGCTCTCCGCTGTTGAGCTTGACGCCGGGTTCACACCGCGACTGATCCGCTGGGAGATCGTGTCGGTCTTCGCGGTGTCCCTCGGGGCCAGCGGACTGTACGCGTTCGTGTCACTGATCGGCTCGCTCACCGCGCACAAGTCGCTGAGCAAGCAGCAGGCGGTGCTGAACGGCTCGCTCGCACCTGGACGCCCGCTGCTTGACTTGTTCCTGCAGCTCACCGACATCGCGATCGGTCTTGCTCCGGTGCTGCTCGTCTTCTACCTGCTGGCGCGTTCCCGCCAGGGGCCGTCCACGATCGGCTGCGACTTCACCCAGCCGGGGCGGGACCTCGCGCGCGGCGCCGGAATTGCCGCGGCGGTCGGGGGCTCCGGCCTGGGACTGTACATCGCCGCTTACAAGCTCGGCTTCAGCCTGAACGTCGTCGCGGAGAGCCTGCCCGACGTGTGGTGGCGAATCCCGGTCCTGTTGCTGTCCGCGTTCCAGAACGGCCTGCTCGAGGAGACCGTCGTCCTCGGCTACCTGCTGACCAGGCTGGAGCAGCTCGGTGTTTCCAAGTCACGGTCGGTCGCGATAAGCGCCGTGCTGCGGGGTTCTTACCACCTGTACCAGGGATTCGGCGGCTTCATCGGCAACGCGATCATGGGCGTCATCTTCGGCACCCTGTTCTACCGCTGGCGCCGGAACACCCCGATGATCATCGCCCACACGCTAATGGACGCCACCGCCTTCGTCGGCTACGCCCTCCTAGCCGGCCACGTCTCCTGGCTCCCCTTAGCCTCGCTGCGCGCCCCGCGGGGCGCGTCCCACGCCGCGCCGCGGCGCCCTGCATGGGACATTAGCCACATACGGGACATAAAGAACTTCTACAGGGGTCGTAGTGGGGTGCCGAGCCGTCCAGCTTCCTGGAAAATCGACTGGTTTCGGAACGTGCGCTTAGCTTCACCGCCTACGATGTCGGGCATGTCCGCCCATCTGATCGCCTTGTGGGATCGGGTGACCGCTGTCCAGCCGTCCCCGCCTGGCTGGCTGGTGGCGGCCAGCGCGGTCGCCGCGCTGGTGATCGTGGTCAACTCCGCCAGCTGGCACCTGACCCGCAACGTCATCACCATCGCTCACGAGGGCGGACATGCGCTGATCAGCCTGCTGACTGGCCGCCGTCTCGACGGGATCAGGCTGCACGCCGACACCTCCGGGGTGACCTACTCCCGGGGCAAACAGACCGGGCCCGGCATTGTGTTCACCTCGGCGGCCGGATACATCACCCCGCCGCTGCTCGGCGCCGGCGCGGCCGTGCTGCTCGCCGCGCACCACCTGACCGCGATGCTGTGGCTGATGCTGGTCATCCTGGCCGCGACGTTTCTCGCGATCCGCAATGCCTACGGCGTACTCGCGGTCGGCGTTACGGCGGCCGTGGTCGTCGCGGTATCGCTGAAGGCCAACACGACCGTGCAGGCCGCGTTCGGCTATACGACGGCGTGGTTTCTGCTGATTGGCGGGGTACGCCCGGTCTTCGAACTACAGGGGGACCGGCGGCGTCGCCAGGGGCCGGTCTCCGACGCCGACCACCTCGCTCAGCTGACCGGGGTGCCCGGGGGAGTGTGGGTCGGGTTCTTTCTGATCGTCGCCGTGATCGCCTTCGCGGTCGGCGGCCGGCTGCTGTTCCCGCAGCATCTGATTACCACCTTGTCGTCCTACGCTCACGGCCGCACTTAATCGTGACACAGCGGCTTAACTGGGAATTGGTCGCCCCAGCCGATTGTGGGGCTATTCTTCCGGCATGTCCGTTTCCCCGCAGACGTTCATTCCCGGCACCACTATCGAGCCGATGCGCGCCACGGTGGCCGAGCTGTCGGCCGCCCTCGACGGTGGACGGCTCAGCTCGCAAGCGCTGACGAGTTTCTACGAAGAACGAATCCAGCTGCTGAATCCGGCGCTCCGCGCGGTGATTACGGTGTCGAAGTCGGCGGCCGCCGAGGCCACGGCCAGCGATTCCCGTCGTTCCAGCGGCCAGGCCGGTCCGCTGGAGGGCATTCCGGTCCTGGTCAAGGACAATGTGCAGGCCGCTGGCATGCCGACGACCGCTGGCTCGCTCGCCCTGCTGCCCGCCGCGCCGGATGACGCGTTCATCGTGCGCAGGCTGCGGGAGGCAGGCGCCGTCATCCTCGGCAAGGCCAACCTGTCCGAGTGGGCCAACTTCCGCTCCACTCACTCGACCAGTGGCTGGTCTTCGGTCGGCGGTCAGTGCGCGAACCCCTACGACCTGCGGCGGAACC
>JBEKHI010000381.1:0-8475 GCA_050012355.1 Streptosporangiaceae bacterium | reverse complement strand
TCCACTCCGGCTACACCAGCGTCTACACCGTAGATGGTGACCAGCATCTGCAGGAGACGTACCTGCCGGCGCTGGGCGCTGGGTGGTCCACGCAGGACCTGTCGGCGAAGTTCGGTACCCCGACGGTGATGGCGGGCACGGAACCGGTGGCCGTGGCCCATGGCGGGTACACCAGCGTATACACGGTCGACGCGGGGGGCGACGGCCCGGCGGCCGGGGACCTGCAGGAGACGTACCTGCCGGCGATCGGCGATGCGTGGTCGACGCAGGACCTGTCGGCGAAGTCCGGCACGCCGCCGACGGACGTGACGCCGACGGCGGTGTACCACGACGGGTACACCAGCGTATACACGGTGGACGCGGCCAGCGGGGACCTGCAGGAGACGTACCTGCCGGCGCTGGGCGACCCGTGGTCGACGCAGGACCTGTCGGCGCTGACCGGCGGCCCGGCGGTCCTGGCCGGGACATCCCCGGTCGCTGTCTTCCACTCCGGCTACACCAGCGTCTACACCGTAGATGGTGACCAGCTCCACTCCGGCTACACCAGCGTCTACACCGTAGATGGTGACCAGCATCTGCAGGAGACGTACCTGCCGGCGCTGGGCGCTGGGTGGTCCACGCAGGACCTGTCGGCGAAGTTCGGTACCCCGGATACGACCGAGACGCCGAGCGCTGTCTTCCACTCCGGCTACACCAGCGTCTACACCGTGGATCAGGGCAGCGACGACCTGCAGGAGACGTACCTGCCCGCCATCGGCGACCCGTGGGCCACCCAGGACCTGTCCGCGGAGTTCGGCACTCCGGCGACCGCGCAGACCCCGATCGTGCTGCTCCACGCTGACGCGATCGGCGCCCTGACCTGGACCAGCGTCTTCACCGTCGATCCGGACGCGGACCTGCAGGAGACATACCTGCCCGCTATCGGCGACTCCTGGACCACTCAGGACCTGTCCGCGAAATACGGCACCCCGCCCGTGTAAGAGGGCGGCCAGGTCAACGCGTGTCGGCTACCAGGTGATCACCGCCGTCAACGGCGAGGTCACCGCCGACCATCCCGGCGATATCGACATACTGGTCACCTGCGTCGTCATGCCGCAGATGCAGGGCCAGGAAGCCGCCGACCGGATCTTCCCCTATGACCACACGCACCACCCGCAACAAGTCAACACCAGCCCGAGCCGCCTTCAGTGCGCGCGGCCAGCCAAGGGAAGATCCACGGCCGGAACCGGGACGGCCCGCCCGGGTCAATCCCTCATGATGAGGTCGTAGTGGCGGCGCGCCCGAGCGCCGCGCGCGCTGCCGCCGTGGTGCTCCAGCATCTGCGGGGACGACCAGCCGTTCAGCTCCATCAAGTCGCCTTCGGCACCGCGGCGCTCCAGCCAGATACGGCTGAAGTGATGCCGGAACCGGTGCGGGTACGCTGCCACCCCGGCCTGATCGCCGCGCCGTTTCACCATCTGGTAAATCCCGTTAGGTGTCAGCGGCCCCCTGCCGGGGGTCCCAACCACAGTCTTTTCAGGCGGACGGTCATCGTCCGAGCCGCCCGGATGAGGAACTCAACGGCTGGACCTCCCCCCAGATGCTGACCCGGTACGGTGCCAGTGCCAGTGCCCGTGCCGCCCGGGCCCGCCGCATCTATGACCGCATCATGGAAGACAATCCCTGAGATCAGGCGCGCCTGATTCCCCCGAACGGGCTTGTCCAGCAACATGTAGCAGCGTGAGGGTTCCCCGTCTGCCTCACTTGCCCTCGGGTTGCGGTACCGGGTCGGGCGGCGAACCATCGGCAAGGCGCTGTCTTCGGCCTGGCCCGAGCCCCGTAATCGGCCCCGAAGGCTGGCTAGCCGCCGGTTCCCTGGCCAGCGCCGAAAGCCCCGCCCGCCTGGCGATCACCGCCCGGGAAGCTCCCGGGAACGGATCGGGCGGGTGCGGGCAACAAGGAGTGTCCCCGATGGCATCCGAGAGGATTCCGTATGACGCTACAGACCCGGGCACCCGCCGAGGAAGATGATGCCGTAGTCATCGAGCGGTCCCGGAGTGAGCCCGAAGTATTCGAGATCGTGTTCCGCCGGTACGCGGATCAGATCCAGCGGTATGTGTCCCGCCGCATCGGCGCGGATGCGGCCGACGACGTGGTGGCGGAGACGTTCCTGCTCGCCTTCCGGCAGCGGGACCGGTACGACGCCACCCGCGCGACCGCCCGGCCGTGGTTGTACGGGATAGCCACGAATCTGATCGCCCGTCACCGCCGGGCGGAGGTCAGGCACTACCGCGCACTGGCCCGCGTCGGCGTGGACGAGGTCGCCGAGTCGTTCACCGACCGGGTGGACGCGGCGGTGAGCGCCAGCGCGGTGAACCGGAGCCTGGCCACCGCACTGGCCGACCTGCCCGCCGGGCACCGTGACGCGCTGCTCCTCATCGCCTGGGGTGACCTCAGCCACGAGGAGGCCGCGGCGGCGCTCGGCATCCAGTCCGGCACCGTGCGATCTCGCATCCACCGGGCCCGAACCCAGCTGCGCAGGAGCCTCGGCGACACCGACCCGTCCGCCCTCCACGAGGAGAACCAGCCATGAACGAGATGGACCTGCTGACGCGCATGCGGGACAATGCGCCGCACCGCGTGTCGCCGCGCGCCGCCCAGATGTACCACGCCGCACTTCACGAAAGCCCCTATCCAAAACGGCGCGTTGCTCGTCCTCTAGCGCGCCGTCTAGCCTTCGCGGGCCTGCCGGCGCTCGCGATCGGTGCCGCCGCGGCGGTGCTTGTCGCGGTCGTGCCGTCGGGCGCCCACCCAGCGCGCCCCGCGGCCGCACCGCTCACCGTCCAGTTGCTCGCCGACCGGGCCGCCACCGCCGCGATGTCCGAGCCGGACATACAGCCGGGCCAGTGGGTGTACGAGAAGTGGATTCTCGTCAACCAGGTCACTCACAGTCAGAGGATCGCGGAGAAGTGGGCCACGGCCGACGGCAGCCGCGAGGCACGGTACATCAACGGCAAGCTTGATGTGACATCCATCGCAGGCAACACCATATCCGCGCAGTTCGCTACTCCGCCTTACAACTTCATCGATGACCTGGTCGGGTACGGCACCATCGTCCAAGAGCTGCCCGCCGGTACCGGTGCCCTGATCCGCCGGCTCGGTGAACTCGGCGCCGAGCTCCCTGGCCCGATCGCAGGATGCGCGGAAAGCGCCGTCTACTGCGACGCCTTCGAGGAGATCACCCAGCTAGTCGGCGACTACCTGCTGCCAGGCAAGGTCGCGGCGGACCTCTTCCAGGCGCTCGCGGACATCCCAGGCGTCTCGGCAGCGGTGAACATGGCCGCCGGCGGCGGGCAGCGTGGCGACGCATTCCGCCTCCGGCTCACCACCGGTTACCAGGAACTCATCCTTAACCCGGTCACCTACCAGCGGGTGCCCGCAGTCGGCGAGTCCGGCGTCATCGAGCGGGAACTCGTTTCCGGCCCGGGCGTTCGCCCGTAGCAGCAATCGCGGGGCGGGACCGGTCGCGGCCGGTTCCGCCCCGGTCTACAGTCCATCGCACGGCGTCCCAGTTCTAAGGATGTGGAACGACGCTTTCCGGTGTCTCTTTGGTGTCTGAGCCATGCCCCTTTTCTGCCTATGGCACCCGGTTCGCCACGGGCTGCGGTGAGTTCTGCGAAATCTGAGCCGCTACCAGAGCTGCCGCATGCCGACGGTGGTCGGCGAATAGTCGCAGCGCGCGTTCTTCGTCGCGCGCGATAAGCACGTCGGCGAGTTCGCGGTGCTCGGTGGCGACGTGCCTGGCGTACTCGTTGTCGCTGATGCCGAGGCGGATCAGCAGGAACAGATGGATCTGGGAGCGGATGGCACGCCATGCCTCTTCGAGGCGCCGGTGGTGCGCGGCGGCGAAGACAGCATCGTGGAAGTCCAGATCCTGTTGGACGGTGGTGTGCTTGTCCGCAGCGCCGTCCATCCGATCGGCCGCGGCGCGAACAGCCTGCAGTTCGGCGTCCGTGGCGTGGCGGATCAGACGCTGGACGGCCAGCTCCTCCAGCACCTCCCGCAAGCTGTAGAGCTCGTCGACCTCCTCGGCCGACAGCGTGGTGACGGCGGTGCCGCGGTGCCACTCGCTGCACACCAGGCCTTCGCGCTCCAGGCGCAGCAGCGCTTCGCGGACCGGGCCGCGACTCACCTGCAGCACCGTCGCCAGCTCGACCTCGCGCAACGGCGCACCGGGTGCGTAGACACCGGCGTAGATCGCTTCTCGCACGCGGTCAGCGACCTCATCGGCCATCCCGCGTCGTCGCGCTGGGGGAAGATCGTTGATCCCATCCATGTCCTAATGTTAACATGCAGACATGACTCAGATCCCGCGGTTTCATCTCGCTATTCCTGTCGATGACCTGGCGGCTGCCACACGCTTCTATGGCGACGTGCTGGCCTGCGAGCGGGGGCGGAGCAGCGACCTGTGGATTGATTGGAACTTGCGCGGCCACCAGCTGGTCACGCATCTCGCGCCTGCCGCGCCGCGTGCCGCGAATCCGGTCGACGGTCATGACGTCCCTGTTCCCCACTTCGGGCTGTTGCTGATGGTGCCGGAGTTCCACGCCTTGGCCGAGCGGCTCCGTACCGCTGACACGGCGTTCGTCATCGAGCCTTACCTCCGCTTCGCCGGACAGCCGGGCGAGCAGTGGACGATGTTCCTCACCGACCCGGCCGGCAACGCGCTCGAGTTCAAAGCCTTCGCTGAGGACGCCGACGTCTTCGCGACCTCGGCCTGAAAGGGGAATCGGACGATGCGCATTGCAGCCGCCCAGGCCCGCCCATACTGGCTCGACCCGTCCGCCACCACGAAGAAGGTCATCGCCTGGCTGGAGAAAGCGGCCGCCCAGCAGGTCGAGCTCGTCGCGTTCCCCGAGACGTTCCTGTCCGGATACCCCTCTTGGCTGGAGCACACCGGTGGGGCCAGGTTCGACGACCCAATGCAGAAACGGGCGTACGCGGCCTACCTCGATGCGGCGGTCGAGGTGACCGGTCGGGAAATCCTGCTCGTCACCGAGGCGGCACGTGATCTCGGCATCTTCGTGTACCTGGGCACCATCGAGCGCGACGTCACGGTTGGGCGCGGCACGGTGTTCTGCACGCTGGTCGCCATCGACCCACACGCCGGCGTCGTCAGTGCCCACCGCAAGCTCATGCCGACTTATGAGGAGCGGCTGGTGTGGGGCATCGGCGACGGCAACGGGCTACGGGTGCACCAGGCGGGCGCGGCGCGGGTCGGCGGGCTGAACTGCTGGGAGAACTGGATGCCGCAGGCCCGCCACGCGCTCTACGCCCAGGGCGAGGAGCTGCACGTGAGCGTGTGGCCAGGCAACCCGCAGAACACCGTCGACATCACCCGGTTCATCGCGCGGGAGGGGCGAGTGTTCTCCCTGGCCGCCAACGGCCTGCTCGGGCTGGCGGACATCCCGGCGGACTTCCCGCTCCGTGCCGCGCTGGAGGAGGCCGGGGTCACGGAATACTGCCGCGGTGGCTCCGCGCTGGCCGCGCCCGACGGCAGATGGCTGGTGGAGCCACTGGCTGACGAGGAGCGGCTGATCGTCGCCGACATCGACCTCGCTGAAGTGCGCGCGGAACGCCTCACCATGGACCCAACCGGGCATTACAGCCGACCCGACGTCTTCACCGTGGACGTGGACCGGCGCCGCCGCGCAGCGTCGAGGTTCCAGGACTGACCCGTACCTGTGAACAGTGCCGGATCGCGTCACCCGAGCATCGGTGTGCGGATCGGACAGCACGTTCAGCAGGCCCCCGTCCCCACTCGGTGGCGGCCGCCGGACTGTAGCGACCGGTAGCCGTCGGCGTCGAGCGGGGCAAGTTCACCGGGCCAGATATGAGGCCAGCAGTTCGTCGTCGACGTCGTGGCCGCCCGCGCGTATCTTCCTTGAGGTCCGCTTGGGTTGCACCTGCGAACCTTCCCGGGGAGAAGAGCCCTCTATCGCCGCTGTTGCGGTGGTTCCCCTGCATTCGCATGCTCCGGGAGACTGAACAGCCCTCCGGCCTCCTCGGCCAGCCAGCCCCGGCCGGCCAGCCGCTTCAGCTTCGACCGCAGCCCCTCCACCTGCGCCCTGCCGGTGCTCAGCCCCGCCGCCGCGGCACCGCCACCACCCCGATCCACGAACCCCGTCCGGCTGCCACGGCTAGCTCGCGGACCTGCCCGCCCGGCAGCTCAACATCCCCGGCCTCCCCTCGCTCCCTGACAAGGCGGTAGAAGACCACGCCGCCACTCACCAGTTCAACCGCGAAAACTCCTGGTCAGGGATCCCTCCACAGGAGCTGCACCCATCCATAATCGCCTGTTCTGCAGACCCGAGATAAGGGCCCCAAAGGCTCCCGCAGTCCACTCAGAACGGCGGATAGTTCGCCGCGGTTTCCTGGACGGGCAGTCACATGGTGTGGCTTCTTACCGTCGGCTGGCGCGGGTGGCCGCTGTCCGCGCGGCAGTAGGATCGTGGGACCTGCCCGCGTGCCGCTCGTGGTGCGGGGCACCAGGGCTGGGGAGGCTGGCCATGCTGGAGGCGTTCGCGGGTCTGTCCACGCCGCTGGTGGCCGATGCTTGCGTGCGCTGTGGTGTCCCGCTGCGGGCCGCCCCTGCGGGGATCCGGGCAGTGGTGGCCGGCCAGCGGGTGGCCGGGCGGGTTCTGCCAGCGCGGCACTACGGCAGCGTGGACGTGTTCCTGGAGGCCCTCGGCCGGGCTGGGGCCGGCGACGTGCTGGTCATCGACAACGGCGGGCGCACCGATGAGGCCTGCGTCGGCGACCTGGCGGTGCTGGAGGCCCGGGCGGCCGGGGTGGCGGGCCTGGTGGTGTGGGGCTTGCACCGCGACACGCCAGAGCTCGCCGCGATCGGCCTTCCGGTCTTCAGCTACGGCAGTTGCCCGGCCGGGCCGGAGCGGTTGGACGAGCGGGAGCCGGAGGCGCTGGCCACCGCCCGGTTCGGGGCGCACCTGGCCAGCAGCGGGGACATCGTCTTCGCCGATGACGACGGCGTCGTGTTCGTGCCGGCCGGGCAGGTCGGCCCGGTGCTGGCCGCCGCGCGCCAGATCGGTGAAGTCGAGCGGGACCAGGCCCGCAGGATCCGCGAAGGCCAGACACTGCGCCAGCAGACCGCCTTCGATGATTACCTGGCCCAGCGCGCCGCTGATCCGTCCTACACCTTCCGGCAGCACCTGCGTCGCACCGGTGGAGCCATCGAAGAATAGAAGCCTCCGGGCGCCGGACCTGCTGGCAGGCCGCAAGAACAACCCCGCCGACGGTGACCGTAGCCCGGCCACCGTCGGTGCGAAGAAGACGGCCATATCGCTAGATGGGAGCTGGCTTCTTACGGTGGATCCGCTGCAGCGGAGCGGTGCAGAATGGTGCGGAGCCGCCGGTCAGCCGAGCGGGTAATCGGGTTGCGGCCGGACGGTCCGACCTTGTAGGAACGCCTGCATGCTACGTGGCGAGATGACCGGGCTGCGCGCCCGGCACGACAGCGATATCCCCGTCCTGCACGCCGAGCTCTACGACGACGTCGCGACCCGGGTCAGGGCCGACTCCCGGCCCTGGCAGCCGATCCCGTCCGGCTCCGGTTCTCCCTACGTGGTAACCGGTCCGGACGACCACGCGGCCTGCTTCTCAGTGGTCGAGCTAGCCACCGGCGAACTGGCGGGCGAGGCGCTGCTGTGGAACATCGACCTGCACAACCGCGCCGCCCATATCGGCATCTCGCTGCTACCGGCATTCCGCGGCCGGGGGCTGGGCGCCGACGTCGTCCGGGTTCTCTGCCGCTACGGGTTCGCAATCCGCGGCCTGCACCGGCTGCAGGCCGAGACCCTTGCTGATAACGACGCGATGATCCAGGCCGCCAGCCGGGCGGGGTTCACCCGCGAAGGCGCCCTCCGGCGCTCGGCGTGGGTCAACGGAGACTTCGCCGACGAGGTCATCCTTGGCCTGCTGGCAACCGAATGGAAGGCCAGTTGACCCAAACCCGCACCCGAATATTGCATCTGCTGCCCTCGCAGGCCCATTGCGAAGCGGCCCCCATCAGAGCGCAGATCGGCGCCTACGCGCGCCCGCCTCGCGACGAGGGACGACGACCCGGCGTAACGGCGGCCGCGAGACTCCCGCCGAGCCGATCGCCGAATCGGTGCTTGCGCCACCTGCAGATCCAGACGCCGCCGTCCACACACCCGACTCCTTGCGGCGTCACCGATTGAGTTCGCTCGTCAAGGCATCAGAGCGCCCCCTTCAAGAAACCCTGGGCGGTGACGTGCCTCCACTTCGGCGCCTTCTGGCGCAATTGTGAAGCGTAGACAATAACCTGCGCGTCGCCCACTGCGTGCCCCTCGCCGTGCGATAGACATTTGTGCGCAGATCATGAGCCTGAGCGCGCCGGATAGAACTCGATAGCTGCTTAAGAGCCACAACTCGAGATTGGCACAGTCACGTCAGGGT
>JBEKHI010000380.1:0-7966 GCA_050012355.1 Streptosporangiaceae bacterium | reverse complement strand
CGGGAGGCAGCGGTGAGTACTGCCAGACACGCAGGATGGGATGAGTGACGTGAGCGATACGGCCCAACAGAGTCCAGACACTGTCGGGGCCCCGCCGGGGAAGACCGGCGGAGACGGATTTGGCGGCCTGCTCAGCAGAGCCGGCCGGGTCTTCCTTCGGCAGCGCGAGGCGAGTGTCGTCGCCATCGCCGTGATCATCGCCATCTACTTCGCGGTGTCGACAACCGGCTTCGCCTCTCACGGCAGCATCGTGAACATCGCCCAGTACATGGCGCCGTACACGATCATCGCCATCGGCGAGGTGTTCCTCATGGTCGCCGGCGAGATCGACCTGTCGAACGGTTATGTCTGGATGTTCTCGCCGTTCGTGATGCACTTCTTCTCCGACTCGGGCCTCCCCATCGTGCTCGCGATCATCGTCACGATCGCGGTGCTGGCACTCGTCGTCGGCCTGATCAACGGCATCGTCGTCACCTACTTCGGCGTCCCGTCGCTAGTGGCCACGCTGGGCACCGGCTGGATCATCTACGGCTACGCGCTGACGGTCTCCCACGCACAGCAGATCAACCTGCCGACGGTGTCGCCGCACGTCATGAACTGGTTCGGCGCCGGGAACTGGTCGGAGTTCATCTGGGCCACGATCCTGACGCTCATCTTCGCCCTCATCTTCACCCGCACCCGCTGGGGGGTGTACACGATTTCGGTTGGCGACAACCTGCTCGGTTCCCGTGAGGCCGGCATCAAGGTCAGACTGGTCAAGACCAGCGGCTTCATCCTGTCGGCGGGGCTTGGCGCGACGGCCGGCATCCTGGAAGCCTTCCGTAACGACATCATCGACCCGAGCGCGGGTCAGCTCCCGGTCGTGCTCGTCGCCCTGGCCGGTGTCGTCATCGGCGGCACCGCGATGACCGGCGGTTCCGGCACCGTCATCGGAGCCTGGCTCGGCGTGGTCGTCCTCGGCATCCTGGAGGACGGGTTCAACCTGCGCGGCATCAGCTCCAACACGTTCCTGATCATCCAGGGCATAGCTCTCGTGGTGATGATGATCCTTAACAACCAGCTGGTCAAGCTGCGAAGTTTGGGAAGGCTAGGTACTAGGTAAATGACCACCGAGAACCCAGGGAACGCTGCCGTGACCACTCCGACCGACGACATCCTGCGCGTCGAGCACATCTCCAAGCACTACGGCCCGATCACCGCGCTGACCGACGTGAACCTGCGCCTGGGCCACGGCGAGGTGCTCGGACTGCTCGGCGACAACGGCGCGGGCAAGTCCACCCTGCTGAAGACGATCTGCGGCTTCCAGCAGCCCAGCAGCGGCCGGATCCTGCTTGAGGGCAAGGAGGTCACGTTCAGGTCCGTCGACCAGGCCCGTTCGATGGGCATCGACGTGGTGTACCAGGACCTGGCGATGGTCAACCAGCTGCCCATCTACAACAACATGTTCCTCAACCGGGAGCCGGTCGGGCGGCCGATCCCGCTGCTGAAGACCAGGCAGATGAAGAAGCTGGCCCTCGATCACCTGCACGAGATCGGGATCAACAACATCCCGGACGTGGGCGTTAAGGTCGGGAGCCTGTCGGGTGGTCAGCGCCAGGCCATCGCGGTGGCACGCTCGGTGTTCGAGCCGAACATGAAGATCCTGCTGCTCGACGAGCCGCTGGCCGCGATGGGCGTCAAGGAGGGCGCCATGATCCTCGACCTGGTGCGCGGCCTGAAGGAGCGGGGCAACATCTCGATCATCATCATCGCGCACAACTACGGTCAGGTGCTCGACGTCTGTGACCGGGTGAACCTGATTCAGGACGGCAGGATCACCGTCGACAAGAAGTCCTCGGAGACCTCGGTGGAGGAACTGACCGAGATCGTCGTCGCCGAATACCGCCGGGCTCTGGCTGAGCGCCAGAAAGAACAACAAGCTTCCTAGCACCATAACGATGAAGGATGGCGGCTTTTCGCGAGCCGCCACCCTTCGTCGTTTTCGGAGCGGACGCGTGCTAGCAGGAGGCAGGGTCCTGATGGCCACTGCTCTTGAAGTAGTCGGCGAAGGTGGTGTGATTGGACGCGATCCCACCAGCGTAAGCGAGTTCCTCGCGCGGTGACGTGCACGTCCACATTGCGACCGAGTAGCGTGGCAGGCTTCCCGCTCCCCGGCGTGAGACTCCGGTACCTGACGCGGTGGCGCTGGTGAAGGTCGTCGTCGAGTAAAGCAGCGGGGGGTAGTAGTGAGACCCTAGCCACTGTTCCGGTCGCTCAATGATCCACTCCGCCTGGCTGCTCGGGTAGAACGTGCCCTTCTTGTAGGAGTACGTACCTCCTGAGCGGCCGGAGGTTGCGTCGTTCTCATCGATCACGGTCATGACCGCGTCGTCCTTTACGACGTGCACGTGTACATAGATGAGATCGCCATCGTTAACGCCAAGGCTGACGTTCTGCGATGAGGAAATCTGCGGCACGACCTCCCACCAGATGCTGAATACGAAGTAGTGACCACCTGGGTCCAGGTACTCGGTCTCTGATGATCCTGCTTGCACGAGCGGGTGAGACGCGGGGCCGTTACCAATTCCCACCCATTGCACCGCGTGCGCCTCGTACTTATAGGCGTGGAGCCGGACGGGCGGCACGTTCCAGTACGCGTAGGCGTCGGTGTATGTATGGTCGTCCGCCACCCAGCCGGCCCAGTTGGGAGTCGTTGTATCACTGCTCGCGGGTGCAGCCGCCGACGTTGGCGTCGGGACCGCCGCGGTAGTGGCTGGCGTGCCGGGTGTGAACGAGCAGGTCGATCTGGGCACGTGCGTAACGTAGCGCTGCCAAATGGCCTGGTCGGCCGCTGAAGTGGGCCGGATCGGCAAATTGTCCGCGATCAGCTCCGCGTCAGTCGCGGTGAGCGGATTGAAGCCCTTAGGCAACGTCGTATTGACCGCGTACACGCCATTTCCGCAGCTCGTGTCGGTCTGCGTGCCGATGAGGGCGTCCGGTGTCGTGCCGGCCCGCGCGGGGACCGCCTGCAGTTGGAGCAGGGTGAGTGCGCTGATCGCGAGGGATGCCGCGCACAGCATGGCAGTCAGCCGGTTTCGTCGTCTCTTGAACATCCCGAAGGGTCTCCTAGCTGTGTCGTCAGGGGTAGAGAGATCTATCCCCTGAACCTGACAGACAGGCGTAGCAATCTGGTAGCAGGGCCGTGGCGGGCTTCTTGTCTCATTGCGATGTGCGTGATGAAAGAAGCGGGTGATGGCTCATGTGATTCGCGTGATCGAACTGAATGGCCCTAAGCCGCGTGGTCTGCCCTTGGGGTCTCGTCGGTACGTCCGGGCGGTGCGAAAAAGGTTTTCCGGGGCCCGGAAATGTACCGACCAGATCCCAAGGCGCTTGAAGTACTCGTCGTGCGCCTAAAATAGGCCGGGACGGCCGGACGGATCGCCGACGCGCTGTAGGGCGAGAATCCGCCTTCGGGTGCACACGGTCACGATCGGTTCGTACGTCAGTCTCTTGGTCCTGAGGGCGCGACCGTCGAGGCCATGCTCTGGAAGTCGAGCTCGGCGCGGTCGGCGTTGGCAAGAGCGCGTTAGCTGTCTATTGGGGAAAGAAGTCGGCGTGGCGTGTCCCTGACGGGCGACTGATGTGAACCTTAGGGGATTCGCTCCCGATCACGTTTCAACGCCACTTAACGAAGCGATAAGTTCTTTGCTCCGGACATTGCAAGTTCCGTCGCCAGCCTGAGCCAGGTGCTCGAGGTCTGCGATCGGGTCAGCCTACGACAGTGGATGGCGGCTTCCCATGAGCTGCCATCCTTCGTCGTTATGCCGGTTTGCTGATTACGGAGAGTTCATATTACGGTGGGTCGCGTCGCATGGTTGCGGTCCGTATGGTGCAAGATGGTCTTCATGTTTTCGCCTCGCCGCATCGTCGTCGTATCCACCGCCGTCCTGGCGCTGACCGTCACGGCTTGCACCGGCTCCAGCACCGCGTCCACGTCCACGTCGAGCGGCGCGACGAACGTCATACCTAACCTGTCGAGATTGAGCTGGCACGGATGCGGCGGCGAACTGGCGGGCCTGGAATGTTCGACCGTGCAGGTGCCGCTCAACTACAACGACCCGAGCGGTCGCAAGCTCTCGCTGGCCATCGACATGGCGCCCGCGACCGCGGCGAAATCGCAGCAGCAGGGCATCCTGCTGGTCAACCCGGGCGGCCCGGGCGCCAGCGGTCTTGACCTGGCGGCGGAGGTGCAGGACGGCCTGAGTTCCACCGTGGCCTCCGAGTACGACATCATCGGTTTCGACACCCGCGGTGTCGGGTCCTCGACCCCGGAGCTAACCTGCGACCCGACCTTCTTCGATGAGGTGCGGCCGGACTATGTCTTCAGCAACCAGTCGCAGGAGCAGGTGCTGATCGACCGGGCGAAGACGTACGCCGCCGACTGCGAGAAGCGGTTCGGCTGGCTGCTGCCGTACATGACGACGGTGAACATGGCGCGTGACCTGGACACGATCAGGGAGGCGTTCGGGGTCAGCGAGATCAACTACTACGCGTTCTCGTACGGGACCTACCTGGGGCAGGTCTACGCGACGATGTTCCCGACGCACCTGCGGCGGATGGTGCTGGACTCCACCGTGGACCCGACCGGGGTCTGGTGGACCGACAACATCGAGCAGGATTACGCGTTCCAGGGCCGGATGGACGCGTTCTTCGCCTGGGTCGCCAAGTACAACAGCACCTACCATCTGGGCTCCACCGCCGAGGAAGTGCACAACGCCTGGTACAAGGCCCGCGACCAGCTCAAGAGCCACCCGATCAGCAACGACGGCACACCGCTGATCGGCCCGTCCGAGTACGACGACACGTTCCTGCTCGGCGGGTACCTGAATACGCTGTGGCCAGGCCTCGCGCAGGCGCTATCGGACTACCTGCTACACGGCCAGACCAGCGAGATGATCAATCAGTTCGAGCAGTACGGCGCGCAGGACGAGAACGAGTTCGCCGTCTACAACGCGGTGCAGTGCGCGGACGTGGACTGGCCGCGGTCCTGGTCGTACTGGAACACCGAGACCGAGCAGGTCTACAAGACGGCGCCGTTCGAGGCCTGGGACAACGCCTGGTACAACGCGTCCTGCGCGTTCTGGCCGGTGAAGGGGCCGTCCACGCCGCTGAAGGTCGGCACCCAGGCCGGGGTCACCGGCCTGCCGGGCATCCTCATGCTGCAGGGCACCCTCGACGCGGCCACACCGTACGCGGGCGCGCAGAACGCGCACAAGCTCTTCCCGACCGCCCGCATGGTCGTGGTAGAGGGCGGCGGCAACCACGGGCAGTCGCTGGAAGACCCGTCGAATAATTGCGTGGAAAGCTACCTGAATGCGTATTTGCTAAGTGGTGCGCTTCCCACGAAAACCGGTGCGGTCAACGCAACCTGCCCCGCGGTCCCGGACCCTACGCCATCCAGTTCCTAAGCGGGTGCGGGTCAGCGCGCGGTCGGAGGATAAGCTGACATTATGTTGCGCGTTAGGCCGCGACCGGTGCCGCTGCGGCTGCTTGACGACCATGATCAGCCCGAGGTGCTGGACATCTGCGCCGCTGATCCGGTTGCTAATGTCTTCGTGGAATCCCGGGTGCGCGCACTCGGGCTAGATCCGGGAAGACTCGGTGCCCAGATCTGGGGGTTCGTGAATCCGGAAGGTCAGCTGACCTCGTTGTGCTACGCGGGGGCGAACCTGGTACCGGTCAACGCCACCCCGGCCGCGATCGCCGCGTTCGCTGAGCGGGCGGCCAGGTACGGACGGCGATGCTCGTCCGTGGTCGGCCCGGCGGACCAGGTCGCCGACCTCTGGTCGCACCTGCGGCAGGCCTGGGGCTCGCCGCGTGATATCCGGCCAGATCAGCCGCTGATGGCGATCGAGGGCTCGCCCGCGGTACCCGCCGATCCCGCGGTCCGGCGGGTGCGCCCGGACGAGATCGACATCCTGATGCCGGCCTGTATCGCCATGTTCACCGAAGAGGTCGGGGTGTCACCGCTCGGTACCGACGGCGGCGCCGCCTATCGGGCCCGGGTCGCCGAGTTGGTCAGGACCGGCCGGGCCTTCGCCCGCATCGAGAATAATCAGGTCATCTTCAAGGCCGAGGTCGGGGCGGTCACCCCCGGCGTCTGCCAGGTCCAGGGCGTCTGGGTGCGGCCCGAGTACCGCGGCCGTGGCCTAGCCGCGCCCGGTATGGCGGCGGTGGTCACCCGGGCCCGCCGGACCATCGCCCCGGTTGTCTCGCTGTACGTCAACGACTACAACGTGCCGGGCCGAGCGACCTACACCCGCGCCGGCTTCCGCGAGGTAGGCCGCTTCATGTCAGTTCTGTTCTAGCCGCCGCGCCCCCAGGCGCCCCAACCCTCAGCCGCGCCGCCCCCCGCCCCGCCGGGACCCCAGCCGCTCCCGGGACCCCAGCCGCTCCGAACCCCAGCGATGTCCCATCGCTAGCGTTATGGAAACGCTGGTTTCAGAACAACGTGAGTTTCCGGCGCGTCGTCGCAGCTGGCCGGTTTGGTACGGTATCGCCCGGTATCGACCGGCTGTGCTAACCCGTACCGCCGCTCCTGCATTCGAGGTGATCATGGTGAGTGCTGCACTGCCCAGGCAAGAGTGCGGGTAGTGCAGCACTCACCAGGAATGCCCGGCGCGACAGCAGGGTGATATGGCACGGATGCCCGGTTCGCTACCCCATCCCGTGCCTCACGGCGCGCAGCAAACCACGATCAGGACCCGCAACATGCCGCAAACACACCTTAATTTGACATGTGTCCCAGCCCCAGCGATGGGGTGCTGAATGCTGCTCAGTCGCGGTTGCGGATCTTCTGGAGCTGCTCGACGATGGGCTGGTAAGCCTCGCTGATGGCGGAAAGCTGCTCGGGGGTGAGCCAGTCCAGGTAGTGCCGCCGGACGCTCTCCACGTGGGCCGGGGCGGCCCGCTCGATAGCCTCTAGGCCTTCGGGCGTCAGCACGGCGAACATGCCCCGCTTGTCTCCCTCGCAGGCGTCCCGGCGGACCAGGCCTCGTGCCTCCATCCGGGTGACCTGATGCGAAAGCCGGGACCGTGACTGGGCGGTCGCGTCGGCGAGTTCAGTCATCCGGAGTCGTTGTTCGGGAGCCTCGGATAGCTCGACGAGGATCTCGTAGTCGTTTACCGACAAGCCCTGCGACTGCAGCTCTCTATCAAGCTGCCTGGTCAGCAACAGGGCGAGCCGGACCTGAGCCCGCCAGGCCCGCTGCTCGGCCGCACCGAGCCAGCGGACACCGCCGCCCGGGATCGCATCACTCGGCTCCTCCGGCATACGAGCACTGTACCTGGCACGCGGCGAGTTCTCGCAGCGCGACCAACTCCTGTTCCGCGAGCCCGAGTTCGCGAAGCAGTGGCATACATGCCGCCAGGTACCGGAGCGCGTAGCGGTCCAGGCGAAGAGCCCGGTAGCTGATTGCGATCTTGAGCAGGCAAATGGCATACGCGTGCTCGGTTCCGCACGCGTGGAATTCCAGGACCGCACGGCAATATGCCTCGACCGCTTCCTCGTGTCTGCCGAGGATGCCGTGACTATCCCCGATCAGATCGAGGTAGTAACCCTGGTTCAGCTGGCTCACGTCCGGTCCACCCCACCGGTGACGATCCCACCCCCTCGATGGGATCAGCTGTCATACCATAACGATGCAATGTCGCGCTTAGTTCTCAGAAGGCACTCGTGAGCACTTCACCTTCCGCGCCAGCCACGGCGACCTACCTGCGGGAGCTGTTGCTCCGTCCGGGCCGCCCGCGCCGCAGATGGGAACAGTATTCGCAGCGATCGCGGGTGAATCAGGTCAATCAGCTCGCCGTGGCCGAGGTGCTGGCTCAGTATCTGTGGCTGAACCCCCGCAAGGCGGGCGAGTCGGACCTGCTGCCGCGTCAGCTCAAGGACACGGTGTCCCGGGCGCTGTCCGGCAAGCTGCTGGCC
>JBEKHI010000379.1:0-8042 GCA_050012355.1 Streptosporangiaceae bacterium | reverse complement strand
GCCACCGGAAACATCACAACCAACGCCGATCCATGGCGTTTCCTCTTGACGAGGTAGTTGCATAAAAATATGCACTGGCTTTTAGCACACTGTTGAGTTCTCAAGAAACGGACACACACCATCGTAGAACTTATTTCTAAGTTTTCCTTCGGGGTGATGCTTTTACTTTACCATTCCCGGTTCCTTTGTGCCAAATCCTTGGCTCATCGGTTCCTTCCTGGTCACCCGCGCGCTTCACCGTCCGTGAGCCTCGTGCTGCGCACGAGTCCCCCGGTCGAGGAGGTTTGCGAATGGCTCCCGAGGTCGGGCGCACCCTGATCGGTCACGCTTGGCGACTCGGACTGGATGCTCCCTGGGCCGCGTCCCGCCTTCCGGCGTTTCGCTCCCCTCGGTGCATGTAGAACTCTACGGGTGCATGACACCTTCGTCAAATCAGCGTCACGCCAGGGTTTCCGCCCTGTTGGCTCGCCGTTCACGCGATCCAAACCGACATACCGGACAACCATTTACGCAGGTAACGGCCACTTGGGTCCCGTTTGAGACCCGTTCACCACCCGCGGCGTCACGCCCCGCGAACCACCTCGATGGCCCCCACGGTGCGCTTCCCGCGTCGCAAAATTAGATAACGACCCTGCAACAGGTCTTGTTCCCGAGGAGCCGCGTCCTCCGCCGTTATGCGCTGATTGTTGAGGTATGCCCCACCTTCAGCGATGGCACGGCGCGCGGCGGACCTGCTCGGCACGATCCCGGACGCCGCCATCAGGTCGGCCACGGTCGGCAGCCCGTCAGCCTCGGCGGAGCCGGACGCGCCAGCGCCATCGGCCGTGATGACCGCCGACGGGACCTCAGCCGCCACGGCCGCCAGCGTCGCGACGTCCAGTTCCTCCAGGGCGCCCTGACCGAAGATGGCCCGGCTCGCCGCGATCGCCTGGGCGGTCCCCTTCTCACCGTGCACGAGCGTGGTCACATCGCTGGCCAGCAGCCGCTGCCCTTCCCGCGCCGCGGGTCGTTCCCTGGTGACGGCTTCAACGGCCTCGATCTCCTCCCTGGTCCGGAAGGTGAACACCTTCAGCAGGCCGGGTACCTCGGCGTCCGAGACGTTCAGCCAGAACTGGTAGAACGCGTACGGCGACATCAGCTCGGGCGACAACCAGATGGCGCCGCCCTCGGACTTGCCGTACTTGGTGCCGTCCGGCTTGGTGATCAGCGGCGTCGCCAGCGCGTGCGCCGACGCACCCTCGACCGAGCGGATCAGTCCCACCCCGGCGGTCAGGTTCCCCCACTGGTCGCTGCCGCCGATCTGCAGCACGCACCCGTACCGCCGGTACAGCTCAAGGAAGTCAAGCGACTGAAGTATCTGGTAGCTGAACTCGGTGTAGCTGATCCCGCCGCCCTCAAGCCGGGCGCGTACCGCCTCGCGGTCCAGCATCCGGTTCACCGAGAAGTGCTTGCCGATGTCCCGCAGGAAGTCGATGGCCGACAGCGGTGCGGTCCAGTCCAGGTTGGAGACGATCAGCCCGGTCGACAGGTCAAGAAACCGGCCGACCTCGGCGCGGATCTTCTCTACCCACTCGGCGACGACCTCCGGCGAGTTCAGCACCCGTTCCGACGACTTGCCGCTCGGGTCGCCGATCAGCCCGGTGGCCCCGCCGACCACGCCGATCGGCCGGTGCCCGGCGAGCTGGAACCGGCGCATGGTCAGCAGCAGGACCAGGTTGCCGATGTGCAGTCCCGGTGCCGTCGGGTCGAACCCGCCGTACAGCGTGACCTGCCCGGAGTCCAGCGCCTTACGCAGCTCGTCGAGGTCGGTGGACTGCGCGATCAGCCCGCGCCAGGTCAGTTCGTCGATGATGTCGCTCACGGCAAGAATGCTGCCACGCCAACTCACCAAAGGGGTAATGCTTTCGCCCGGCGGCGTCCGCCAGCCCTATGGATGTCCCACCGCTGGGCCCATAGCGCCAGCGATGGGCCATCCATGGTGCCCGGCTCAGACGCGGCGGGGCTTGGGGACCCAGGGGCGGTAGGGGGAGACTGTGGGGTCGCCGTCTAGCCAGAAGCGCCAGGGGATGTCGGCCGCTTCCCGGATACCGACCCGCGGCCCGCTGCGCACTGGGGCGGCAACCGGCGCGGCCGGAGATTCCAGGCGGAGCGGGCTCGCGGGGTCGAGCACCGACGCGCCGTTCTGCGACCGGTCGATGCCTAGTGCCTGGCACAGCCGGGCCGGGCCGCGGGCCAGGTCACGGTCGGAAACCGCCGGACCGCGCCGCGACCGCGCGACGGGGACGCCCGCGACGATCTCGCCGGCCCGCAGCAGCACCGCCGACGGCACCCCAACCGGCATGCAGACCAGGTTCACGCAAAAGTGCATCCCGTACGTGAAGTAGACGTACGCGTACCCCGGCGGCCCGAACATCACAGCGTTGCGCGGGGTCTGCCCGCGGTACGCGTGCGACGCCGGGTCGGAAAAGCCCTCGTAGGCCTCCACCTCGGTCAGCCGCACCGCGACCTCACCGTGCCACAGGACACAGCCGAGCAGCGAAGGCGCGACCTCGACGGACGGCCGATCGAGGAACGAGGCTAGGACGCCGCCCACGCCGCGTCTTCGTCCACGATCGCCCGCAGCGCACTCGCCTGCTCAGCCACCCGCGACGGCGCCGTCGACCCGAAGCCAGAACGCGCTTCCAGTGCCCCCGGCACCGTCAGCACCGACCGGACGTCCGGCGTCAGGTGCGGCGAGATCTTGGCCAGGTCGGCGTCGTCCACCTGATCCAGGTCGACATCCTGAACCTGGCACCACACCACCAGGTGCCCGACGATCTCGTGCGCGTCGCGGAACGGCACGCCCCGCCTCACCAGGTACTCCGCCAGGTCGGTGGCCAGCGTGAACCCCCGGGGCGCGGCCGCCGCCAGCCGCGGCGCGTTGATCCGCAGCGTCGCGATCAGCCCGGCCATGGCAGGCAGCACCAGCAGCAGCGTGTCCACCGCGTCGAAGACCGGCTCCTTGTCCTCTTGCAGGTCCCGGTTATACGTGAGCGGCAGGCCCTTCAGCACCGTGAGCAAGGTCATCAGCCCGCCGATCAGCCGTCCGGCCTTGCCGCGGGCCAGCTCGGCGACATCCGGGTTCTTCTTCTGCGGCATGATCGATGACCCGGTGGCGTAGGCGTCGTCGATCTCGATCCAGCCGAACTCCTGTGACGACCAGAGCACGATCTCCTCGCCGAGGCGAGACAAGTGGACGCCGATCATCGCCGCGTCGAAGCAGAATTCGGCCGCGAAATCCCGGTCGGCCACCGCGTCCATCGAGTTCGGCGCGGCCGCGTCGAAGCCGAGCGACCGAGCGAGCGCTTCCGGGTCGACCGGCAGCGACGAGCCGGCCAGCGCGCCGGACCCGAGCGGGCTGATCGCGGCCCGCTTGTCCCAGTCGCGCAGCCGCGCCACGTCCCGGGCGAACGCCTGCGCGTGCGCGAGCAACTGGTGGCCGAACAGCACCGGCTGAGCGTGCTGCAGATGAGTCATCCCCGGCGCGGGCGTATCGCCGGCCTGGCCAGCGGTCTCGATGAGCGCGGTCTGCAACTCGGCGAGCCGGGAAACCACCAGCCGCGCGTGGTCGCGCAGGTAAAGTCGCAGGTCGGTCGCGACCTGGTCATTGCGGCTGCGGCCCGCCCGCAGCTTGCCGCCGAGCGAGCCGAGCCGCTCCAGCAGGCCGCGTTCCAGCGCGGTATGCACGTCCTCGTCCTCGGGCACCGGGCGGAACGTGCCGTTCTCGACAGCGGTGTCCAGGTCGTCGAGCGCCTTGAGCATGGACTCGAGCTCCGCGCCGGTGAGCAGCCCGGCGCTGGCCAGCACCCTGGCGTGCGCGCGGGAACCCCGCAGGTCGTACCGGGCGAGCCGCCAGTCGAAGTGCACGCTCAGTGACAGCCGGGCGAGCGCGTCCGCCGGACCGCCCTCAAACCGTCCGCCCCACAGCCGGGTCGCTCCGTCGTCTGCCATCGTCTGCCTTTCAAGATCATCGGAAACGTGGATCATAGCCCCAGCAAGTCAACACGTTCAGGTGGGGTGCGGCCGCCGCCGCCCGGCCAGCCGGAGGAACTCCGCCGCGATGGCTTCGCCGCCGGCCGGGTCGCGGGTGATCACCAGGACCGTATCGTCCCCGGCCACCGTGCCGAGCACGGCCGGCCAGCTCGAATGGTCGACCACCGACGCGAGGAACTGGGCCGCCCCGGCCGGAGTGCGCAGCACCACGAGGTTAGCGCTCGCCTCCGCCGAGGTCAGCAACTCACTCAAGTACCGCGTCAGCCGCGAGTCGTCCGGCGCCGGTCCCCCGGGCAGCGTCAGCCCCGGCCGCGCCTCGGCGCCCGGCAGCGCGTACACCAGCGCGCCATCCGCGCCGCGCAGCTTCACCACGCCCAGCTCGTCCAGGTCGCGGGACAGCGTGGCCTGGGTCACGTGCAGCCCGCTGGACGCGGCCAGCAGCTCGGCGAGCTCCTCTTGAGAGCGGACCGGCTGTTTCGCGAGGATCGCGGCGATTCTCTCCTGCCGGGCGGTCTTCGTCATCGGTATCGTCATGTTCGCTCCAGCAGCCACGCTAGCAGCGCCTTCTGCGCGTGCCGCCGGTTCTCCGCCTGATCCCACGCGCCGCTCGCCTCGAGCACGCCGGCCGTGATCTCCTCGCCGCGGTGGGCTGGGAGACAGTGCAGGACCAACGCGCCGTACGCCAGATTTTCATTGACGCAAAACGGCGTGAGCGCGGCCCTCCGTTCCGCCTCATCGGCCTGGCCCATCGACACCCACACGTCGGTGGCGATCACGTCCGAGCCTTTCGCCGCCGAGGGGTCGGTGGTGACCGAGACACTGCCACCCGTCGTTATGGCAATGGAAGATGCTCTGCCCATTACGGCGGCAACGGGGTGATAACCGGCGGGTGCGGCGATACGTACATGCATTCCGGCGGTGACGCCGCCGAGCAGGTAGGAGTGCGCCATGTTGTTGGCGCCGTCGCCGAGGTAGGTGAGGGTACGGCCCGCGGTGCCGCCGAAACGCTCGCGGATGGTCTGCAGGTCGGCGAGGATCTGGCACGGGTGGAACTCATCGGTCAGCGCGTTGATCACCGGGACGGTGGCGGTCGACGCCAGCTCCTCGATCCTGGTCTGCGCGCCGGTGCGCCAGGCGACCGCGGCGACATGCCCGGACATCACCCGGCCGATGTCGGCGATCGTCTCGCCCCGGCCAATGTGCGTGGCCTGCGAATCGATCACCATCGGGTTGCCGCCGAGTTCGGCGATGCCGGCGGTGAAGCTCACCCGGGTGCGCAGTGATGGCTTGTCGAACATGACCGCCACCGTCTTCGGCCCGGCCAGTGGTTTCCGGCCGAACGGGTCGATCTTCAGGTCGGCGGCGAGCTCGAGCACCTCGGTCTGCTCGGCCGGGGTCAGGTCGTCGTCACGGAGGAAATGGCGGGTCATTGCTCGACTCCTGCGTTGAGGATGGCGGGGAACGCGGTGATGAACTCCCCCGCCTCGGCCTCGGTGAGGATGAGTGGCGGGGCGATCCGGACGGCGTCGGGCTGGACCGCGTTCACCAGAAAGCCTGCCTCGCGGGCGGCCTTTTCAACAGCGCTGGCTTTGTTGCTGGACAGCACGGCCGCTAGCCACAGGCCGGTGCCCCGGACACCGACGAGCAGCGGATGGTCAATGGCGGCGATGCCCTGGATCAGCTGCTTGCCGACGGTTTTGACGTTCTCCAGGAGACCGTCGTTCTCGATCGTCTCGAGTACGGCCATCGCGGCGGCACAGGCCACCGGGTTGCCGCCGAACGTCGAGCCATGGTCGCCCGCGCCGAACACGGTGCCATACTCGCCGAAGCCGATCGTCGCGCCGATCGGCAGCCCGCCGCCCAGGCCCTTGGCGAGGGTCATGATGTCGGGCGTGATCCCCTCGGCCTGATACGCGAACCAGCTGCCGGTGCGGCCGACGCCGGTCTGGATCTCGTCTATGACCAGCGTCGCGCCGCTTCTTGCTGTTATCTCGCGGGCGGCCTTTGGGTAGCCGGGCGGGGCCGGGACCACTCCCCCTTCGCCGAGACCTGGTTCGAGGAACACCGCGGCGGTGCCAGCGTCAACCGATTCGGCGAGGGCGCCAGGATCGCCGTACGGCACGAACCTGGTGCTGAGGCCAAACGGGCCGAACGGCTCCCTGATCGATTCCTTGCCGGTGATGGCGAGCGAGCCCATCGTGCGGCCGTGGAACGATCTTTCCGCCGCCACGATGACGGTCTTGCCCGCACCATGCTTGCGGCGCACCAGCTTGATCGCCGCCTCGTTGGCCTCGGCCCCCGAGTTGCAGAAGAACACCCTGGCGTCCGCGTTGACCAGGCTGATGAGCCGCTCGGCGAGGCGGATTTCCGGCTCGTGCAGGAACAGGTTGGAGGTGTGCGCGATGTTGGCGACCTGGGTGGAGACCGCGTCCACGATGGCCGGATGCGCGTGCCCCAGTGAGCTGACCGCGATCCCGGCGATCAGGTCGAGGTACTCGCGCCCGTCGACGTCCCAGACCCGCGCGCCCTGGCCGCGGGCCAAGGTCAGCGGCGGGGTCCCGTAGTTGGGCATCATCGCGGCGTCGAACCGCTGCCGGTAGGCGTCGTTAATGTTCATGGGGTCACCATCGTCCCTATGCCCTCGTCGGTGAAGATTTCCAGCAGGATGGCGTGCGGCTGGCGGCCGTCAAGGACGTGCGCCTGCGCCACGCCCTGCTTGACCGCCGTGAGGCAGGCCTCCATCTTGGGGATCATGCCGGTTTGCAGGCCGGGTAGCAGCTTCTCGAGCTCGGCCGCGTCGATCGTGCTGATCGGATCCTGGTCGGTCGGCCACTCGCGGTACAGGCCGGGTACATCGGTGAGGATGACCAGCTTGACGGCGTCCAGCGCGACCGCCAGCGCGGCGGCGGCGGTGTCGGCGTTGACGTTGTAGACCTCGCCGTTCTCGCCGCGGGCGATCGATGAGATCACCGGGATCCGGCCGTCGTTGAGCAGCGCGGTGACCACGCCCGGGTCGGTCTCGGTGATCTCGCCGACCAGGCCGATGTCGACCGGTTCTCCGTCGACGAGCGCCGGTTTCCTGATGGCGGTGAACAGATTGGCGTCCTCGCCGGACAGCCCGATGGCGAACGGGCCGTGCCGGTTGACCAGCCCGACGATGTCCTTGTTCACCTTGCCCGCCAGCACCATCCGGACCACGTCGATGGTCTCTTCTGAGGTGACTCGCAGGCCGGCGGTGAAGCTCGACTCGATGCCCTGTTTGCTGAGTTCCTCGGTGATCTGCGGACCGCCGCCGTGCACGACGACCGGACGGAGCCCGGCCTGGCGGAGGAAGACGAGGTCGCTGGCGAAGCTCAGCTGCAGCGCCTCATCGGCCATGGCGTGGCCGCCGTACTTGATCACGGCGGTCTTACCGTGCAGCCTGTTCAGCCAGGGCAGCGCCTCGATCAGGGTCGCTGCCTTCAGCTCAGGCGTCATGTCGAGTAGGCCGAGTTCTCGTGGACGTACGCCTCGGTCAGGTCGGTGGTGAGGATCGTGGCGGCGTGCGGTCCGTTGCTCAGGTCCACGGTGATGGTGACGTCACGGCCGCTCAGGTCGGTCTTGTCCCGGTCATCGCCCTGCGCGCCGTGGCGGCACACCCAGATGCCATTGATGGCGACGTTGATCCGGTCCGGGTCGAAGTCCGCGTCGGTGGTGCCGACGGCGGACAGCACCCGGCCCCAGTTGGGGTCGGCGCCGGCGATCGCGCACTTGAGCAGGTTGCTGCGGGCGACCGCGCGGCCGGCCTTCACCGCGTCGTCTTCGCTGGCGGCGCCGACGACCTCGATGCTGATCATCTTGCTGGCGCCCTCGGCGTCGAGCTGAAGCTGCCGTGCGAGGTCTCCGCACAGGTCGGTGAGGGTCTCGGCGAAGCTGTTGAGGTCTGGCTTGGTTTTCGCCGCTCCGCTAGCCATCAGGAGCACGGTGTCGTTGGTGGACATGCAGCCGTCGGTGTCCAGCCGGTCGAAGGT
>JBEKHI010000378.1:0-8047 GCA_050012355.1 Streptosporangiaceae bacterium | reverse complement strand
AACGACTCGCGTGTGAGATCTCCTAGTCAAGCTCCCACCTTGGCGGGCAGTCGCGGGCGGACCCGCCGGGATGCGGATGATCATGACCAGGGATAAAGCTCACAAAACCGCCGCGCGTCAGCGTATGGCCCAGACCGGTGAACCGTACATTGTCGCCAGGAAGGCGACCCAGGGGCCGGCCGCGAACGACGATGCTAGCCCAGAAGAGCGGTACGCCCGCGAGGCAGCCGAGGCCGGCGTACCGGCGGCGGAAATCGACGCACAACTGACTGTGTTCCGGCTCAGGGACACCGCCGCCGACGCCCGGGCTAAAGCAGAGCTGGCTGAACAAGACGCTGATGACGCAGAGATACTCGCCATGTCCGCCCGGGACGCCGCCGACGAGGCGGAAGACTGGGCCGACGAGCAGGAACTGCAGCGGCTGCGAGACACCGCCGACCGGGCCCAGCGGGCCGCCGACAGCGCGCGCACGACGGCGGATCGGGCAGAAGACGTCGCCGTTGAGGCCGAGGAACGCGCCGAACTCGCCGAGGACCAGGTGAGCGATCCGCCGGGCCCGCCGCTAAGCGGCCTCGGGATGCGATGGCGGGAACCGACTTGGGGAATGCCCCCGATCCAGCAACCGCCCCGGCCACCCCAACCACCACGTCCGCCATCGCCACCCCGGTAAGGAAGTGCCAGTCACCGGGAAGCGCGGACCCGCAGGCCCAGCGATGGCCCACCGCTGGGCCTATGGCGCTATCGATGGCCCATCGCTGGGGTCACGGTAGGAGCACCATGGGTGACCATATCCGGCATAGCGCGCATTTCGGGTCCGGGTTCGCGGCCCCTAGCCGCGCCTGCCGAAGAGCGCGGGAAGGACCTAGCTGAGGACGTGGCGGGCGGCGGCGGTCATCGCCGCGACGCCGACGGGGAGCGTTGGCTCGATCGACGGGGCGAAGTGCGGCGAGTGGTTGCCGGGCGCGCCGTCGAAGGAGCCCGCCACGCCCCAGAACACGGACGGTACCCCGGCCGCGACACCGAACAGCCCGAAGTCCTCGCTGCCCATCATCGGCTCGATCTGCACCGGGTCCGGCAGCACCGGCACGACCGACGCGGTCAGACCAGGATCGTTGATGGTCACCGGGAACGAGCTGAGCGTCCGGTACGACGGCGGGCGGGGCGCACCGGAGGCGACCGCCTCGGCGTCGATGATCCGTCGCGCGCCATCGGTCAACCGAGAGAGCACCGACGGGTCGAAGGCGCGGAAGTTGAGCGTGATCGTCGCGTCGTCCGGTATGACGTTCTCCGCGTACCCAGCCCGTAGCCGGGATACTGTCACGACGCCCTTGTCGGCCGGCGCGATCTCCCGGGCGACCAGGCCCTGCAGCCGCATCACCACCGACGCGGCCAAAACCACTGGGTCCACGGTCACCTCGGGACGTGACCCGTGCCCGCCGCGGCCGTGCAACGTGACGTCCCACGACTCGGCGGCGCCGAGGAACGGGCCACCCCGGTAAAGAGCCCGGCCCGCCTGCCCGGGGAACACGTGCTGGCCGAGCACGAAGTCCGGCACCCCGGTCCGGTCGTACAGCCCGTCCGCGAGCATCTCCTTGGCCCCGGCCGCGATCTCCTCGGCCGGCTGGAACACCGCGATCACCGTCCCGGCCCAGTCCGGCCGCGACGAGGCCAGCGACGCCGCGGCCCCGCACAGCCAGGTCACGTGCATGTCGTGGCCGCAGGCGTGCATCACCGGGGTGTGTTCGCCGCGCGCGTCGGTCGCGACCACGTCGCTGGCGTAGTCGAGCCCGGTCTCCTCCCGCACCGGCAGCGCGTCCATGTCGGCGCGCAGCAGCACCACCGGGCCGTCGCCGTTGCCCAGCACGCCCGCGACACCGGTGCCGCCGATACCGGTGAACACGGAGAACCCAGCCGCGTCCAGCCGCTCTGCGGCGATCGCCGCCGTCCGGTGCTCGGCGAACGGCAACTCCGGGTGCGAATGGAGATCCTTGTACAGCGAGACGAGATCACTCACTACAGCCGCCCTATCTTTCGCTCCAGCACCTTACGACTGTTCTACCTCAGCAGGTAGGGCATCAGTACCTCGGGGAAGCCAGGACCCTCTGCGCCAGCCGAAAGTCTGCTGGGGAATCCCTACCGGAGGCCCGCTTTTTCACTGATATTTCACAAACTCAACGCAGCCTGCAGTTCATGGCCACTTCCTCCCGCCGCCACCTCGATCACGTTGACGCCATGCGACCGGTCAAACAGGTGGGCGTGGTCAGTACGCACTCGATCCTATTTTTCGCGCCGGCGGCCGCGAGCGTCGGCTCGGGCGCCGCGCTGCTACTGCTGCATGTGTCCAGGGAGGGATTTTTCTTCATCTCGGCCTGCATGCTGATGTACGCCTACGAGGACCTGAACCGGGGCGGGCTCCGCCGCTTCTACTGGCGCCGGTTCGTGGCCGTCGGGGTGCCGTACGTGTGCTGGAATCTCATCTACTTCTTCTTCCTGATGCCGACGGCCCACTACCCCAGCGTCTCGGCGGCGCTGCACCACCTGGGCTCGATGGCCGAGACCGGGTACTACCAGCTGTATTTCCTGGTCGTGATCATGCAGTTTTACCTGGTCTTCCCGCTGGTGGCCGTGGCGTTGCGGCGGACCAGGGGGCATCATGGCCTCGTCCTGGCCGCCGTGGTCGTGGCCCAGGTGGCGATCAGCATCTGCACCCACTGGAACCTGCTGCCCCCGCTGATGGCGGAATACGCCCAGCAAGACGCGCTGACCTATCTGCTCTACCTGATCGGCGGGTGCATCTTCGCCTGCCATCTCGAGCAGGCGGACGCCTGGCTGCGCCGCCACGTGCGGTTGGTCATCACGCTGACGGTCGTCGCGGCGCTCGCGGCGGAGGGTATCTATTTCCTGGCTGAGCACCAGGTCACCACCGTGCTCGGGTCAGGCAACGACGCCTTCCAGCCGAGCGTCATACCGTTCAACGTCGGCGCGGTCGCGTGCATCTACCTGGCCGGAGTTGCCCTGGTGCGGCCGGGCCGGTCCCGGTTCGTCAAAGCCGTCGTCCGGTCGGGCTCGGACAACGCCTACGGCATCTACCTGTCTCACATGCTCGTCGTCGCCGTGCTGATATGGCTGGGCTGGAGACAGCTCACCTCGGCGATGCCCTGGCCGTTGCTCATCATGCTAACCGTGGCCGTCATCATCGCCTGCTGCGTCCCGCTGACCGCGCTGCTGGCGCGGACGCCGCTGGCGGTACCGCTAACCGGGCGACGGCAAGTGCCCTGGCGCTGGCCAGGCAAGAGCGCCCCCGCCAGCGACAAACCGGCCCAGCACGAACCAGCGACACGCGGGAACCCAGGTGACCTGCACACCGCCATTCCCCGGCAGCGGGTCAGCGAGGTGATCTGACGCGACTCAGTTCAGCTGGCCTATCTCTCGCGCCAGCACCTTTCGGGCCTGTTCTACCTCACCAGGCGAGGCAGCAACCCGGGGGAATCCGGCGGGCAACAACGAAAGCACCGCCGCGTACACCGACGTACGGTCCCGCTGCCGGGTATCGAAGGGCCGCCGGAACAACGCCGCCACCAGCCGGTCGACGCTATCGGTGTCGAACACCGACTCCCACGCCTCCCGTTCGGGTCCGAAGGAGCCAGCAGAAATAACCACCCGCCGTTCTGCGCCAAAAACTCCATATTGCTCACGGGCGGCGCGCTCGGACACCAGCCCGAGACTGACGTCGCGCGCCACCGCGGCCGGGTCGCGTTCGAGCGGGTCGCCGTAGCCACCCGCGCCCGCGGTCCGCAGCGTGACGACGTCGCCGCGGCGCAACGTGAGCATGTCGATCTTGCGTACCGGCTCGCCGTTCACCTCAAGCTCGGTGGGCGCGCCCGCGCCGCCGCCCGCCATCCCCCACGGCCGGAAGCACAGCCGTTCCAGGCCGCGGGCCAGCAGCCGCGCCTCGCCGGCGGTGATACGGAACACCAGCTCAAGGCCGCAGCCGCCGCGCCAGCGGCCCGCCCCGCCCGAGTCGGGCCGCAGCCCGTAGCGCAGGATCTCGGCGCCGATCTCGGTCTCGACCGTCTCGACCGGGTTGTTCGACAGGTTCGAGATGCCAGGATCCCGGCCATCAGTTCCGTCAAAACCAAACCGCGCGCCGGTGCCGCCGGTCATCGGCTCGAGCACCTGGACGTTACCGCTGTCGGCCACCACGACCGGCACGACCAGTCCGCTGCTGGCGGCGGGGAGGATCGTGGGCCCGGCCTGGCCGAGCGCGCCGTTCAGCGCGTCGTTGACTCGCTGGGCGGTCGCGTGCCGCACCCCGACGGCGGCGGGCGGCATCGCGTTGACCACCGAACCCTCGGGGACGGTGACCGACACGGGCGCGAGCAGTCCCCCGTTCAGCGGTATCCGGGGATCCAGCGTGCAGATTAGCGCTAGCACCCGGGTGGTGATCCAGGAGTGCGGGCGGCCGAGGGTCGCGATGTTGAACGCGGCGGCGACCTGCGGGTCGGTGCCGGTGAAGTCCAGGTGCAGCCGACCGTCGTCCAGCGTCGCGGTCACCGAGATCCGGACCGGGATGTCGGAGACCGCGTCGTCGTCTAGGTAGTCGGTGAACCGGAAGCTGCCATCGCTCAAGCCCGCCAAAGCCGACCGTGCACGCACAGCGGTATAGGAAAGCAACGCTTCCTGGGTCGCGTTCACGGTGAGAACGCCGTGCTGGCCGATGACCTCGGCGAGCCGCTGCCGTCCGGTGCGGAGCGCGGCCAGCATCGCCTGAATGTCACCCAGGTTCGCCTCCGGCGTGCGGGTATTGGTGGCCAGCAGCCGCCGCATATCAGCGGTCCACTTCACCGGCGGGATCCGCAGTCCCTCGGCGAAGATCTCGGTGTTGACCGGCGACAGGCTGGACGGCACCCGGCCGCCGATGTCCGAGCAGTGGATGAACGCCCAGCCGTACCCGACGATCTCGCCGTCGTGGAAGTACGGCTCGATGAGCTGGATGTCGGTCAGGTGGGTGGCGAGTCCGCCGGAGGTGTACGGGTCGTTGGTGATGATCACGTCCCCGGGCGACAGCGGCCCGGCCGCCTCCACCGCGGCGAGCACGTTGAGCCCGACGAAGCCGGAGACCCCCATCGCCCGCGGGTAGGCGGTGAACCGGCCGTCTGGCCCAGCCAGCGCGCAGCAGAAGTCGGCGGTCTCCTTGACGTACAGCGACCGGCTGGACCGCTGCAGTACCAGGCACATCTCCTCGGTGAGGGCGGCCAGCTTGCCGCCGATGACCTCGGTGTCGCTGTTCGTTTTCTTTATGGCACTGCCAGCCACAAGCTTCCCGTTTCGTCGACGCTGGCCCGCCACGAAGACGGGATCAGCACGGTCGTGTCGTCCTGCTCGACGATCGCCGGACCATCAAGAACGTCACCAGCCCGCAGGTCGTCGCGGCCGTACACGGTCGCCATCCATTTTTTGCCCATAACGACGATTTCCCGGGCTCCCCGCGGCACCGGCGGTCCCTCGGTCGGCGGTACGGCCGGGACCGGCAGCGGCGGCCGGCGCACGGTGGCGGCCAGCCGGACGGTGCCGAGCCGGATCGTGGCGCCCTCGTCGCGGAACCCGTACAGCCGTTCGTGCTCGGCACCGAACGCCTCCGCCGCCGCCAACGGATCCGGCAGCGGGACCCGGAGCTCGTACGCCTGCCCCACGTAGCTCATGTCGGCGCTGATCGCCAGCTCCGGTGCCGCGCCGCCTTCGGACGCGGCCCAGTCGAGCGCCTGCTCGCGCAGCGACTCCAGAACCTCGCCGAACCCGGACGACACCGGACGGCGGACGCTGCGTGCGAAGTCCCGCCGCAGGTCAGCCGCGGCGGCGCCCTGCGCGCAGAACGTCGCGGCCGTCGGCGGGATGAGCATGCTCGAGATCCCGGCCTCGGCGGCCAGCATCGCGGCGTGCACCGGCCCGGCGCCGCCGTATGGCACCAGGGTGAAGTCGGCCGGGTCGAGCCCGCGCTGAGCGAGCAGCTTGCGCAGCGAGGTCGCCATCCCGGCGGTGGCCACCTGCAGCGCCGCCGAAGGGTCCACCGAGCCCAGCGCCGCTCGCGCCGCCGACCCGTCCAGCGTCAGACGGCCGCCGAGGAACCGCTCCGGGTCGATGAAGCCGCAGGCCAGGTAGCAGTCGGTCACCGTCGGGCGGGTGCCGCCGCGGCCGTAGGCGGCGGGGCCCGGGTCGGCGCCCGCGCTGTCCGGGCCGACGGTGAGGAAGCCATGGTCGTCAACCGAGACGATGGAACCGCCGCCGGCGCCGATCGCGCTGACCGCCACCACCGGCAGGATCAGCGGCAGTCCGCCGATCGTGGTGTGGGTGGCGAGTTCCGGCTCGCCGTTCGCCGCTACCGCGATGTCGCTGCTGGTGCCGCCCATGTCGAAGGTGATGATGTTGCGGCCGCGGGCTAGCCGCACGGCCGCGGTGACACCGGAACTCGGTCCGGACAGCACGGTCTCGATCGGCCGGCGCACAGCGCTCGCGATGCCGACCGAGCCGCCGTTGGAGGCGGCGATATGCACCGGCGCGGTGATCCCGACATCCCGTATCCCCGCCTCCAGGCGCGTCAGGTAGTCGCGCATCAGCGGAGTGATCGACGCGTTCAGCAACGCGACGAGGGTGCGTTCGTACTCGCGGACCTCCGGCCACACGGTCGCGGACGCGGCGACCGGAATCCCGGCCCGCTCCGACAGCCGGGCGGCGATCTCCGCCTCGAACTCCGGGTTGAGATGCGCGTGCAGGATCGTCAGCGCGGCCGCTTCCGCGTCCGCCAGCGCCGCCGCCACCCGGTCGAGTTCTTGAGAGTCCGGGACGACCGCCGGCGCGCCATCGGAACGGAGCCGCGCGGCGATCTCGGTCACCCGGTCCCGCGGCACCAGCACCGCTTCGCGGCCCGCGTACAGGTCGAAGGACGGCATCCGGCCGCGGCCGATCTCGAGCAGGTCCCGGTAGCCCTCGGTGACGGCGAGGGCCAGCCGGGCACCGCGGCGCTGGATGATCGCGTTCAGCCCGATGGTGGTGCCGTGGGTGACGCCGGTGATCTCCGATGGATCGACGGTCCGCAGCAGAGCAGTGAGCCCCGAGATGACCGCGGCGGCCGGGTCATGGGGCGTGCTCGGCTCCTTGTGGTGCACCACCCGGCCCGGCTGGGCGAGCACGAAGTCGGTGAACGTACCGCCCACATCGATGCCGATAACGCTCACGCGACCACGTCCGAGACACCGGCGAACCGGTCGAGCACCAGCAGCACGATCACGCTGGCCGCCATCAGCAGGGTGGACACCGCGGCCACCGACGGGTCGAGCTGGAACTGAACGGCGGAGAAGATCCGCACCGGCACCGTGACCGTGTTCGCGCCCGAGATGAGCGCGGTGATCGCGATCTCGCCGAGCGAGGTGACCGCGGCGAACACCGCGCCCGCCACGATGCCCGGCCGCATCAGCGGCAGCGTCACCGTCCAGAAGGTCCGTAGCCGGCTCGCGCCGAGCGAGGCGGCCGCCCGTTCCAGCGCCGGATCGAGCCCGGCCGCGCTGACCATGATCGCCCGCAGCGCGTACGGCAACGCGATCAGCGAATGCGCCAGCCACAGGCCGGCGATCGTGTTGATCAGGTGCAGCCCCTGCAGGTAGTACAGCAGGCCGAGCGCGATGATGATCTCGGGCACCAGCAGCGGCGCGAGCGCCAGGCCGGTGATCACCGAGCGGCCGCGGAACTTCGCGCGCGTCAGCGCGTAACCCGCGGGTGTCGCGATCAGCAGAGTGGTGATCACCACGAGCAGCACGAGCAGACCGCTGAGCTGGAACGACACCAGCCAGTCCGAAGATCCGAGCACCTCGGAGTACCAGCGCAGCGAGAACCCCTGCGGCGGGAACGCCAGCGACGCGGTGGAGTTGAACGAGCTGACCACCAAGACGGCTAGCGGCGCTAGCAGGAACGCCAGCACCAGGGCGGTCGCGACCCTTCTAAGCAGGACGCCCATACAGCCTCCGTTCCCACGTGCGGAATCCCAGGCCGATCG
>JBEKHI010000377.1:0-8070 GCA_050012355.1 Streptosporangiaceae bacterium | reverse complement strand
GCCCCGGATCGCCCAGGTATGCGACTACGGGCGTCGCCTACCAGGTCGCGGCCCGCCTACTTGACCAGCCCGGCTCGCCGCAGGGCGTCGGCCATCGCGCTGTCAGGCACGGCCGAGCCGCCGCCGCGGCCACCTGCGCCACGGTTGTCACGGCCGTCACCGCTGCCTCGGGCGTCCCCGCGACCGCTGCCGCCGTCCCGCCGACCGTCACCGCCGCGGCCGCTTCCGCCACGGCCACTACCGCCACGATTGCCGCCACTGTCCCGGCCACCGCTTCCACCCCGGGCGCCACCGCTGTCTCCGCCGCGGCCGCTTCCGCCTCGGTTACCGTCACCGCCGCGGTTGCCGCCAGCACCGCCGCCCGCGGAGCGGCCGCCGCCATCGCCGCGACCGCCGGTGCCGCGAGCCTCACCGCCACGCGAGCCGCCTCCGTCTCGACCGCCGCCGCTGCCCGCGGGACGGCCGACACCGCCGCCGCTGCCCGCGGGGCGGCTGGCGCCGTCGCCACGCGGGGCACCGGACCGGCCGCCGCCTTCGGCGGGGTCCTCTAGCCGCAGCGTCAGCGAGATCCGCTTACGGGGAACATCCACCGACAGCACCTTCACCCGCACGACGTCGCCGGACTTGACTACCTCGCGGGGGTCGGAGACGAAGCGCGCGGACATCGCGGAGACGTGAACGAGGCCGTCCTGGTGCACGCCGATGTCTACGAAAGCGCCAAACGCGGCGACATTAGTCACCACGCCCTCCAGGATCATCCCGGGCTCGAGGTCCTTGAGCTCCTCCACTCCCTCGCGGAACGTGGCGGTCTCGAAGGCCGGGCGCGGGTCGCGGCCCGGCTTTTCGAGCTCGCCGAGAATGTCGCGGACGGTCAGCAGTCCCGCGGACTCGGAGGTGAACTCGGCCGGGTTGAGACCGCGCAGCACGGTCAGGTTCCCGATTATCTCCTTGACGCCGGTCTTGGACTGGATGCGGCGCACGACCGGGTAGGACTCCGGGTGCACGCCCGAGGCGTCGAGCGGCTCGTCGCCCTCCCTGATACGCAGGAACCCGGCACACTGCTCGAACGCCTTCGGACCAAGCCGAGCAACCTCCAGCAGCTCGGCTCGAGTACGAAAAGCCCCGCGATCGTCGCGCCGGGCGACGATCGCCTCGGCCAGCGTGCTGGTGATGCCGGATACCCGGGCCAGCAGCGGCTTGGACGCCGTGTTCAGGTCGACGCCGACCGCGTTTACCGCGTCCTCGACTACGGCGTCGAGGCTGCGCTCGAGCTTGCCGCCCGCGACATCGTGCTGGTACTGGCCGACGCCGATGGACTTCGGGTCGATCTTGACCAGCTCGGCGAGCGGGTCCTGCAGCCGCCGGGCGATGGACACCGCTCCGCGTATCGAGACATCGAGCTCGGGCAGTTCGGCCGAGGCGTACGCCGACGCCGAGTAGACGCTCGCGCCCGCCTCGGAAACCACGATCTTGGTCAGGCCGAGTGACGGGTTGGCCGCGATGAGTTCCAGAGCCAGCTTGTCGGTCTCCCGCGACGCCGTGCCGTTGCCGATCGCGATCAGCTCGACCTTGTGCTGCGCGCACAGCTCGGCGAGCACCTTGAGCGAGTCTTGCCAGCGGTTCTGGGGAACGTGCGGGTAGATCGTCGCGGTGGCCACGACTTTGCCGGTGGCATCGATAACCGCCGTTTTGACACCGGTACGGAAGCCGGGATCAAGGCCAAGCGTGGCACGGGGCCCAGCCGGTGCGGCGAGTAGCAAATCTCGCAGGTTCTTGGCGAAGACGTCGACGGCCTCCGCTTCGGCCTCCTGCCATAGCCGCATCCGCAGGTCGACGGCCAGGTGGGTCTGGATCCGGGTCCGCCACGCCCAGTGCACAGTGTCGTTGAGCCACTGGTCGGCCGGGCGGCCCTGGTCGGAGATGTCGAACTTCGACGCGATCGGCTCCTCGAAGACATCGTCGGGAGCCACCGGGTCGAGGTTCAGGTCGATGATGTCTTCTTTTTCGGCGCGGAACAATGCGAGGATCCGGTGCGACTTCAGCTTGCCGAACGGCTCGGCGAAGTCGAAGTAGTCGGAGTACTTCGCGCCGTCGGCCTCGCGGCCCTCGCGGACCTTGGCCCCCACGCTCCCGGCCTTCCACATGGTCTCGCGGAGCGAACCGATCAGGTCGGCGTCCTCGGCGAACCGCTCGACGAGGATCGACCTGGCGCCCTCCAGGGCGGCCGCGGGATCGGCGACCTGGTCGTTGACGAAGCTGAGCGCGAATTCGGCCGGGCTGAGCGACGGGTCGGCGAGCAGCTGATCGGCGAGCGGCTCCAGACCGGCCTCGCGGGCGATCTGTGCCTTGGTGCGGCGCTTGGGCTTGTACGGGAGGTACAGGTCTTCCAGCCGCGCCTTGGTGTCGGCGGCGTCGATCTGGGCCCGCAGCTCATCGGTGAGCTTGCCCTGCTCGGAGATGGAGCTCTTGATCGCCTCACGCCGCTCGTCCAGTTCGCGAAGGTAACGTAGCCGCTCCTCAAGGGTCCGGAGCTGGGCGTCGTCGAGCGCGCCGGTCGCCTCCTTGCGGTAACGGGCGACGAACGGCACCGTGGCGCCGCCATCAAGCAACGTCACCGCCGCCTCGACCTGGTTGTCGCGTACGCCAAGCTCTGCGGCGATGCGGCTCGTAACGGATGGCTGAGGTGTCTCGATTTGCTGCGTACTCACGACGCTGAGCCTAGTGGCGTTCGCCCGGTCTCGCTGGCGCGGGACACACACGAGCACTAAGCTACCCACGAGTACACAGGGGGGCTTTCACCTATGAGCATCACTAGTCGGGAGTGGCATCTCGAGTCCCGGCCAGTCGGGGAACCAGTGGCATCGGATTTCAGCTTGGTGCCGGTTGAGCTGGAGGATCTCGGCCCAGGGCAGGTCCTGGTGCGAAACGACTGGATGTCGGTCGACCCGTATATGCGGGGCCGGATGAACGACGTCCCGTCCTACATCCCGCCGTTCCAGCTGTCGCAGGCCATGACCGGTTCCGCGGTGGGGACGGTGCTCGCGTCCCGCACGCCGGGCGTGCCGGTAGGCGTCACCGTGCTGCACTTCCTCGGGTGGCGGGAGTACGCGGTGCTTGACAGCTCCGAGGCGCGGGTCATCGACACGGCGCTCGCTCCGCCGCAGGCCTATCTGGGGGTGCTCGGCACGACCGGGCTCACCGCCTGGGTAGGGCTGACCGAGATCACCCAGGTGCGGCAGGGAGACGTGGTCTTCGTATCCGCCGCCGCGGGCGCGGTCGGCTCGGTGGCCGGACAACTGGCCCGGCTGCTCGGCGCGTCGCGGGTGATCGGCTCGGCCGGCGGCCCCGACAAGGCGCGCCGGGCGGAGCAGGACTTCGGGTTCGACGTGTGCCTGGACTACCGGGCCGGCCACCTGTCGAGGCAACTCGAGAAGGCGGCCCCGGACGGGATCGACGTCTACTTCGACAACGTGGGCGGCGACCACCTGGGCGCCGCGCTGATCTCGCTGAACAACTACGGCCGGGTCGCGATGTGCGGCGCGGTCGCCGCTTACAACGCGGAGACACCGTTGCCGGGGCCCGCCAGCCTGTGGCTCGCGATCGGGAAGCGCGTCACGCTGCGCGGATTCATCGTCACCGATCACCTGTCGCAGCTCTCGTCGTTCGTGCCGCGGGCGGCCGGATGGCTGCGCGACGGATCGCTGCGCGCGGACGAGACGATCGTGTCCGGCATCGAGAACGCGGTTGAGGCGTTCGCCGCGATGATGCGCGGCGCCAACACCGGCAAGATGCTCGTGCGGCTCTGAGAGCCGCCGGTCTTTGACCTAGGCGAAAACATTAGGTATTTCATTTTGGTTGCCGCTGTGTTACGCCTTGTTTTGTTATGTCCAAACCATCGAGCAATGATGCATCGACGGGAGGCACCCCCTGATGGTTAGAGGACAAGGCCGGGAACACCCACGCATTCGGCGTCGTTTCGCGGCGCTCGGGATCGCCGCACTGCTCGCGGTCCCCGCGGCGGTCGCGGTGAGCTCTACCGCGAGCACCGCTAAGGCGTCCAGCTGTCCCTGGGTCACATCTACCGCACCGGTCGCGCAACGCGTGGCCCAGCTCATGAACAGCATGACTCTCGACGACGACATCAGCATGGTCGAGGGACACGGCACGACCAACCCGTACGTGTTCTACACCCCAGCGATAACGTCGCTGTGCATCCCCGCGCTCGGCCTTGAGGACGGGCCGTCGGGCGTCGCGGACGGCAATACCGGCGTCACCCAGCTCCCCTCGGGCGTGTCGCTCGCCGCCACCTTCTCGCCGCAGCTCGCGAAGGAGTACGGCGATGTCGTCGGGTCCGAGGAGTACGGCAAGGGCGCCAGCGCCAACTTGGGGCCGACCGTCAACATCGACCGCGACCCGCGCTGGGGCCGGTCCTTCGAGTCACTGTCCGAAGACCCGTACCTGACCTCCGAGCTAGGCACCAGCGAGATCGAGGGCGTCCAGTCCCAGGACGTGATGTCCCAGGTCAAGCACTACACGGACTACGGTCAGGAGACCTACCGCAACTCCCCGGCGGACAACAACATCGTGTCCGACCGGGCGCTGCAGGAGATCTACAACGCGCCGTTCGAGGCGGCGGTGAGCCAGGCGAACGTGGCGTCGGTGATGTGCGCGTATTCCTACATCAACGGCGCGGCCAGCTGCAACAGCTCGTACCTGCTCACCGACGTGCTCAAGCAGCTGTACGACTTCCAGGGCTTCGTCATGTCGGACTACGGCGCGCTGCACGGCACCTCGGGCGCGCTTGACGGCACCGACGCGGAGCAGCCGTTCAACACCAACTACGGTGCACCACTCGAGACCGACATCGAGGACGGCATCATCCCGCAAAGCACGCTGAACACGATGGTCTCGCGCATCCTCACCGAGATGTTCCAGTTCAATTTCTTCGCCAAGCCGAACCAGAACACCACCAGCAACACCGTCACCACACCCGCGCACGTCGCGGCCGCCAACCAGATCGCCGAGGCCGGTACCACGCTGCTGAAGAACAACGGCGGCACGCTTCCGCTCTCGAAGTCGGAGAACGTCGCGGTGATCGGCCCGTCGGCTTCGGCCAGCGCGACCTACGCGGGCGGCGGCAGCGCCTACGTGATCCCGTCGTCCACCGTCTCCCCGCTCGCCGGGATCCAGGCTGACGACTCGAACACGACATACACCCAGGGCCTGCCGGCCGACACGTCGCTGCCGGCGATCCCGGCGGCCGACCTCACCCCCGCCTACGCGGCCACGCCGTACGGCGGCTCCTACACCGGCACGCTGACCGCGCCGGAGACCGGCACCTACGTTCTCGCGGTCACCAACCCGTGCGGGTGCTATACGTCGACCTACCTGTCGCTGAACGGGACGCAGCTGATCGACAACCCGGGCACTCCCCCGGTCAGCACCTACTCGGTCGCGGTGGATCTGACGGCCGGCACCACCTACACCCTCAGCATCAGCGGCGCGTCATCGCAGGTGCTGTGGGCCACCCCGTCGGCGCTCGCGCCGTACATCAACGCGGCCGTCACCGCGGCGAAGGCGGCGAAGGTCGCGGTCGTGGTGGTGTCCGACGACACCGAGTCCGAGGCGACCGACCGGCCGTCGCTCGACCTGCCGTCCGCGCAGAACGAGCTGATCCAGGCCGTCGCCGCCGCGAACCCGGACACGGTCGTGGTGGTCAACGCGGGCGCCCCGGTTCTCATGCCGTGGCTCTCGTCGGTATCCAGCGTGGTCGACGCCTGGTATCCCGGCCAGACCAGCGGTACCGCGCTGGCCTCGGTGCTGTTCGGCGACACCGATCCCGGCGGCCACCTGCCGGTCACGTTCCCGGCCTCACTGTCCCAGGTCTCCGACGCGAACCCGGCGGAGTTCCCTGGCGACGGCACCGAGGTGCTGCAGTCCGACGGGATCGACATCGGCTACCGCTGGTTCGAGGTCAAGAACGAGACGCCGCTGTTCCCGTTCGGGTACGGACTGTCGTACACGACGTTCCGGTACAGCGACCTGAGCATCGACCGTACTTCGGTGACCGGCACGGACGATGTGCGGGTCTCCGCCACCATTACCAACACGGGTACCAGAACGGGGGTGGACGTTGCCCAGCTGTACCTTGGCGATCCGGCTGCGTCCGGAGAGCCACCGCGCGAACTCCAAGGGTTCCAGCGCGTCTCGCTGGCGCCCGGCCAGTCGCAGCGGGTGTCGTTCACCATCACCCCCCAACAGGAGTCGTGGTGGTCCGACACGGTCAACGGCTGGACCCAGACCACCGGGAAGTACCAGGTGTACGTGGGTGACTCCTCCGCGCTGGCCAACCTGCCGCTGCGCGGCGCGTACACGATGACATCGACCCCCGGAGCGCGTCAGGTCACGATCAGCGCGCCATCGACGGTGAGCCCCGGTAAGGCGTTCCGCGTCAAGGTGACGCTGACGGCGGGCGGCGGCGAGACGCTGCGCGACGCGCAGATCGCGCTGCAGCTTCCGGCCGGCTGGAAGGTCACCGGCCCGGTGACCTTCGGCACCGTCCGTGCGGGCCAGGCCCCGGTCGCGACCTTCGAGGTCACGCCCCCGTCCTACTCCCCATCGGAAAATGAGGTAGTTCACGCCACGGCGACCCTCGGCGCGGCCACCCGCGAAGCGGGGGTGACCGTCTCGGTTAGCTAGCGGCCAAGGGGCCGCGATGAGTCAGCGACGCCCATAGAGGGGCATCAATGACTCATCGCGGCCCTTGGCTTATCTGAAGGTGAGCACGAGCCGGTCGCCGAGGGGCTCGCAGCCTAGGCGCTGGCGGAGGGTGCCGGTCATGGGGCTCGAGACGTCCGTGATCATCAGGGCGTCCGTCGCTCCCGCCTCCCGCGCGGCGCGGCAGGCAGCCACCAGCACCGCCGACGCGTAGCCCAGGTGACGTAGCCGGGGCGGCGTGTAGACCAGCATGATCCGCACTGTTCCGGCCACCGGGCCGGCTAGCACCGACATGGCGGTGGGCCCCACGCCTGGTGTTTCCCATAGCAGGACAGTCCAGCGGCTCAGCAGTTCGTCCGCGGTGGCGGGGTGCGGGACGTCACCCACCTCGCGCCCGAACGCCGCGAGCCACTCGGCCACGACGTCCTTGTCGTCCGCGGTGGCGGGCCGGAATCTTCCTGGCGCGCTCGGCACGTCGGGGACCGGGCCGGTGAGCCGGTAGACGCGAGTGTGCCGGTGTACCCGCGCCGACTGGCGGGTGCGTTGCTTCCAGGTGGCGGCGAACGCCTCGGCGGCCCGGACGGACGCGTCGATGCCGCCCAGCCGCCGCTGCAACCGGGCGAGGGCGTCCGCCAGCGCGGCCGCCGCCTCGGGAGCGAGGCTGCCGACAAGCACCGGATCCGGCGGCAGGTGCACAAACGCGCCGCGGATGCCGTCAGCTTGCTCAAGCCAGCCGAACAATGCGTCCGAGGGGACGCTCACGCCATCACCCAGCTCGCCACCGGCACTGAGCTCACTGGCAGCGCTGAGCAACAACGTGTTCTCGGCGGGCCGGGAACGCAGGAACGCGTCGGCCGCTGAGCGGAATTCAGTTAGATTGCGGGTCGTGCACCAGCCCATGCCGCCGATGCTTCCTGTCGTGACATGCGGGGTTGAGTGGGGCCGAACCTGACCAAGTATGCCGATCGATGCCAACCGCCTGCAACGTTACCGATTAGTAAGATCTGTCCCCGGTGAAGGCGATTACCGCCCGGTCCTCGATCGGACGGTACCCCAGCCGCGGGTAGAGCGCGTTGCTGACCGGGTTGGTCAGGTCGGTGTAGAGCAGGATCTCCTCGGCCCCGGCCGCCCGCGCGGCCCGGCTGACCTCGTAGGTGACCGCGCCCGCGAAGCCGCGGCCGCGGCGTTGCGGCGGGGTGTAGACGGCGGATACCCGGACCATCCCCGCGACCGATGCGGAGACCCCGGCCATCGAAACCGGCGAGCCGTCGGCCTCCCACACGGTGACGCCGCCGCGTGCGATGTTCCGCTCGACGGCGGCCCTCGACTGACGGCCCATGTCGTTGACCTCAC